>WQZD01000001.1 GCA_009780915.1 Propionibacteriaceae bacterium
GCCGTTGCTGTCCAAAGCTCGCTGGAATAGGACAGTCAGACTAGGCGCCAAACGAGCGGAGTTGTCTGGCTCAGATGAGGGATCTGGTCCAGGCGGGGGGGCCGAGCATCCACTCATGAGCAACATGACGATGAGTATCACTCCTAGAGTAGGAATGACCCATGGGACACTCCCTCGGCGAGTGTCCCACAGACGTGGCGTTCTAGTGAGACGAGCCACCTAGCCGACCTGATTCGCCAGCACCCAGGTACAGTAACCCGAGGCGCCGGGTTGCACGGTGGCTGCCGAAATCCCGATGTATGCGACCACACCTTGGGCGCCAAGAGGACTAGTGCCTATCATGGACCCAAGGGTAACATGGGCTTGCGCCTTCGTAGACGTGTTTGGTGTGCACTTCGTGCTCGCTGAAGTGAGTGGTGTGTTGTATGTGGCGGTCGTCGTGCCCCCTGGTGTAGCCGCAGATGCTTGTGGCATCCCTGCCACAAGCATTCCTGGGATCATACATGATGCGGCAAGTGCCACAATCCATTTGGTTTTCATGAGCTGAATCTTCCTGAGGTAGAGACCGCCTGCAGGTTTCGCCCATCAACTTCGCTGAGCTTCTGCGTCGGTG
This sequence comes from Propionibacteriaceae bacterium, assembly GCA_009780915.1. Lineage (GTDB taxonomy): Bacteria > Actinomycetota > Actinomycetes > Propionibacteriales > Propionibacteriaceae > WQYJ01. The sequence continues at coordinate 614 of WQZD01000001.1, forward strand.
GCGGTCGGTATCGGTACGCTTATGCTATTTAAATACTAGATATTTGTCAAATGTGCTTCTCCATTCCGGATATGATTCCTTCCCGAAGTCCCTGAACCGGGATGACCGGATGGAGCGTCCGGAAAATGTCAGTGGTGACTGCCAGAATGGTCCTGTGGGCGCCCAAGCCGGGGGTCAGTGAGCAGGAAGGGAGCACATCGTGCTTGAGGGGCGGGGCGAGATAGTCGTCTATCGGCGCAAGGGTGCCAGCGAAGTGCAACTTCGGGCAGTCGGTGGCACGGTCTGGCTGTCGCAGCGAAGTCTGGCTGATCTGTATGCCACTACGGTCACCAATGTGAACCACATCGTTCGGCGCATACTGGACGATGGCGAGTTGACGGAGGCAACTATTGACTCTGAGTCAATAGTTCGAATCGAAGGCAACCGCCAAGTTCGCCGCAATGTTGCTGTATACAACCTGGACATGATCTTGGCAGTGGGTTATCGGGTGACCACTCGTCAGGCCGTGATGTTCCGGCAGTGGGCAACCACTATCCTTTCGGAATACCTCGTCAAGGGGTTCGCAATGGATGACGAACGACTGAAGAACCCCGGCTCGGAACCTGACTACTTCGACGAGGTGTTGCGACGCATCCGCGAGATCCGGGCGTCTGAGAAGCGGTTCTACCAGAAGGTTCGCGACCTGTTCGTGCAAACCAGCTCTGACTACGACAAAGCGTCCCAGACCGCTGGGGATTTCTTCACCACGATCCAGAACAAGCTGCTGTTCGCTGTCACTCGCCACACCGCAGCTGAGCTGGTTCGGATGCGCATCGACCCACGATCGTCGACGTTCGGCCTCACGGCCTGGCAGGGTGATCGTCCCGTCAAAGCCGATGCGACTATCGCTAAGAACTATCTCAATGAGGACGAGATCATCGACCTGGACCTGCTGGTGTCACAATTCTTGGACTTCGCTGAAGGCCAAGCACGCCGCCGCCTGGTGACGACGATGGAGCAATGGGTCGTCGTGACTGATCGGCTTCTTGAGGCCAACAGCCTGCCGCTATTGCAGGGGTCAGGTTCGGCGTCGCGCGAATCCGTCGAAACTTTGGTCGATGCCTCTTGGGCGGGCTTCGCCGAAGCACGCCAAAGACGCGAATACGACGAGTCATGGGAAGTCGCCGCCGCTGACCTCACAGAGTTACTCGAGTTGGGCGCGAACAGACCAGTTGCAAAGAATCCCTTGATGGCTGACGTAGACGATAGGGAGAACAGGAGCGCCGATGACGATTCAACATGAGGGTCCGAAAACTGTCAGTTGTGACTGTGTGATGTCTTGGGATATTGGAAACGGGTGAGCCTACGGTTTGTGGGCTCACCCGTTTTAACGTTTATTGCGTGGTTGGTAGTCCCTGGTGGGGTCGAGGATGAGGTCGCGGAGGATCTCTCCGGTCGCGGTGTTGATGATGGTGATCTGGAGGTCGTGGATGAGCATGGTGACGTGGGTTCCGTTGTGGGTTCGTCCGATGCCGGTGTGGTGGAGGGTCGCGTGTCCGGATTTGTCGGGTGTGTCGGGTGGTGCCCCGGTATGACCGTACGCTGATTCTGTGCTCACGGTACAGATCATCATGGACTCGGCCCATCCTGTTGCTGACCTGGGGGGTGTTCCTGGGGGCTCGAGTGGGTTGTCGATGGGTCGATGAATGGCACATCCGGCGTTGACGAGGTGGTGGTTGATCCTCCTGCCACGACAATCCGGCACGACCTCTTCGAGCCGAGCACGTGATGGCACGGTTGGTGTTGACCTCATCCAGTGGCAGAATCCTCAACGGTCTACTGGTCTACTCGGCAACCGACTACTCGTTCGGTTTTGACGTTGATTCGCGGTTTGGTCGCGACACACGTCTGGGTGGACGTGGAGAGGCGTACCTCGCGATTGGGACGCTCCTGGTCGTGGTGGACGTGGAAAGCGGAGCCGCTCGGTGCGTCATGGGTTTGCACCCCCATACCCGTTGGCAAGCTGGGCTCGTCAGTCCGGAGTCGAGTCGAGAGGGTACTGTCCGGGTGGTCGGCAGCCAGGAGTTCGTAGCGGGTGCTGGTTATTGTGTGGCTGAGGTCGGTGAGTGGGCGACAACATACGATCATGACAGCGGATGGGTGCGGGTTTCGCCCGACGTGGTTGATGACGACGAGCGCGTTGTGATAGCGACAGGCACAGTTCTCGGTTTGAAAGCCGACCACTTGAACTCTGTGTGGCTTCACCCCGTGTTTCAGTCTGGCCCGCTCTCACTCAACGGACTTGTTGCCTGGCGTGGGTGAAGACGACACAAAGGACCGTGACGACGATCCCTTCCGTCGAGCGAGGATATGACGCCTGGATTGCGAAGTTGCTGAGCGCGGAGCTACCTGTCGATGTCGAGGCGCACGGCACGGAGATGGTCAAGAATCCTGGTGTCGGCGTTCACTTGGGGGCTGTATCGTTGGGCGCTGATATCTGGCGGCGTCAGACTGGGTGAGCCCCTGAACGCTGACCGCAGGGATGATCAATGTCGCGATAGACATTCACCCATCGTCGGGTTTCCTATATCGCGAGAGATCAGTTTCCTATCTACCGAGACAGGGGTTTCTTATGTCCTGAACCAAGGCACTGTCAGTTGTGACTGCCAGAATGGACCCATACCCGATGAGGGGGATCACGGCTGACAGTAAGCAGCTTCGTATCAGGAACTCAACGGCCGAGTTTCTGATCTTTACCGCCCAGGCTGGCGAGGAGTCGATCGAGGTGCGGTACCAGGGCGAGACGATTTGGCTGAAACAGCCGCTGATGGCGGAACTCTTCGCCGTCACGCGCGAAAACATCACGATGCACCTGAGGAACATCTACGAGTCAGACGAACTACGTGAAGAGGCAACCCGTAAGGATTTCTTACAGGTTCTATCAGAAGGTTCGTGACCTGTTTGTCCACACCACCTCTGACTACGACAAAGCGTCCCAGACCGCTAGGGATTTCTTCACCACGATCCAGAACAAGCTGCTGTTCGCTGTCACCGGCCACACCGCCGCTGAGCTGGTACGGATGCGCATCGACCCACGATCGTCGACGTTCGGCCTCACGGCCTGGCAGGGTGATCGTCCCGTCAAAGCCGATGCGACTATCGCTAAGAACTATCTCAATGAGGACGAGATCATCGACCTAGACCTGCTGGTGTCGCAGTTCTTGGACTTCGCTGAAAGCCAAGCACGCTGCCGCTGACCTCACAGAGTTACTCGAGTTGGGCGCGAACAGACCAGTTGCAAAGAATCCCTTGATGGCTGACGCAGACGATAGGGAAAACGGGAGCGCCGATGGCGATTCAACATGAGAAGCGGTTCGAGACGGATATGTGAGCCTGCCTGGACGATCACGACTCGTGGTACTGCGACGAGACTCCGTATAACCTCGACTATGACAAGGCATCGGCGTTGTGCCTGCCGAGTCGGGCTTGGGCGAGGTTGATGGCGCCAACGCCGTCCTGTCTGTTGTCAACGACCCCACCCAATCGACGGGCCTAAGAGCCGAAGCGATGGCCACCTCCGTGCCCCCATGCAAGTCCCTACAAATCCCGGGGGCACGAACCGTACACATCCATCCACGGGGGCACGAATCGTGCTTTTCGGACCGAAAACGGACGGTTCGCGCCCCCACGAAAACTGCGGGGGCACGAACTGTTCATTTCGGACCGAAAAATCACGGTTCGCGCCCCCGCGGCACCACACCAGGCTTATCTATCCGGTTATGCTGAACTTCCCACACGACCCAGCCAGCACCGGCCCCGCCACCCGCCTCGACCGCCACCCAGGCCCCACGGGTACCACCCACGAGCACCCCCACGCTTGACGCGCATAAGAACACCCGCCGGCGTCCACAATCTGAGACCTCTTAAGATGACTCAAGCCTTGAGCGTGCACTAGGATCGACTGTGGACCGGATACGTGAAGACGCGTGTTGCGCGGACTCACACAGTGACCCCGATCCTGCATTGAGACTCATGCAAAGGACATGGAATGAATCTGTACACGCCTATCGTCGGGCTGCTCGCGATCGCGGCGGGATTCATGGCTTTCGCGATTCTGCTGAGCAAAGTCATCGGTCCGAGACGCAAGAACAAGGCTAAGTACGACGCGTACGAGTGCGGCATCGAGCCGACTCCGCAACCGCAAGATGGCGGACGGATCCCCGTCAAGTACTACATCACGGCCATGCTGTACATCGTCTTCGACATCGAGATCGTCTTCCTCTATCCTTGGGCGGTCTCCTATCAGCAGATGGGCGTGTTCGCGCTCGTGGAAATGGTGCTATTTATCGTGACGGTCTTCGTCGCGTACCTGTACGTGTTCCGCCGCGGCGGGTTGAATTGGGATTGAGGCGAGATGGGCATTGAAGACAAGATCCCCGGAGTCCTTCTGACGACGGTCGAAGGCGTGTTCGGGTGGATGCGGCAGGCGTCGTTCTGGCCGGCCACCATGGGCCTGGCGTGCTGCTCCATCGAGATGATGGCGTTCGGCGCTCCGCGCTTCGACTCCGGCCGGTGGGGTATGGAGGTCTTCCGGGCCTCGCCGCGCCAGGCCGACCTGATGATCGTCGCCGGACGGCTGTCCCAGAAGATGGCCCCCGTCGTGCGTCAGGTCTACGACCAGATGCCCGACCCCAAGTGGGTGATCGCCATGGGCGCCTGCGCGTCCAGCGGCGGTATGTTCAACAACTACGCCGTCGTCCAGGGCGCCGACCACGTCGTGCCGGTGGACATCTACCTGCCTGGCTGCCCCCCGCGTCCTGACCAATTGATCGACGCCGTGTTCAAGCTGCGCAAGCGCGAGGTCCAGTGGCTGCCCATCGGCAAGCACATCACCGAGCAGGCCGAAGAACGCGAGCAACGCATCCTCCAGTCGGAATCCACGTTGGAGATGAAAGGGTTGATGAGATGACCGACACCACATCGTCAGGAGTGGTCGCTCCCCAGTCCGCGCCGGTCGTTCGGACCGTGCGCAAGGGCATGTGGGGGACGGGCCCCGGCGACGTCTCCGGCTTCGGCGGGATATCCCGCCCGGTCGAACGCCACCTGCGGGCCTCGAGGCCGTACGGCGCCTGGTACGACGAAGTGGTCGACCGCTTCCTCTCCCTGGTTCCCGGGCTTCCCGACCAGGTGAACACCGAGTACCAGGAGTTGACCCTGTACGTCCCCAAGGACCGCCTCCTCGACGTGGTCAGGGTCGCCCGTGACGACGCCCGGCTGCGGTTCGAGACCTGCACCTCGGTGTCGGGCGTCCACTACCCCGACGAACCGGGGACCGAGTTCCACATCGTGTACACGCTGCTGTCAATGACCCACAACCGGCGCGTGCGCCTGGAGGTGACCGTGCCGGACGAGGATCCCGTCCTGGACTCCGTGACGTCGGTGTATCCCCATGTCAACTGGCATGAGCGTGAGACCTGGGACATGTTCGGCGTGATCTTCACCGGCCACCCCGGCCTGACCCGCATCCTGATGCCCGACGACTGGGACGGGCATCCCCAGCGCAAGGACTATCCCTTGGGAGGCATCCCGGTCGAGTTCAAGGGCGCGGTCGTGCCGCCGCCGGACGAGAGGAGGTCGTACTGATGGTTGACGACAAAGACACCCGCGACGACCGTGTGGACGACGCACCGACCCACGCCGTGGTCGACGACGAGCCCCGTGACGCCACGGATGCGAACCCCCGCAGGGCGATGGAGTACCTGGTCCAGGGCGGAGACTTCGACGAGGTCGTGGCCGCCCAGCGCCAACGCGGCGACGAGACCGTCGTGATCAACATGGGCCCCCAGCACCCCTCGACCCACGGCGTCCTGCGCCTGGAGGTCGAACTGGACGGCGAGACGGTCACGTCGATCCGCCCGGGCATCGGCTTCCTGCACACCGGCATCGAGAAGTCGATGGAGTACCGCACCTGGGCCCAGGGGTCCGCGTACGTGACCCGCATGGACTACGTCGCCCCCATCTTCAACGAGGTCGTGTACTGCCTGGCTGTGGAGAAGATGCTCGGCATCGAGGTGCCCGAGCGCGCGGACGTCCTGCGTGTGCTGGTCATGGAACTCGGACGCATCTCCTCCCACCTGGTCGCCATCGGCACCGGAGGCATGGAGATCGGCGCCCTGACCGTCATGACGGTCGGCTTCCGTGAGCGCGAGATGATCCTCGACTTCTTCGAAGCCCTGTGCGGGACCCGCATGAACCACGCGTACGTGCGTCCGGGCGGGGTCAGCATCGACCTCCCCGAGAACGGGCTCGCGCGTCTGCGCACCGTCATCGAGTGGCTGCACAAGCACCTCCCGGAGTACGCCGGGTTCTGCAACGAGAACCCGATCTTCAAAGCTCGTATGTCCAACGTGGCGACCATGGATCTGGCCCAGGCCATGTCGATGGGCGCGTCCGGTCCGGTCCTGCGGGCCACCGGCTACCCCTGGGATCTGCGCAAGAAGCAGCCATACTGTGGGTACGAGGGGTACGACTTCGACGTCATCACCTGGGACACCTGCGACGCGTACGGCCGCTTCCGCGTCCGCCTGTCGGAGATGTGGGAGTCGCTGAAGATCATCGAGCAGTGCTACCAGAAGCTGGAGCAGACCGCCGGACAGCCGCACATGTGCACCGATCCGAAGTTCGGGATGCCCGGCGACCTGACGGTGGGCCCCGACGGACAGGGCAACTCGTTCGCCCACGTCAAGAACGTCATGGGCCAGTCCATGGAAGGGCTGATCCATCACTTCAAACTGGTCTCCGAGGGCTTCAGGGTCCCGCGCGGCCAGGTCTACCAGACCATCGAGTCCTCCAAGGGCGAATTGGGCTGTCATCTTGTCTCCGACGGTGGAACCAGGCCGTACCGGGTGCATTTCCGCGACCCCGGCTTCCACCATCTGCAATCCGTGCCGACGATGTGCGAAGGTGGAATGCTGAGTGATGTTATCGTGGCGATCGCCGGTCTCGACCCGGTGCTGGGAGGTGTGGACCGATGAGCGGACACGAGTTTGAGCACACATTCGACAACACCGGAAGCGTGGACATGACTGACACGTCGACCAACATCGACAAGGCCGCCATCGACCAGTTGACGGCCATCGCCGAGAAGTACCCGCGTAAGCGGTCCGCCCTGATGCCGATGCTGCACTTCGTGCAGTCCGTCGACGGGCGCGTCTCGCCGCGAGGCATCGAGGTGTGCGCCGAGATCCTGGGCATCACGCCGGCGCAGGTCTCCGGCGTGGCCACGTTCTACACCATGTACAAGCGCCGCCCCGCGGGCAAGCACCACATCGGTGTGTGCACCACGGCCCTGTGCGCCGTCATGGGCGGGGACGCCCTCCTGGAAGCCGTCGAGCGCAAGCTGGGCATTGGCGAGGAGGAGACGACGGCCGACGGGATGTTCTCTCTGGAGAAGGTCGAGTGCAACGCCGCGTGTGATTTCGCCCCGATCATGATGGTCAACTGGGAGTTCATGGACAACATGACCCCCGAGAAGGCCGAGCAGATCCTGGACGATCTGGCCGCCGGCCGCGAGGTGCGCTCCACGCGCGGCCCGGTCCTGTCGAGTTGGGCCCACACGGAGTCGGTGCTCGCCGGCATCTACGACGGCCAAGCCGACGAGGGACCCTCGGCCGGTGAGCCGTCCCTGCGCGGGCTGCAAGCCGCCGCCGCCCACGGGTGGACGGGCGTACCCGAGGGGAGCCAGAAATGACTGACACGTTGACCCCTGTCCTCACCCGTAACTGGGGGACCGACCGCTCGTGGACCTTGGACGCCTATCGCGCCCAGGGCGGGTACGAGGGTCTGAAGAAGGCCCTGACCATGGCGCCGGTCGACGTCATGAACGAGGTCAAAGCCGCAGGGCTCCGCGGCCGTGGAGGCGCGGGCTTCCCCACCGGCATGAAGTGGAGCTTCGTCCCCCAGGACAACCCGAACCCCAAGTACCTCGTGGTCAACGGCGACGAGTCGGAGCCGGGGACCTGCAAGGACATCCCCCTGATGATGGCCAGCCCCCACACGTTGGTGGAGGGCGCGATCATCTCGGCGTACGCCATCAACGCCCACACGGCCTTCATCTACATCCGTGGCGAAGTCGTCCATCCCATCCGCCGCGTCCAGGCCGCCGTCAAGGAGGCGTACGAGGCCGGGCTGCTCGGGACGAACATCCTCGGCACGGGGTACGACTTGGAGCTGATCGTCCACGCCGGCGCGGGCGCGTACATCTGCGGCGAGGAGACCGCCCTCCTGAACTCCCTCGAAGGGCTGCGCGGACAACCCAGGCTGCGTCCCCCCTTCCCCGCCGTCGCCGGGCTGTACGCCTCCCCGACGGTCATCAACAACGTCGAGTCCATCTCCACCGTCCCCTCGATCCTGAGGTACGGCAAGGAGTGGTTCGCCTCGATGGGCACGGAGAAGTCCCAGGGGTTCACCATCTACTCCCTGTCGGGGCACGTGAAGAACCCCGGCCAGTACGAGGCGCCGCTGGGCACGACCATGCGCCAGTTGATCGAGTTGGCCGGCGGCATGCGCGACGGCCATGAGCTGAAGTTCTTCACGCCCGGCGGGTCCTCGACCCCGATCCTCACCGCCGAACACCTCGACGTCCCCCTGGACTACGAGGGCCTCGCCGCCGCGGGGACCATGCTCGGCACCAAGGCCATGCAGGTCTTCGACGAGACCGTGTCCGTGGTGCGCACCACCAAGCGGTGGCTGGAGTTCTACAAGCACGAGTCCTGCGGCAAATGCACCCCGTGCCGTGAGGGCACCTGGTGGCTCGTGCAACTGCTCGCCAAGCTGGAAGCCGGACAGGGCGAGGAAGGCGACGTGGACAAGCTGTTGTCCGTGGCCGACACGATCACCGGGAAGAGCTTCTGCACGCTGGTCGAGGGCGCCATCGCCTGTGTGACCAGCGCCGTGCGGCACTTCCGCCCCGAGTTCGAGGTCGGATGCCACACCCCCGCGTGGGACTACCTCCCGTACTCCGCCAGCGCCCTCTTTCCTATCTCTGACAAGGAGGTTCACGCATGAGCGAACCCGTACCCATGGCTGAGATGATCCAGGTCACCATCGATGGCGTCGAGGTCACCGTGCCCAAGGGCACGCTGGCCATCCGGGCCGCCGAGGCGGCGGGGATCGTCATTCCGAGGTTCTGCGACCACCCGCTGCTGGACCCCGCCGGCGCCTGCCGCCAATGCATGGTGGAGATCGTCGATATGGGCAATGGTCGCGGGTTCCCCAAGCCGCAGCCCTCGTGCGCCACCGAGGCGGCCCAGGGCATGGTGCTGAAATCCCAGGCCACCTCCGAGCAGGCCGCCAAGGCGCAGGCCGACATCCTGGAGCTCCTCCTCATCAACCACCCCCTCGACTGCCCGGTCTGCGACAAGGGCGGGGAATGCCCCCTCCAGAACCAGGCGCTGGCACAGGGACGCGGCGAGACCCGGTTCGACGGGGTCAAGAGGGAGTACCCGAAGCCCATCGCCCTGTCCGACCTCGTGCTGTTGGACCGTGAGCGCTGCGTGATGTGCACCCGCTGCACCCGCTTCGCCGACCAGATCGCGGGCGACCCGATGATCTCGCTCGTCGAGCGCGGCGCCAAGCAGCAGATCGGCATCTACCCCGAGCAGCCCTACGACTCGTACTTCTCGGGCAACGTCGTCCAGATCTGCCCGGTCGGCGCCCTGACCTCGGCGGACTACCGCTTCTCGGCCCGTCCCTTCGACCTGGTCTCCACCGTCACCACGTGCGAGAACTGCGCCTCGGGGTGCCAGATGCGCGTGGACGCCCGCCACTACGAGGTGAGGCGTCGGTACGCCGGCGAGGACATGGATGTCAACGAGGAGTGGACCTGCGACCGTGGCCGCTTCGGATTCGTCTCCGCTCGCGGCGACGACCGTGTCACGCGCCCCATGGTCCGCAAGGACGGCGAGCTCGTCCCTGTCTCCTGGCCGGAGGCCCTCGACGCGGCCGTCCATGGACTGGAAGCAGCCGCGGGAAGCGTGGGCGTCCTCACCGGAGGCCGTCTCACGTGGGAGACGGCGTACGCCTACTCCGTCTTCGCCCGCACAGTGGCGAAGACCAACTCCATCGACTTCAGAGCCCGATCCGCCAGCGAAGAGGAAGCCCGCTTCCTCGGCGCGAACGTCGCCGGGAAGACCCTGGAGGAGTCCGTGACCTATGCCGACCTGGAGCAGGCCGGCAAGGTCGTCTTGGTGTTCTTCGAGCCCGAGGACGAGTCTCCGGCGATCTTCCTGCGTCTGCGCAAGGCCAATCGGAAGAAGGGCCTGGCCATCCAGACCGTGTCGACCTTCCTGTCCCGGGGGTCGGCGAAGCTCAACGCCACCTTGGTCCCCGCCCGTCCGAACGACATCCCGCAGAGGCTGGCGGAGCTCGACATCGACTCCGACACGATCATCCTCGTCGGCGAGCGCGCCACGAGGATCCCGGGGACGCTGACCGTGCTCATGGACAAGGTGCGTGCCACCGGGGCCCGCATGGCGTGGGTCCCGCGTCGCGCCGGTGAGATCGCCGCGATCGAAGCCGGATGCCTGCCGGGCCTCCTGCCGGGCGGGCGTCCTGTCACCGACGCGAGGGCCGTGGCCCAGATGGCCGACCTGTGGGGCGGCGACATCCCCACCGCCCCAGGCTTGGACGCGGTGAGCCAGCTCGCCGCCGCCGCCCAGGGAGATCTGGCGGCCCTGATCGTCTCCGGCGTCGAAGTGTCAGACTTCGACGATCCCGACCAGGCCGAAGCCGGTGTCGAGCGGGCCTTCGTCGTCTCCCTGGAGTCGCGTCTTTCGGACGTGGCGCGTCGCGCCGACGTCGTCCTTCCCGTGGACGTCCTAGAGCAGACGGAAGGCACCTTCCTCGACTGGGAGCATCGTCCGCGCCCGGTCAACCAGGTCGTGACCAACCCGCGTTCGCCGATGACGGAGATCCGCGTCCTGGCCGCCCTCGCCGAGGCGATGGGCGTCGACTTGGGCTTCCGTACCCCGGCGGGCGCACGGGAATCCATGGCCGACATCCCGGCCTGGGACGGGCCCAGGACCGAAGAGTTGGCTGTCCGCCCCGAGGAGGTCGACGCGAAAGGCGTGGTCGTCTCGACATGGCGAGAGCTCATCGACGACGCGCGGTGCCTCGACGGCGCCGACTCCCTGCTGGGCACGGCACGTCCGGAGGTCGCCAGGATCTCGCCGCAGACCCTGCGCACCGAGGGGCTGGCCACCAGCTCGTATGTTCGTCTGACCGGTCCGAAGGGATCGGTGACCCTCCCGCTGCTCGTCGACCCCACGATGGTCGACCAAGTCGTCTGGGCCCCCTTCAAGGGCCGGGACATGGCGCTTGCCTCGATCGGCGTCGGCGTGGGCGTGCCGGTCACCTTGGCAGCCGCGCCCGACCCCAAGAAAGAAGGTGAAGAATGAGTCTTCTTGACACGGTGGTATTCGGCGCCGATCCTTGGTGGATCGTCCTGATCAAGATCGTGGTCCTCGTCGTCTTCCTCCTCGCGTACACCATCTTCAACGTCTGGTTCGAACGCCGGGTGGTCGGGAAGATGCAGCACCGCCTCGGTCCCATCATGAACGGCCCCCTCGGCCTGGGACAGGCGCTCGCCGACGGCACGAAGGCCCTTCTCAAAGAGGACTTCCGCCCGACGGGCGCCGACAAGGTGATCTTCTCCCTCGCGCCGCTCGTGACGGGCGCGGCGGCCTTCACCGCCTGGTCGGTCATCCCCATCGGCGGGCAGGTGACCATGTTCGGCGTCACCACCAACCTTCAGTTGACCGACCTGCCGATGGGCGTGCTGTTCATCCTGTCCGTCGCGGCGGTCGGCATCTACGGCATCGTCCTGGCCGGGTGGGCCTCCACCTCGGAGTACTCCCTGTTGGGCTCGATCCGTTCCACAGCGCAGATGATCTCCTACGAGATCGCCATGGGCTTGTCGCTGGTCGCGGTGTTCATGTACGCGGGGTCCATGTCGACCTCCGACATCGTCGGCGCCCAGATGTCCACCTGGGGAGTCCTGCCGCAGCTGCAGTTCCCGAGCTGGTACGGGATCCTCCTGCTGCCCAGCTTCGTGATCTACGTCATCTCCATGGTGGCCGAGACGAACCGCGCGCCCTTCGACCTCGTCGAATGCGAGCAGGAGATCGTCTCCGGGTACATCACCGACTACTCGGGTTTCCGGTACGCGATCTACTTCCTGGCCGAGTACATCAACATGGCCACCGTGTCCGCCGTGGCGACCACCCTCTTCCTGGGCGGCTACCATGCCCCGTGGCCGATCACGCCGTGGCTCACGAACCACGCGGGCTTGGCCTGGCTCGACGGCGGATGGATGGGCATCGTCTGGTTCCTGATCAAGGTCCAGTTGTTCATCTTCTTCTTCGTGTGGCTGAGAGGGACTCTGCCCAGGCTCAGGTACGACCAGTTCATGCACCTGGGCTGGAAGGTGCTGATCCCGGTCAACCTGGTGTGGATCGTGCTCGTGGCCGTGGCCCGCGTCGGGTCGACGCAGAACTGGTTCTCGTCCACGACCTTGCTGATCATCGCGGCCGTCGTCGTGGTCATCCTGCTCGTCATGGTCCTGTGGCCGTCGAAGGGCGGCCAGACCGACTCGGGCGACATCCGCTCCGAGGTGTCCCGCGTCCCCTCGGTCGCCCCAGGGGTCTTCGATCCGTTCGCCGGGGGATATCCCGTCCCGCCGATGTCCGGCCAGATCCTGCCTGAGTACGCCGACGTCCTCGTCGGGCCCGGCGGCGAAGTGCTGAACGACAACGACCAGACAAAGGAGGCCTAGTATGGGATTGCTAGACGGCTGGAAGGGATTCGGGATCACCTTCGCCACCATGTTCCGCAAGCCCTTCACGCAGGGGTACCCCGAGAAGGGCAAGGAGAAGGTCACAGAGGCCCGCTACCATGGCCGCCACCAGCTCAACCGCTGGCCGGACGGCTTGGAGAAATGCGTCGGCTGCGAACTGTGCGCCTGGGCCTGCCCCGCGGACGCCATCTACGTCGAAGCCGGGCCGAACACCGATGAGGAGCGCTTCTCCCCGGGTGAGAGGTACGGCAAGGTCTACCAGATCAACTACCTGCGCTGCATCTTCTGCGGGATGTGCATCGAGGCGTGCCCGACCAGGGCGCTGACGATGACCAACGAGTTCAAGTTGGCCGATCGCTCCCGGGCGAGCCTCATCTACACCAAAGAAGAACTCCTGGCCCCTCTGCTGGAGGGCATGGAGGCGCCGCCGCATCCTCGCCGACTGGGGGATGACGAGCGGGACTACTTCCTCGGGCTCCCCGACGCGGGCGCCGACAACCGTGTGCCGACACCCGTCGTGTCGGGGCAGAAGGGGGATCACGAATGATGCTGATACCCATGGTCACGGGCGTGGAGGTCACCTTCTGGATCTGCGCCGTGCTCGCGATTCTCGGCGCGGTCGGATTGGTGACCTTCCGTAAACCCGTCTACTCGGCCCTGTGCCTGGCGCTGGTCATGATCAGCCTGGCCGTGATCTACGCCAGCTTGGGGGCGCCGTTCCTCTTCGCCGTGCAGATCATCGTGTACACAGGCGCCATCTTGATGCTGTTCTTGTTCGTCATCATGCTGGTCGGCGTGGCGTCTGAGGACTCCGTCACGGAGACTCTGAAAGGCCACCGCGTCGCGGTCGCCATCGCCGGACTGGGCGTGTTGGTCCTGCTGGTCTTGGCCGTGGCCCAAGGCGTCCACGGAACCCCCGTGGGCGTCGACTCCGCCAACACCAGCGCCGGAGGAAACGTCCAAGGTCTGGCCGATCTGATCTTCTCCCGGTACGTGATCGCCTTCGAATCGACCGCGGCCCTGCTCATCACCGCGGCTGTGGCCGCCATGGTGCTCGCCCATCCGGAGCTGATCAAGAAGAAGGCGGGTCAGACCCAGATGGCAGCCGCCAGGCTCCAGGCGTACGCACGCGACGGCGTGGACCCCGGACCTCGCCCGAGCTCCGGCATCTTCGCCCGTCACAACTCCATCGCCACTCCGGCCCTGTTGCCCGACGGCACCATCGCCCAAGAGTCGGTGTCCAAGGTCCTGGCGGACCGTGTGGGGCTACGCTCGGTCGACGAGCTGTGGGGCCCGCACGACGAGGTCCTGGCGGCGATCGAGACGGCCGGGGAAGAGCCCCTGGACGTCGAGGATCTGGACTGGGACGACGACGAGACCGCTCCTGGTGAGCTCGAACCCGCGGACGACCACGTGGTCGACGAGACCGCCGACGAGCCCGCTCCTGGCGAGCCCGACACAACGGACGACCAGAACGAATCCGAAGAATCCCATGCCGATGCAGTCGCTGAGACCCCGGCGGACGAGGAGAAGCGCAATGACTAGTTTGTACGCCATCCTCGCGGTGATCCTGTTCACGATCGGCCTGGTCGGCTTCCTAGTACGCCGCAACGCCTTGGTCATCTTCATGTGCGTGGAGTTGATGCTGAACGCGGCCAACCTGCTGTTCGTGGCCTTCAGCTCCCACTGGGGGATCCTGGACGGACAGGTCGCGGCTTTCTTCGTGATGGTCGTCGCCGCCGCCGAAGTCGTGATCGGGTTGTCCATCATCGTCATGATCTCCCGCTCCCGCCGTTCGACCTCGGTCGACAATGAGATTGTGCTGAAGGGCTGATAGACATGCTAGAGACACTCACACCCGTCGCGGCACAAGGCCTGTTCCAGTACGCCTGGCTCATGGTCGCCATCCCCGCGGCCGTGGCGGCCCTGCTGCTCATCCTCGGCAAGGTCACCAACTCCTTCGGGCACTGGCTGGCCACCCTGGCGCCCATCGCGTCCTGCGTGTTCGCCGTCATCTACTTCGTGGACCTGCTGTCCATGTCGCCGGATTCACGCGCGGTCAGCCTGCACCTGTACACCTGGATCGCGTCGGGCGCCTGGCAGATCGGCGTCGGGATCCTGCTCGACCCCCTGTCGATCCTCTTCGCCCTGTTGATCACCGGCGTCGGGTCGATCATCCACATCTACTCCATCGGGTACATGGCCCATGATCCGAACAGGCGTCGCTTCTTCGCGTACCTGAACCTGTTCATCGCCGCCATGCTCATCCTGGTGCTCGCCGACAACTACCTGGTGCTCTTCATTGGATGGGAGGGTGTCGGCCTGGCGTCGTACCTGCTCATCGCTTTCTGGCAGGAGCGCCCGAGCGCCGCCGCCGCCGGGAAGAAGGCCTTCGTCATGAACCGCGTGGGCGACCTGGGTCTGCTCCTCGCGGCGTTCACCATGCTGGCCATGTTCTCGTCGACCAGCTTCTCGGCCGTCGACGCCGGCGCCTCGAAGCTCTCCCTCGGATGGGCGACCTTCATCGGCTTCATGCTGCTGCTGGCCGCCTGCGGCAAGTCCGCCCAAGTGCCCCTGCAAGCCTGGCTCCTGGACGCCATGGAAGGCCCCACCCCGGTGTCGGCCCTCATCCATGCGGCCACCATGGTGACAGCCGGGGTCTACCTGGTCGTACGATCCTCCGCCATCTTCGAGCAGACCCCCGCCGCGCAACTGGCTGTGGCCATCGTCGGCACGGTCACCCTCCTCGTCGGCGCCTGGATCGGCTGCTCCAAGGACGACATCAAGAAGGTCCTCGCCGGATCGACCATGTCCCAGATCGGGTACATGATGCTGGCTGCTGGGATCGGCCCTGCCGGGTACGCCTTCGCGATCTTCCACCTGCTGACCCACGGCTTCTTCAAGGCCAACATGTTCCTCGGGGCCGGGTCGGTCATGCACGGGACGAACGATGATGTGAACATGCGCCACTACGGCGCCCTGGCGAAGGCCATGCCGGTCACCTTCGTGACCTTCGGCATCGGCTACCTGGCCATCATCGGCTTCCCCTTCTTCTCCGGGTTCTATTCCAAGGACCACATCATCGAAGCGGCGTTCCACGCGCAGCCCGCCCTGGGCATCCTCGCCCTCATCGGCGCCGGCGTGACCGCCTTCTACATGACGCGGCTCATGATCATGACGTACTTCGGCGCCAAGAGGTGGGAGCCCAAAGTCCATCCGCACGAATCGCCGGCCGTCATGTGGATCCCGTTGGTCCTGCTAGCCATCGGCTCCATCGCCGGCGGCATGGTCCTCAACGGCTGGATCGGCTCGTGGCTGTCGGTCGTGGGCGCTGACGCTGGTGAGCACGCGACCTGGATGCCCGAGTTCACCTGGCTCGGTGTCGTCACTCTCGTGGTGGTGGCCCTCGGCGTGGTGATCAGTTGGCTCGTCTTCCGCAAGGACGTGCCGAAGGAGGCGCCCGCCCAGGTGACCGTGATCACCACGATCGGACGCAACGACCTGTACGGCGACGCTTTCAACGACACTGTCATCGTCCGTCCCGCCGCCTTCCTCTCCCGGGCCGCCACGGCCATCGACGACGTGGGCATCGACCCCGCGTACGAGGGGGGCGGATGGCTGGTCTCCAAGCTCGGCGACAAGGTGCGCCACATCCAGAACGGGTACGTGCGCACCTACGGCGTGACGATGGCCCTCGGGGTCGTGTTGGTCGGCCTTGCACTACTGATCAGTCGACTGGTCTAGAGGGAGTACGAGTATGGCATTTCCATTTCTGACTGTTCTAGGGTTGCTTCCCCTGGTCCTGGCGATCCTGGTGTGGCTGTCTAAGCCGACCGCCGGGCGCGTCGTCGGCCTCGTCGGCGCCCTGGTCACACTCGTCTACACCGGTGGCGTGATCGCGTACACCAAGGTGACCTCGACCCCGGTGACCGAGTCCCTCGACTGGCTGCCCATCATCGGCGCCAAGTACTCCATGGATCTGGACGGCATGGGCCTGCTCATGGTCGCCATGACGGTCTTCCTCGTCCCGGCGGTCCTCATCGCCGAATGGAAGACGGGTATCGGCGAGACGGGGCGGTTCTCGTCCAAGTCGTTCGTGGCCCTCGTGCTCCTCGTGGAGTCCTTCTCGCTGTTCTCCTTCATGAGCTTCGACCTGCTGGTGTTCTACATCTTCTTCGAAGCCACGTTGATCCCGATGTACTTCCTGATCGGCGGATGGTCGGGGGCGAAGCGGGGCAAAGCCGCCGCGAAGTTCCTGCTGTTCGGCCTCGCCGGCGGTCTCATCATGCTCTTCGGCGTGATCGGCACCGCGGTGGTGTCCTCCAGCCAGGGCACGGTCTCGCTCAACTTCCTGGACCTGGCCACCACCTCCTTCCAGGACTCGGTGGCAGTGAAGGTCATCTTCTTGTGCTTCTTCATCGCCTTCGCGTTGAAGGCGCCCATGGTGCCCGGCCACATCTGGCTGCCCGACGCCGCTGAGGAGACCACTCCTGGCGCGGCGGCCCTCATGGTGGGCGTCCTGGACAAGCTGGGGACGTTCGGGATGATCCGCATCTGCATCGGCGTCTTCCCCGTCCAGTCCCAGTGGGCGACCCCGGTCATCATGATCCTGGCTGTTATCTCCATCCTGTACGGCGCCTTCGCGGCCCTCGGGTCGAAGAACCTGATGCGCCTGATCGCGTACACGTCCATCTCCCACTTCGGGTTCATGGTCATGGGCATCTTCGCCCTCACGAGCCAGTCCCTGTCGGGGTCGATCTTCTACATGGTCAACCACGCCCTGTCGACCGGTGCGCTGTACTTGGTGATCGGGTACATGATCCACCGGCGCGGCTCGGCCCGCGTCGACGACTTCGGAGGGGTGGTGAACGTCGCGCCGCTGGCGGCCGGGTTCACCCTCGTCGCCGGTCTGGCCTCCTGCGCCCTGCCCGGCACGTCCAGCTTCGTCTCGGAGTTCATGGCCATCGCCGGAACGTGGACGCGCCACCCGGTGATCGCCGGTGTGGCGGTGTTGGGCACGGTCCTCGCGGCCGTGTACATCTTGTGGACTTACCAGCGGATGATGACCGGGCCGGTCACCGAAGCGACCAGGGACCGCATCACCACCGACCTCAGCTGGAGGGAGCGCTGGGCCCTGATCCCCTTGGTCGCGGCGTTCCTGGTCTTGGGGTTCTGGCCTCATCCGGCCCTGCAAGAGGCTGCCCCCACAGCCGACTACTACATGGTCACCGCCGCCGCCCATGATCCGGTGGCAGTAATCGAGGAGGGTCGATGACACCGACATCTTTCACCGCGCCAACCCTGGATTACCTGCTGTTGGTCCCCTTCCTGATCGTGCTCGGCGTGGCCTGCCTCGGCGTCCTCGTCGAAGCGTTCGTGCCGCGCGCCCCACGATTCGCCACCCAGGTGGCTCTGGCCGTCGTGGGCCTGGCCGCCGCGATCGGCACGACCGCCTGGCTCTGGGTGGACGGCAAATCCGGTCTGATCGACCCGTTCTCGTCCACGATCGTGTCGGGGACGGTCCTGGTGGATCCCCCCGTGCTGGCCATGTGGGCGATCCTGTTCGGCTTCGGCCTGATCAGCGTCATCGGCTTCGCCGAGCGCCGCCTCCATTCAGGGGCGACGGCGTTCACCCCGATGGCCGCCGCCATCCCCGGGTCCACGGCTGAGTCTGGGGCCCGCGAAGCCGGGCTGGTCCATTCCGAGGTCTTCCCCCTGGCGTTGTTCTCCTTGGCCGGCATGGCGCTCCTGGTGAGCGCGAACGACCTCCTCGTGCTCTTCGTCGGCCTGGAGATCCTGTCCCTGCCGTTGTACGTGATGTCGGGCCTCGCCCGTCACCGCCGCCTGGTCTCCCAGGAGGCGGCGCTGAAGTACTTCCTCCTCGGCGCGGCCGCCTCGGCGATCTTCCTGTTCGGCGTGGCGTTCCTCTTCGGTTTCGCCGGCAGTTTCTCGTACGACCGTGTGGCCTCCGCTGTGACCTTCACCGCCGGGTCGGATCCGCTCCTGCTGGCCGGTCTGGGCCTGGTCGGGGTCGGGATGCTGTTCAAGATCGGCGCCGTCCCCTTCCACTCGTGGGTGCCGGACGTCTACCAAGGCGCTCCCACCCCTGTCACCTCCTTCATGAGCGTGTGCACGAAGATCGCCGCCGTGGGCGGCCTCCTGCGCCTCTTCTACGTGGCGTTGGGCGGCATGCGCTGGACCTGGCAGCCCCTCCTGGCGGGGGTGGCCATCCTGACCATCGTCGTCGGCGCGATCATCGCGATCAACCAGGCGGACGTCAAGAGGATCCTGGCGTACTCGTCCATCGCCCATGCGGGCTTCATCCTCGTGCCTGTGGTCGGCGCCGTCACCGTGGGCAACATGCTCGTCGACGGGCAGGCCGGTTCCGTGGCGTCGATCCTGTTCTACCTTGTCGCATACGGTTTCGCGACCATCGGCGCCTTCACCGTGGTCACCCTCGTGCGCTCCCAAGGGCACGAGGTGACCGATCTGAGCGCCTGGGCCGGAGTCGGACGACGCCACCCGGTGATCGGGTTCGCGATGCTGGTCTTCCTCCTCTCCCTGGCAGGCATCCCGCTCACCGGCGGGTTCGTCGGCAAGTTCGCCGCCTTCGCCGCCGCCTGGCGCGGCGGGTACTGGTGGCTCGCCTTGGTCGCCATCGCAGGGTCCCTGATCGCGGTGTACATCTACATCCGCGTGATCCAGGTCATGTTCTTCCGCGCGCCTGAGTCCGACTCCGCCGAGGTGGACGTGGCCTTGCCGGGCGGGGCGACCTGGATCGTCCTGGCCCTGTGTTTCGTGGGCACTCTGGGACTTGGCCTGGCGCCGGGGCCGGTGCTGGATCTCCTCCAGTCGGCCGCCGCCTTCGTCATTCCGAGCGCCGGGTAAGCCAGAAGGAGTCCAAGCGTGCCTCTCACCGACGAGCAATTTGCCGACTGGGTCGCCGACCGCGTGAACGACGTGGTCGTACGTCTCCATGAGACCGTGAGCACTCCCAACACCTTCGTCGAAGAGGTCGCGCGTTACCTGCCCAAAGCCGGTGGCAAGATGTACCGTCCCGCTCTGGTCATGGCAGTCGGCGGCTTGGGCTTCGACGCCGGGCAGGTGGACGTCGACGCGCTGGTCGACGCGGCCGTCGTGGTCGAACTGACCCACGTGGCGTCGCTGTACCATGACGACGTCATGGACGAGGCGCAGGTGCGTCGAGGCCAGCCCACCGTGAACGTGAACTGGTGCAACTCCGTGGCCATCCTGGCCGGGGACTTCATGCTCGCCCAGGCCTCTCTCGTCGGGGCGAAGCTGGGCGTGGACTTCATGGCCTATCAAGCCCTCACCTTGTCACGCCTCGTGCAGGGCCAGATCGCGGAGTCCCGCCGGCCCGATCCGGGGGTGGACCCCATCGACCATCACCTGGGCGTCCTCGCGGGCAAGACCGGGGCGCTGATCGCCGCGTCCGCCCGGTACGGCGCCGTGTTCGCAGGGCTCTCGCCCGACCAGATCGACGCCCTGACCCTGTACGGCGAGCGACTCGGCATGGCGTTCCAACTGGCCGACGACCTGATGGACATCCTCTCCCAGGAGTCGGGCAAGAACCTCGGGACCGACCTGCGCGAAGGCGTGCCGACTCTGACGACTTTGCTGGTCCAGCGCGCTCGCCGTCCCGAGGACGCGCGCCTGCTCGACCTGCTGTCCGGCCCTGTCGTGGTGGAGGACCTCCCGGAAGCCCTCGCGTTGTTGAAGGCGCACCCCGCCCTCGTCGAGGCGCGATCCGAGGTGCGCCGCTGGGCCGATTCAGCCGAGACCTGCTTGGCGCCCTTCCCCGACAGCCCCGCCACGAGGGTCCTGCACACCTTGTGCGAGCAGGCGGTGTCGCGCACGGCCTGAGCCGTGGCGCCACGCCCTGCCCGCACTCGTCTGTGCGGTCGTCGCCCTTAGAACGTGAACTGCTCGTTCGCCGTGGCGTACTCGATCACCTGATCCTCCGTGAACCACAAGGCCAGTTCGTACGCCGCTTCCTCGGGGGAGCCCGACGCATGGATGAGGTTGCGGATCGGGCGGATCTCGCCGTCGATCGTGAGCGGGCCGTGATGGCAGAAGTCTGCGCGGATGGTGCCAGGGGCGGCCTGGGCGGGGACGGTGGCGCCGATGAGCTTGCGCACAACGGGCACGGCGTCGTGGCCCTCGACTGCCATCGCGAGCACCGGCCCGGACTGCACGTACCGGGCGACGGCCGCGAAAGCCGGGGCGCCGATGCGCTCCTCCAGGTCGGCGTAGTGGCGGCGCGTGAGGTCCTCGTCCATGGTCGTCATCCGCATGGCGACGATCTTCAAGCCGGCGTCTTCGAGTCGGGCGATGATGCGCCCCACTAGTCCCCGCTGGATCGCGTCGGGCTTGAGTAGCACCAAAGTGCGTTCTGTCATGGATCCTCCTGTTGTCTCAGTCGTGTGCGTACGATCCTAGGGCATCGGCGCACGGGCTGACCAGGGGAGGCGCGGACGCGGGGAGGCGGAGGACGAGGACGCGGGGACGCCCTCAGGACTTGCGTCCAGCCTGCCCGGTCAAGAAGATGGCCAGGACGGCCCCCACGGCGAACCCCCCGGCGGGAAGCCACATGGACTGCGACATCGCTTCGGAGAAACTGGCGGCGGTCGCGGGGCTCAGGGCGCCCGCATGGTGGGAGGCCACGGCGGGGTCGATGCCGTGCGCCGTCAATCGGGCGTTCATCAGGGTGTTCATCAGCGCCGCACCGAGGGCGGAGCCGATCTGGCGCATCGTGTTGTACAGCCCCGCGCCCGCGCCCGCGTCGGCGGGGGGCATGTGGTGGGTGGCGGACAGGGACACCGGGCTCCACATGCAGGCGTTTCCGACACCGGCGACCACGCCGGGCAGGAGGGCGAGCCAGATCACCGAGGTCGCGGTGAGGAACATGGTGTACCACGCCATCGAGACGGCCATACAGGTCAGACCGAAGAAGGCCACGCGGTTGGCGCCGATGCGGCCCACGACCTTCCCGCCGACGAAGGGGGCGAGCACCCCGCCCATGACGGCTGACGGCATCATGAACAGGGCGGACATGATCGGCTCCAGGCCGCGGGCGACTTGGACGTAGTACAACAACGGCAGCGACATCCCGGTGATGGAGACGCCGATGAGGAAGATCGTGCCCGTCCCCAAGGCGAAGTCACGATCGCGGAAGAGCCTCAGCGGGATCAAGGGGTGGCTGGCGCGCGCCTGGTAGACCACGAACACCACGCCGAGGATCACACCTGCGGCGATCACCTCGATGATCGTGATCGGGCCCCATACCTGTCCCCAGTCGCGGGACACTCCTTCCTGGAGGCCGAAGACCACCAACAGGATGGCCAGGCCGGACAGGGCGACTCCGAGCCAGTCGAATCGTGGGCGCGTCGTGGCGAGGACCGGCAGGAAACGCCAGGCGAGGATGAGCCCCACGATCCCCACGGGGATGTTGATCAGGAAGATGGCTTGCCAGCCCGAGTACTGGACGAGGAGTCCGCCGAGCATCGGGCCTACCAACAAGGCGATGCCGGACGTCGACCCCCACAGCCCCATCGCGGCGCCACGCTTGTGAGGAGGGAAGATGCGGACGATCATCGCCTGGGTCTGGGGGGACATGAAGGACCCGCCCACCCCCTGGACGGCCCTGGCGGCGATGAGCGTGCCGATGTCCGGGGCCAGCCCGCAAGCCAGGGATGACAGGGTGAACACCGTCATGCCGATCATGAACATGGTCTTCTGGCCGAAGCGGTCGCCCAGACGTCCCGACACGAGCAGAGGCACGGCGATCCCCAGGAGGTACGCGCTCGTCACCCAGATGGTCGCCGTCAAGGAGGCGCCCAGCCCGACCTGGATGGACGGGTTCGCCACCGACACGATGGACGAGTCGACCATGAGCATGAAGAACCCCACCAACATGGACCAGACCGCGGCCCACGGACGGGCGCACACGCTCGTCGGGTCCATGGGCGGGGAGGTCATGCCGACGCGCCCTCGGTGTGGAAATCCATCACGCTCCTTCACGCAGATGGCACCAACGATATCTCATCTCGGCTTGAGGGACGGCAGATGTCGCCATGCGGCGAGCCCGGGTGCGCGTCCCTCCGCACGAGTGACGCCCGTCTTGATCATTGCCGTCTCAGGGTGTGAACCGACTGGCAATAAATTGGTCAATGGAATATCATCGATATTGAAATATCCCGCATTGACGAGGGAGAGCACCGAGGAGGGAATCCACCATGGGGTTTGGATCGCGTGCGAGAGCTTGGGCCGTCGTGTCAGCTCTCGGCTTGGCTGTGAGTTCAGTCACGGTCGCGTCAGCGGCCCCGGGGGCGGCGCCGTTCACCCCTGACTCCTATCCGAGGGTCGACGGCTCGACGGCGACTCAGCCGTTGGGGGTCGCTTTTCAGTCCCTGTTCACCGGCCAGCCAGTGTCCAGCGGTGACGTGGTGTTCAACACCACGGACGCCGCGTACCACAACCTGATCAACGGCGACGCCGATCTGATCCTGGTGACGAGTCCTTCCTCGGACGAACTGGCGGCGGCTGCCGCCGCAGGAGTCGACCTCGAGGTCATCCCGGTGGTGGACGAGGGTTTCGTCTTCCTGACCAACGCCGACAATCCTGTGGACTCCCTCAGCGTCGATCAGATCCGCCAGATCTACTCCGGCCAGATCGCGAACTGGAAGGCGGTGGGAGGGCCTGACCAGGCGATCACGGCGTATCAGCGCCCCGCGAACTCCGGCTCTCAGACGGGGATCGAGGATCTCGTCATGCAAGGGACGCCCATGGTCGACGCCCCCACGCTGTCGATCCCGAGCATGCTCGGCCTCGTCAATCAGGTGGCGGCGAGTTTCAACGGAGGCGCCGGTTCCCTGGGGTATTCGTACTACTATTTCGTCACCCAGATGTACGGCGACCTGGCGGCCAATCCTCAATTGAGCAAGATCAAGCTCATGGGCGTCGATGGCGTGATGCCGTCGGCTGACACGATCCGCTCCGGGGCCTACCCGCTGCACACCGCGTACTACATCGTCATCAACAAGGCCGACGCCGCCGACAGCCCGGCGCGTCAGCTCGCGAACGCGATGCTCGCCCATGACGGGCAGCAGGCGGCGTTGGACGCGGGCTATGTGCCGGTGGACACGACGATCCCTCTGCCCGTGCCCCCGCCGCCGGACCCTGATAGGGTCATGAGCCTGGACGAGACCTATCCGGTGAACCCGCTGACCTTCACGACGTATACGGAGTACAGGGTCAGCGACAAGGTCATGATCTCCGAGAATCCGTGCACCATGGTGACGCGCGTGACGGTGTCGGGGTTGGCGGACGCAGCCCTCCAGGATCAGATCAACACACGCTTCTACGCGCTGCAGGACGAGTTGGGAGGACTCACGTACTCCCTCCCCGACGGGACGACGGTCGACGCGGACGCGCCGGGGGCCCTGCCGGTGGTGTGCGACGGCGTGCCGTGGGTGGATGCCGCTGGCGATCCCGTCGAGAGAGACGCGGGCGCCACTCCAGACTATGGTCAGTACACGATGACGAGGCCCGGTATGAGGCTCACGGGGGAGGCTGTGGCGAACTTCTCCAATGTTCTGTCCCTTCAGGCTTCGTTCAGTCACATGGCGCCCATCATCGGCATACCCGAGATCCCGAGGACGACAGGGTTGAACGTCCGCCTGGACACAGGCGCGGACCTGACGCCCGCCGACCTGTTCACCACCAGCGCCTATGTGGCGGGGATGATCCAACTCGAGGCCCAAGCGTCGAACACGACGTGTGACGAGGCCTGTGCCACGACCCTGGCCACGACCTATCTGGACGATCCGAACCAGCCCTTCTCCTTCACTTCGACCTCTGCCCAGATCCTCGGGGTCACGATCCCGTTCCAGTCGTACTGGCCCCAGGTCGCCGTCTACAGGAAGTTCGCGAGCGTGCCTGCGGCGTACGTGGACGCGTCGCCTGCGTCCTGCCAAGTGGTGAGCACCGTGTGGGACGCGAGTTTCCAAGCCTGCATGCCCACGCAGATCACTGTCTCGGACTTCGGGACGGTCGCTGCTCACATCCCGGGCGCCGGCGGTGTCGCCCGGGCGCACATCCCCGCGACAGCGGGGGAGACGTGGACGGTACGCTCCTTCGGGCCGTGCTCGTCGATGTCGTCCTCGCCAGCGCCATCGGTGACCGCGTCGACCGGGGTGGGACCGGCTGACATCGGCATCACCGTGGCCGCCAACCCGACCTACGAGGATCAGGCCTTGACGGTGTGCGTCATGGCCATCAACACGACCACCCGTGCCGTGCGTTTCGGAGAGATCACGATCAACCAGGACGTGGTGCCCGCGCTGTGGATCATCACGGTCGACCCGGGCGACGGCGCCACCCTCACCACGGGCACTCCGTCGTTCCATGGCACTCTGACCACGCCCGAGGGGATCCCCCTTGATAACGTGGACGTCAAGGTGACGGCTCCGCAAGCGCCGGCGTCGTCGTGTGAGGCTCTCAGCGACGCCCAGGGGGCGTGGTCCTGCACTATCGACACCCCGCTGCCCGCCGGATCGCAGCAGATCGCCGTACGCGCGTATGGCCTGGATGTGAACGGCAGCCTGGAATGGGGGAAGAAGGACCTGACGGTGATGGTGGACACGGCCAAGCCCGCCGCCCCCGTGATCCTCGGCCCCGTCAACGGGCAAGAGGTGAGGGTTCTCGCGGGTGTGAACATGTGCTCGTTCATGTGCCCGACCATCATCCACGTGTGGGGGACGGCCACGCCGTTGTCGACGGTGCTGCTCACCAACATCGGCGCCGGCATGGACTATGAGCGCACGACGACCGACAAGGATGGGAACTGGGACGTGATGCTGTTCCAGTGGATGTCGGCGCCGAGCAGCGCATCGATCTCGTTGACCGCCAGCACCATCGTCGGCGACACCCGCTCGGTGGAGTCGTCGCGGGTGGCTTTCACGGTCCTGTCCGACGCGTCGTACTCCCCTGAAGTCACGACCGACAATGCGAAAGCGGATGGCAGCGATGCGAATGAGGTGACCGTGACCATGGTCGACCCGTTCGGCAAGCCCAAGGTGACCGGGCCCGTGTTCTCGGTGTCAGCCGAGAGCGACGACCCCACGGTAGAGGTCGTCACCGACCCGGTGACGTCCGCCAACGGGAAAGCCGTGGTGCGTTTCACCTCCACCACGCCGGGCGCGCACGAGGTGTGGATCAGCGTGGACGGCGAGCCGACTCCTGTGGACCTGGACATGTCCGGGTCGGATCCTTCGGTGGAAGTGCTTC
Organism: Propionibacteriaceae bacterium; assembly: GCA_009780915.1. GTDB lineage: Bacteria > Actinomycetota > Actinomycetes > Propionibacteriales > Propionibacteriaceae > WQYJ01. The sequence goes on from WQZD01000001.1 coordinate 26,754, forward strand.
CCCTCACCTTGACCTTCGTCCAAGCGCCACATCCGCCAGCGGCGGCGGTGTCGTTGACCCTGTCCTCGCCCTCCATCAACGTGGCCTATGACACCTGTGCGGGGACGAAGACGGTCACCCCCCAGACGGTGACGGCGACGATGACGGTCACGGATGCGTCAGGGGCGCCGGTGCCTGACGCGACGGTCGACCTCGGAGTCGCCGACCCTGTCATCCTGGACGGGGCGTCGAGCGTGGTGACCGACGCGAATGGGCAGGCGCAGGCCACCCTCACAGTGGACTCTCCCACCAGGGGTGCGGTCGTGGACGTGACGGCGACCGTGGCGAACACCTCGATCTCCGCGTCGGCCCCCCTGGCTGTGGGCGTCCTCATACCGGTGCCGCCAGCGCCCGGGCAGATCATCCTGACGGCGGTTCCGACCAATGGTGGACGAGTCATGGCGGACGGCGTCTCGACGTGGACCTTGTCGGCGCTGGTCGTCCCTGGCGGGTGCCCGGCCCCGGTTGGTCCCGTTCAGGTCCAGTTCACGGTGACGGGTGACGCGGTGTTGTCCGCCTCCTCGGCGCCCACGGATGCCAATAGCCAGGCCAGTGTGACTGTGACCGACGTCACTCCTGAGACCGTCACCGTGACGGTGGGGGCCACCGGGAACTACTGGGCGACAGAGCCCATGGAGATCGAGTTCGTCCCTGATCCCGCGCCGAATCACCTGTCCGTGTCGGTGACCAATGCGGGGCGTGACTACACGTTCGTCGGCACGGGCTTCCAGGCCGGAGAACTGGTGCGGGCCCAGATCAACTCGACGCCGGTGGTGTTGACTCCCCAGGCGGCGGACGGATCGGGCGCCGTGACGTTCCGGTGGACCGCCCCCGCGGATTTCCCGACTGGCGCCCATCAGATCGTCTTGAGCGCGGATTCGGGAACGGTGTCGCAAGGGTTCACCGTGCAGGCCGATGAGAATATTCCCAGCGGCGGCATGGTCCTCGGTGGCGGCTGGTCGGGCGGCATGCCGTTAGCCCTTGTCGGTGTCCTCTCGTGCCTGATCGGGATCGCGGTGCTCATCGGGTCCCGGCGCTCGCGCATGGGTCGCTGAGAGGTGGATCGGCTCACCCGAACTGATATCACATACAACGCAGGGTAAAATTCTTCACACTGTAGGTGGGTTCCTCAAGAGCGAGGAGCCCTCAGGGAGGACTCTGCAATGATACGACATCGGCGCTACGCGATGAAGGGCCTCGGCTTGGTGTGCCTGGCCTCGATGATGGGTCTGGCATGGTCGGGCGTGGCCGCTCAGGCGACCGCAGACGACCCGGCGGCGGCCCCTGAGGCTGTGACCAGCACGGAGGTCGGCGTGGGCACGGACGCCACCCCCACGACGATGACATCGTCCGCGGATCAACCGGCGGCCAGTGATGAGGTCGCGATTGATGGCACGGCATCCGGTGACGCGGTCCCCGAAGGCGTGACATCCGTGGGCGCGGCGCCTGTCGACGCGGCGCCACTGGGCGTGGTCCACGACGGTATGGTTCCTGTCGGCGCGGTTCCCGAAGGCACGGATCCCGCGGATGCGGACCCCGCCACGGCAGGGCCCGACATCTCACCCGCTGACGCGGCCCCGGCCGTCGCTCTCGCCGGTGGCGATCCGTCCCTGGCTGACCCGTCGCCAGTCGGAGACTCGCCCCTCCCTCCGGCGTACATCCAGCTTCCTGAAGGGTTCGTCACGGTGGAGCAGTCGGGACGCGACTACACCTTCATCAGCACGGCCTTCACCGCCGGCACGACCGTGTCCGCCCAGATCGACTCCATGCCGGTGTACCTCGATCCTCAGGTCGTGGACTCCTCCGGGATGGTGACCTTCCATTGGTCGGCGCCGATCGACTTCGAGGCTGGCGCCCACGAGGTGCGCCTGTCGACCGAGTCCCTCGGCGCGTCCGAGACCTTCACGGTCGCCGACGCGAGCGACTCCGGATCACCGACCTCGGACCCAGGGCAGTCGCAGTCGGGCACGGCCGACCCGGGCACGACTGGCACGACTGGCACGCCGGTCGTCGAGGCGGACGTCACGCCCCCGCAAGGATCCACCACGGGCACCACGGGCGCCACGGTCACGAACGCGACCACCATCACCACGGGTGGCAGTGTCGCCCGCGCCTCGTACCTGGTCGTCGCTGGGCTCCTGCTGTGCGCCCTCGGCGGCACGATCATGATCGTGAAGAGAGCAGGCAGTCACCGATAGTCGAGGAGGCGTGAGGCGCCTCGCCCGACTCACCAGATCGTGACCCTCTCCTGCGGGGGGAGCCACGCGGCGTCCGACTCGGTCACGTCGAAAGCGTCGTAGAACTCGTCGATGTTGCGCACGATCTGGTTGCAGCGGAACTCCGGCGGCGAGTGCGGGTCGGTGGCCAGTCGCTGGGCCACCAGCTCCTCACGGGAGCGATAGCTCCACGTCACGCCCCAGGAGAGGAAGAGGCGCTGCAGGCCGGTGTACCCGTCGATGAGCTCCACGTCCCCGCCGGTGGCCAGGCGCCAGGCTTTGATGGCGATGCCCAGCCCGCCCAAGTCGCCGATGTTCTCTCCGATGGTCAGGGCGCCGTTGACGTGCAGTCCCGGTGTCTGGGCGGGGGACAGGGCGTCGTACTGGGCGATCAGGGCCTTGGTGGCCTGCTCGAACGCCTCACGGTCTTCGGGCGTCCACCAGTCGCGCAGGCGGCCCTCCCCGTCGCAGGTGGCGCCCTGGTCGTCGAAGCCGTGCCCGATCTCGTGCCCGATCACAGCGCCGATCGCGCCGTAGTTGACCGCGTCGTCGGCGTCCACGTTGAAGAAGGGCGGCTGCAGGATGGCGGCAGGGAAGACGATCTCGTTGCGCAAGGGGTGGTAGTACGCGTTGACCGTCTGCGGGAACATCAGCCACTCGTCGGGGTTGATCGGCCCGCCGAGCTTGCTCAACTCGTACTGCGTGGCGAACTCGCCCTCAGCCAAGACGTTGGCCATCAGATCGGCGCCGACGCTCAGCCCGGAATAGTCGCGCCACGTCTTCGGGTGGCCGATCTTCGGGCGGAAGTTGTCCAGCTTCCGCAGGGCCTCCTGCTTGGTCTGGTCGCCCATCCACGTCAGGTTCGTGATCGAGTCCCGGTACGCGGCCAGCAGATTGTCCACCAACTCGGTCATGCGCTGCTCGGCCGCAGGCGGGTAGTGGCTCTGGACGTACACCTTGCCCAGGGCTTCGCCCATCGAGCCCTCCACGAAGGAGACGGCCCTCTTCCAGCGCGGGCGGATGGCGGTCTGGCCGGTCAGCACAGTGGTGTAGAAGTCGAACCGGGCCTGCACGAAGGCGGTCGACAGGTAGGGGGACAGGTCGGTGACAAGGTGGAACCGTGCCCAGGCCTTCCATGTGGACAGGCGGTCGGCGCTCACCAGTCCGGCCGCCTCGGTGAAGAAACTGGGCTGGCAGTTCACGACCTCGTGGACCTTGTCGCCGATCTGGGCGGCCGCGATGATCGCGGACCAGCCGAAGTCGGGGGCTTCAGCCGTGAGTTGGTCCACGGTGCGCAGGTTGTACATCTGCACCATGTCCCGTACCCGCACGATGTCCCAGTGCGTGGCCGCGATCTCGCACTCCAACTGCCACACCGCTTCGGCCTGGGCCAGGTCCTCCTCAGAGGGCTCGGCGCGGTCGGCCGCCAGGGCGAGGGTACGGGCGAGGTGGGCGCGGTACTGGCCACGCACATCCTCGTGCTGAGGCTCGTGGTAGTACGACTCGTCGGGCAGGCCCAGCCCGTCCTGGCCCACGAACAGCAGGTAGCGCGTGGGGTCACCGGGGTCGGAGTCCACATCGGTGTCGAACAGGGTGGTGAATCCGTGCCGCACACACCAGCCGAACCAGGCGCGCAGATCCTCCACGCTTGCGATGGCGTCGACCCGGGCCAAGAGAGGCGCCAGGGGTGACGCGCCCTGGGCTTCGATCGTGTCCTCGTCCATGAAGGATCGGTACAGGGCCGCCAGTTTGCCCTCCTCGCTGGCCGGATCGAGGTCCGCGCGCGCGATCAGGTCCTCGCAGATCGCGTGGATGGCCTTCTCCGATTCGTCCCGCAATTCCTCGAAGGCGCCGATGGACGGCTTGTCGTCGGGAATGGTGGCCGTGTCCAGCCAATGGCCATTCACATGCCGGAAGAGGTCGTCGGCCGGGCGTACGGCCATGTCGAAACGGGAGAAGTCGAGGGCAACAGTCATGGGACCCATTCTAGTGGGCAATCCTCAACCACATCTTGAGTCTTCCCGCGAGGGCTGGCACGAAGCTACGTCGGTTTCTGTCCTGACGGGCGGCGAGCGACTAGTGTCGCCTGTGTCGTGTTCTGATCGATGGGGGGACGTCCCTCGGATCATCGAGAATGGAGGAACTCTCGTGGCCCGAAAGCCAGTCAGGCGTCATGTCGTGGCGGTCGCATGCGCCATCGCGCTTGCGTGCGCCATGGGGGTGGCCCCTGCCGCGGCGGACGACACCCTCAACGCCAAGAAGCAGCAGGCCGAATCGGCCGCCAACGCCGCCCAGACGAACGTCGACAACGCGACCGCCCAGCTCAACGCGGCGAACGCCCGAGTCCAGTCCGCGCAAGCCGATGTCGCGTCGGCCCAGCAGGCGCTCGTGGCCGCCCAGGCCGCGTGGGACCTGGCTCAGCAGGTCCAGGCTCAGAAGGCCATCGAGTTGTACCACGCCAACCAGGTCCTCGCCGACGCGCAGAGGGACGTGGAGGAGAACCAGGCGAAGATCGACGCGCAGAAGGACGCGATCAACGCGTACGCACGGGCCATCGTGCAAGACAACATGCCCATGATCAATGTGGCCATCCTCATCGATTCCACATCCACGGCATCCTTGGCCAACCGCATCCAATGGACCGACACTGTGCTGACCACCAACCAGGTCGATCTCGACCAGTTGCGGCAGATCCAAGCCGACCTGCTGGACGCCCAGACCAGGGCCCAGTCGGCGCAGGAGGCGGCCGACCAGGCCCAGCAAGAGGCGGACGCCCAGTCCGCCGCCGCACAGGCAGCCCAAGACGCCGCCCAGCAGGCCGAGGCCAGCGTCGAGGCGGCCCTGGCGGGGGAGCAGAAGGCTCAAGACGCGGCCGCACAGCTGCTGTCCACGAACAAGAACCAGCTCGCCCAGGCGCAGTCGGTCGTCAATGACGTCAACGCGCAGATCGCCGAGCAGGCACGTCAGGAGGAGGAGGCCCGCCAGGCCGCGGAGAAGGCTCGCCAAGAGGAAGAGGCCAAGCAAAAGGAGCAAGAGAACCAGAACAACTCTGGCGGAGGCTCCGGTGGTGGCAACTCTGGCGGTGGTGGGAACTCCGGTGGCGGAAACTCTGGCGGTGGTGGCTCCGGTGGTGGCGGAGGAAACCTGTCCCCGGCCCAGGCCCAGTCGGCCGCGTACGGCCTGATCCAGGGGTACGGCTGGGGCGACTCCCAATTCCAGTGCTTGGTCTACCTGTGGAACCGCGAGTCGGGGTGGCGGTGGAACGCCGAGAACCCGTACTCGGGCGCCTACGGGATCCCGCAGTCCTTGCCCGCGTCCAAGATGGCGTCGGCGGGCGCGGATTGGCGTACGAACGCCACCACCCAGATCCGGTGGGGGTTGAACTACATCTCAGCGAGGTACGGTTCCCCCTGCGGCGCCTGGGCGCATTCAGAATCCACCGGCTGGTACTGATCCCACCATGAGCGGTCGGGGATCTCGGCTAGGGATCTCGGCACGCGCGTGGGTCCGATGATCGATCACCCGTGGAGGATCACGGAATCGGCAGCTGGTCGTCGTACCCGCCATCGCCGCTGTCAGCACCGGCGCTGTAGTAGAAACCTGTGCTCGGAAAGATATCAGTGAACACAAATGTTGGCTCCGGGCTAGTCGGGCTCTCCGTGGGAGGGGTCGGCGGCTGGGTGGTCACCGGCGGAGTCGTGGGCGGCACGGTGGGCGGAGTCGTGGGTGCCACGGTGGGTGGTGTCGTGGGCGCCGGCGGTGGAGTGGCCGGTTGGGTCACCGGCGGATGGACGGGCTGCGCCGTCGGGGGCGCCTGAGTCGTCTGGACTGGCCGAGGCGGCGCCGGGTTGGGCGGCACGTAGTACACGGGCTGCTCTGCTGGCGGCTGTTCGGTCTCAGCGGCGTCCTGCGTCGGGGTCGCCTCGTCGGTGGGCGTCGGTGTCGGGGTCACGGTGTGCGTGGGTGTGCGCGTGGGCGTGGGCGCCGGAGTCCTGGTGGTGGCGCTCGGGGACGGGAAGGAGTCGGGCGGGGGCTGGTTCAACGCCGACGCCCCGAGGATCCCTCCCATGGCCAAGGCGGCGGCGACGATCGTGACGGCGCCGACCCGTACCGGGGTCGACATCCCCCGCCATCCGTTCTGCATACTCCCACCCACGGTGCGCAGGGAGGTCGCCGCGAATCGGAACGGCGCCGACTGTTGGGGCGGGGGAGGCGTGATCACCTGCCGGGAGTCCAAGGGGACGCCACGGTCGTCGAAGACCTCTTCGGTGCACCCGAGCAATCCTTGGATCAGGGCGCCGCGGCTCCACGAGGGATCGGTCCGACCAGGATCAGGCGCCACGTCGAGCAGGATCGCGGCACGCTCCACGAAGTCGATGAACTGCGCGTCGGCCCGCTCGATCCGGGACGCGGCGAAATCGGGGAGGAACCCCAGCTCCTGGGAGAGCTGCCCGACGCTCCAGCCGTCGACGTGGCTGCGCCACACTATCGTCCTGTTGACTTGGTCCATCGAGTAGAAGGCCCAGCACACGGCTTTCTGGGCGGCGTCGGGGGGCTGGCTCGAACCGATGTCGTTGAACCACCCGCCGAGGAAGGTGCTGATACGCGTCTGCTGTTTCTCCGCATGGGCCATCCAGTGGCGGAAGGTCGTGGCGACCACATGGGCGGGATGCTCGTGCCGACTCGCTGTCGCGGCGGCCGCCATGAAAGCAGCGGGGTAATAGCGGTTCCACAACTGCACGACGGCGGCCTGGTCGTCGAATCGTGCGAGGACTAACAGGCGGATGTCGGACTCCACGGCCTCGTGGGGCCGGACCGATTCCGAGGCGCTGTCATCCGTCTCCGGTGACCCGAATATGTCACGGAGACCTGCATCGTCTGCTGTGTCGTGCGGACGTTCAGAACCCAGCCGGTTCCTGTTGTCGTCCATTGGCCCACCTCGCGAACAGATACTTGTCAGGCTTGGATGCGCGTGGTTTTCACCCCGGTGGGACAATTCTAGCAAGGCTTGCTCCTCCTGGGCTAGCCAATTCCTGGCGGACGGACGGCACGCGGGGAGGATGAAGGTCCGAGGACACGCGAAAACGGGACACGGAATTCGCCCTTCCACGCCTCATGATCGGCGTATGACAAGGGAAAACATGCCCGTTGTCAATCTGTTCACCTTCCGTTAACCTGCGGGTTGGTATGATCGCCTCTGTGACGAAAATATTCGCTCGAAGGGACTTCCATGTCCATTGAGCTCATGGTTCTCATTGTCGTTATCACGGCTCTCGTCTTCGACTTCACCAATGGTTTTCATGACTCCGCCAACGCCATGGCGACGTCTGTGGCGACCGGGGCTTTCAAGCCCCGAGTAGCAGTCCTTCTGGCTGCTGTCATGAACCTTCTGGGCGCCTTGATGTCGACCGAAGTGGCCAAGACCATCTCGTCGGGGATCGTCGACGATTCCCTGGTCACTCCACAGACGGTGTTCGCCGCCTTGGTGGGCGCGATCATATGGAACCTCGTCACATGGCTGTTCGGCTTGCCGTCCTCGTCCTCGCACGCGATCTTCGGGGCGCTGATCGGCGCCGTCTTGGTCCAGGCTGGGATGGCCGGCGTCCACATGTCGACGATCGTGTCCAAGATCCTCCTCCCGGCCCTGGTCGCCCCCTTCGTGGCGGGCCTGGCGTCGTACCTCGCGACCAAGATCTCGTACCACGGCGCCCATAACGCTCCCAAGGGGGCGAAGAAGCGCTACCGCATGGCGCAGAGGGTGTCGTCGCTGCTCGTCGCCTTGGCCCACGGCACCTCCGACGGCCAGAAGACCATGGGCATCATCACCCTCGTCCTCGTGGCTGGCACCCTGGAACTCCAGCAGCTCAACCCCGCCGCCGCTCCGTGGTGGGGCCAGGCGCCCGGCACCGCTCCGCACTGGTGGGTGATCTTCGCGGCAGGCCTCGCCATCGCGCTGGGCACCTACTCCGGCGGATGGCGCATCATGCGCACCATGGGCAAGGGCATGGCCGACATCGAGTCCCCGCAGGGCTTCGCAGCCGAGACGTCCGCGATGGCCGCCATCCTGGCCTCCTCCCACCTCGGCTTCGGCTTGTCGACCACCCACGTGGTCTCGGGCGCTGTGATGGGCACCGGCCTGGCCCGTACCCCGGACGAGGTACGCTGGTCGACCGCCGGCCGCATGGTCACCGCCTGGCTGCTCACCCTGCCCGCCGCCGGACTCGTCGGCGCCCTCGCCGCCTGGCTGGCGCACCAGGGCACCTGGGGCTTCATCGCGGTGCTCATCGTCCTCGTGGCATGCGCCTCCGTGATCAAGATCATCGGCTCGTACAACCACGTGTCCCATGAGAACGTCACCGACTCTCACGAGGTGAAGATCCTGACCAAGGCGACACTGTCCGCCCCGGCGCGTCCCGTGGTCAATCCCCTCCAGCCGGCCCTGCCCGGCAAGATCGCCGACCACCCCATGGCGACCACCCCGCTCCGCTTGACCAAGCTGAAGAAGCCGAAGAACAAGCAGTTGAGGAAGCCGCCCGAGGCGCCGAGCAAGAAGGGGTCGATCAATGTCTAGCGTCAACTGGATGGCACTCCTCCAAGTCGCACTCGTCACCGTCGGCGCGGCTGTGGTGATCGCGGGACTGATGAGCTTGTCCAACTGGTGTTTCACACCCGTCGGGGAGACCGAGGAGCCGACCGCGTCACGCAAGGCCTTGGGCTTCGCCCTGATCGGGGTGATCGTGGTGATCGTCCTCTTCGGCCTCTACCTGATGATCCCGTACTTCCACTGACCGGCGCTTGGGCGAAAGGTCAGCGCACGGCTTTCGCCGCTGTCGCGATCGCGGCGTCCAGGCGCTCCAACTCGGCGTCCGTGTGGACGGCTGAGATGAACCAGGCCTCGAAGGCCGAGGGGGGCAGAAGGATGCCTTGGTCCAGCATGGAATGGAAGAACGTGGCGAAGAGCGCCGTGTCCTGCGCCTGGGCGTCGGCGTAGTTCACCACGGGCGCGCCGGCGGGGCCCTCGCCCCAGAACACAGACAACAACGACCCGGCGCGCTGGACCCGGTGGGGGACCCCCGCCTCGGTCAGCCGCGTCGTCAGCACGCCGGACAATTGGTCGGCGAAGGCGTCGATGGTGGCGTAGACGCCGGAGTCGGCGAGGGTGAGCGTCGTCAATCCCGCGGCCACGGCCAGCGGGTTGCCGGAGAGGGTGCCGGCCTGGTAGACCGGGCCGACAGGCGCCAGCAGGTCCATGAGCTCGGCGGGTCCGGCCAGGGCGGCCAACGGCATCCCGCCGCCAGCCACCTTCCCGAAGGTGAACAGGTCGGGGCACCATCCCTCGTCGCGCCCTTCGAGCCCCCACCATCCGGCGGAGGAGACGCGGAATCCGGTCAACACCTCGTCCTGGATCAACAGGGCGCCGTGCTCGCTCGTCAGTCGTCGCAGTCCCGCGTTGAAGCCGGGGACGGGGGGTACGACGCCCATGTTCGCGGCTGCGGCCTCGGTCACGACGGCGGCGATCTGGTCCCCACGCGCGGCGAAGGCCTCCTCGACGGCGGCCAGGTCGTTGTACGGCAGCACGAGGGTGTCCGCGGCGGCGCCGGGGGTCACCCCGGCGGAACCGGGCAGCCCGGCGGTGGCCACCCCCGAGCCGGCGGCCGCCAGCAGGGAGTCGGAATGTCCGTGGTAACACCCGGCGAACTTGATGATCAGGTCGCGACCCGTCGCGCCTCGGGCCAGGCGTACGGCGGTCATCACGGCCTCCGTGCCCGTCGAGGTGAAGCGCACTTTCTCGATTCCGCCCACACGGGAGATGATCATCTGGGCCAGGGCCGTCTCCGCGCGTGTCGGCGCTCCGAAGGAGAGGCCACGGGAAGCGGCTTGGCGCACAGCCTCGATCACCTCTGGACGGGCGTGGCCGAGGAGGGCGGGCCCCCAGGAGCCGACCATGTCGAGGTAGGGGGTGGAGTCGGTGCTCATCACGTACGCGCCCCGCGCGGACTCGATGAAGACCGGCGAGCCCCCGACAGAGCCGAAGGCCCTCACCGGCGAGGAAACCCCACCCGGCATTACTCGTTGTGCTTCCGCGAACTCGTTGCTCGTCATCTCACTACCGCCAGTTCTCTCGTCGTGCGTTCAGGGTTTCGGCTCCACCAGGATCCCGAAGAGGGTTTCCAGGGCCTGGTTGTATTCTTCCATGCGCCCGATCCGGGCCAGTTCGACGGCGGCCACGCTCGGGTGGTGCAGCAAGGCGCTCGTCGCACGGTGCAGGGACCACTCGATGGCGTCGGCCACCTCGGGGGGGTACATCCCGCGGGCGCGGGTCAGTTCCGCGTCGATGATGTTGCCCACGTACCCACGCATGGCGGTCACGGCGGGCGCCGCGCCGCGGCCCAACTCGTCCTGGAGGAACTCGGTCACACCGTCGGTGATCATCTGCTCGGCTTGGTCGATGGACGTCTGGCACGCCGGCGGCGCGTGGACGCCGATCTCCACGAGGTCGATCACGCGGACGGGGAGTTCCCCGGTCACGTCGGCCCCGCCGGACAGATCCACCACCACCCGTACCGAGGAGGACTCCAGGGTCGCGGCGGTGATCTTCGCCGGGCCGTTCCCGCTGGCTGCGACCAACACGTCGGTGCTCTTCAGAGAGGCCGCCAGGTCATGGGTCGGAGTCACCGCGTGCCGGTCGGCGAAGCTGGCGGCGTTGCCCGATCCCGAGTAGACGACCAGATGATCGCACCCGCGTCGCAGCAGATCCGCGACGACCGTACCGGCGTACTGTCCCGTGCCCACGATCAGCACCCGGGCCGAGGCCCACGGATCGACGGCGTCGGTCGTGTCGGTGCCGTCGGTCAGGTCAGGACGGGGAAGGTCGGCGGTGGCCAGATCCAGCCCCACCGAGGCCAGCGAGCGTCCCACCGAGCCGAGGCCCGTCTGCGTCGCGACGGCTTTGGCTGTGCTCAAGGCGCCCTGGAAGGCGCGGCGCAACCGGGGGGAGACCCGCTCGCCGGAGACGGACAACGCCGTCTTGACTTGGCCGAGGATCTCGGATTCGCCCACGACCATGGACTCCAGTCCCGTGGCCACACGGTATAGATGCTCGACCGCGCCAGGCCCGGAGTGGCTGTAGAAGGCGTCGACCAACTCGTCCGACAGGTGCGGGATCAGTTCGCGGATGGTCCCCATCGCCAAACCCACGGCGCCGTGGAAGGTGTTGGCTTCGAGATAGATCTCGAATCGGTTGCAGGTCGCTAGCATCACCTGGCCGTCCGTGTGGACGCCGATGTGACGGGCTAGGGAATTGCCGATTTCTTTGGACGATTCTGCGAGTGCGGCTAAATCACTGGGCTGAGCCTCCCTGTGGCTGATACCGACGCACAACAATGGCATGCGCGACATCTTACTGCCTCAGTGGGCCATGCACCAAGGCGGCTGATCACGACTATCGGTCATGCGTCGTCGTTTGCAGGTTATCGACCACTGACGCGAACGCGATAGGGTGAAGATAGAGAATTCCGCAATGGAAAAACGCGCGCGTGTCGGTTGTCACGCTGGCGCGAGCGAAACCACCTACCCGAGAAGGGAAGTCAATGACGGACGAACGGATGGTGCTGGCGGGTGATTTTCCCACCGCCACACAAGAAGAATGGGACACAGAGGTTCTGAAGGCGCTGAACAGGAAGCGTCCGCCCGGCTCACAGTTGACCATCGAGCAGGCCATCAAGCGCCTCACGACAGTCATGGTGGACGGTGTCGAGATCGACCCGCTCTATTTGAAGCCCGACGACCAGCGGATCGGGTACCCGGCGCAGACGCCCTTCACGCGTGGCGCCGCCCTGGCTGATCCCGCCGCGCCCTGGGTGGTCGCCCAGTTGATGGAGGACCCGGACGTCGCCCGCGCGGCCGAGGCCATCCTCGCCGACCTGAACGCCGGCGCCACCGGCGTGTGGGCACGCGTGGACGCCGACGCCGTCAAACCCAGCGACCTCGGGACCGTCCTCGCCGGCGTCGAGCCCGAGGCCGCGTCCATCGCGGTCAGTTCCGTGTCGCGCCAGGCGGAGGCGGCCGACGCCCTCCTGGATTTCTGGGCTGCGACCGGGAAGACGGACGTGAGCGGCAACCTCGGCATCGACCCGATGGCCGCCGCGGCCGTGACAGGCGACGGCGCCGACCTGAGCCAGCTCGCGTCGTGGGTGGGCAAAGCCAAGGCCTATTCACGTGTGCGTGCCCTGACGGTCGACGTCACGCCGTACGACAACGCCGGGGCCGGCGACATCGACCAACTGGCGTTCGCGATCGCCACGGGCATCGAGTACGCCCGTGCCCTGGACGACCAGGGCCTGTCGGCCCTCGACGCGTTCGACCAGATCGCCTTCCGCGTGTCGGCCACCGCCGACGAGTTCCTCACCATCGCCCGTCTGCGCGCCCTGAGGCGTGTGTGGGCCCGCGTGGGCGAGGTGCTGGACGTGCCGGAATCCCATCGCGGCGCCATCCAGCACGCGGTGACCAGTTGGCGCATCGTCTCCAAGGACGATCCGTGGGTCAATCTCTTGCGTCACACGATCGCCACCTTCTCGGCCGCCGTGGGCGGCGCGGAGATCGTCACGGTCCTGCCCCATGACACGGCGTACGGCCTGCCCACCCCCTTCTCTCGCCGCGTGGCCCGCAACATCCAGTTGGTGGCCGCCGAAGAGTCGCACCTGGGCGCGTCCAAGGACCCGGCCGGAGGCGCGTGGGTCTTCGAGTCGCTCACCGAGCAGTTGGCGCAGAAGGCCTGGGCGCGAGTCCAGCAGATCGAGTCCCTCGGCGGGATGTCGCAGGCGCTGGCCGGCGGCCAGGTCGCCGCGTGGATCGACGCCACCGCGACAGAGCGAGCCGCACGACTGGCCACGCGCAAACTGCCGTTGACTGGCGTGTCCATGTTCCCGAAGCAGGACGAAGAGCCACTGGCGCAGTTCGTCCCCCGGCCGGCTCGTCCGGCGTACGCGGGGCTCGTGCCCCACCGGGACTCGGAGGTCTTCGAGGACCTGCGTGACCGCTCGCGCGCCCACGAGGCGTTCACCGGGCGCAAGCCGAGGGTCGTCCTGGCCTGTCTGGGCGAGCGGCGCGACTTCGGCGCCCGCGAGCAGTTCACGACCAACCTCTTGCTCGTCGGAGGGCTGGAGTTCATCGAGGTGGAAGGCCCCACGCCCGACGAGATCGTCGCCACAGCCCGCGAGGTGGAGACCCCTCTGGTGATCCTGGCCTCGTCCGGCAAGGTGTACGCCGAGCAGGCGATCGCGGCGGCCGAGGCCGCCAGGACCGCCGGGCTCGAGGTGTGGCTCGCAGGCCGTATCACTGAGATCGACGACGATCGGGCCCAGGGCCTGATCGCTGGCGAGATCTTCGACGGCATGAACGTCGTCGCCTTCCTCACCGACACTCTGGATAACTTAGGAGTTGCAGAATGAGCATTCCACGTTTTGATTCCATCGACCTGGGCTCGCCGGTCCCACCGGCGGGACAGGCCGCGCCATCGACCAGCGGCGGTTGGGAGACTCCCGAGCAACTCCTCGTGCCCCCGCTGTACACCGACGCCGACCTGGTAGGTGTGGACTTCCTCCACACCTACCCCGGACTTCCGCCGTACCTGCGCGGGCCGTACCCGACCATGTACGTCAACCAGCCGTGGACGATCCGTCAGTACGCCGGGTTCTCCACCGCCGCCGACTCCAACGCCTTCTACCGGCGCAACCTCGCGGCCGGTCAGAAGGGGTTGTCCATCGCCTTCGACCTCGCCACCCACCGCGGGTACGACTCGGACAACCCCCGAGTGACCGGTGACGTGGGCATGGCCGGCGTGGCCGTGGACTCGATCCTGGACATGCGCCAACTGTTCGCCGGCATCCCGCTGGACCAGATGAGCGTGTCCATGACGATGAACGGCGCTGTCCTCCCGATCATGGCCCTGTACATCGTGGCCGCCGAAGAGCAGGGCGTGAAGCCGGAGCAGTTGAACGGCACGATCCAGAACGACATCCTCAAGGAGTTCATGGTCCGCAACACGTACATCTATCCGCCCACCCCCTCGATGCGGATCATCTCGGAGATCTTCGCGTACACCACGGCCCACATGCCGAGGTTCAACCCGATCTCGATCTCCGGCTACCACATGCAGGAGGCCGGCGCCACCGCCGACCTGGAGATGGCGTACACCCTGGCCGACGGCGTGGAGTACATCCGCGCCGGCGAGTCCGTCGGGCTGAAGGTCGACGACTTCGCGCCCCGGCTGTCCTTCTTCTGGGGGACGGGCATCAACTTCTTCATGGAAGTGGCCAAGCTGCGGGCGGCTCGCTTGCTCTGGTCGCGTCTGGTCCGCCAGTTCAACCCGTCCAACCCGAAGTCGATGAGCCTGCGGGCCCACACACAGACCTCGGGGTGGTCGCTGACCGCGCAGGACGTGTACAACAACGTCGCCCGTACCTGCATCGAGGCCATGTCCGCGACCCAGGGGCACACCCAGTCCCTGCACACGAACTCCCTCGACGAGGCCATCGCCCTGCCGACCGACTTCTCCGCCCGTATCGCCCGCAACACTCAGTTGTTCATCCAGCAGGAGTCGGGCACCACGCGCTCGGTCGACCCGTGGGCCGGGTCGGCGTACGTGGAGAAGCTCACCCACGACCTGGCGAAGCTGGGCTGGGAGCACATCCAGGAGGTCGAGCAGGCCGGTGGCATGGCCAAGGCCATCGAGGCCGGCATCCCCAAGATGCGCATCGAGGAGGCCGCGGCCCGTACCCAGGCCCGCATCGACTCCGGGACGCAGACGATCATCGGCGTGAACAAGTACCTCGTCGAGGACGATCAGTTGCCCGAGGTCCTCAAGGTCGACAACAAGGCCGTACGCGACGAGCAGATCGCCAAGCTGAACCAGTTGCGCGCCGAGCGCGACGAGGGGCAGACCCAGGCCGCGTTGGAGAAGCTGACATGGGCGGCTGGCAACCAGGACTCCACAGATCCCGACCGCAACCTGCTGAAACTGGCCGTGGACGCGGCCCGTGCCAAGGCCACGGTGGGCGAGATCTCCGACGCCCTGGAGAAGGTCTTCGGCCGGTTCACAGCCCAGATCCGTACGATCTCGGGGGTGTACTCCGCCGAGACCGGATCGACTCCGGCTGTGGAGAAGGCGCGTGGCTTGGTCGAGGAGTTCGCTGAGAAGACCGGACGGCGTCCGCGTATCCTCATCGCCAAGATGGGGCAGGACGGCCATGACCGAGGGCAGAAGGTGGTCTCCACCGCGTACGCCGACCTCGGGATGGACGTCGACGTGGGCCCCCTGTTCCAGACCCCCGAGGAGGCCGCCCGTCAGGCGGTGGACTCGGACGTCCATGTGGTCGGTGTCTCGTCCTTGGCGGCGGGCCACCTGGTCTTGGTGCCTGCCCTGCGTGCGGAACTGGATCGCCTCGGCGGCCAGGACATCCTCATCACCGTGGGCGGCGTGATCCCACCGGCCGACTTCGACACCTTGTACGCCGAAGGCGCGGTGGCCATCTATCCGCCGGGGACCATCATCCCCGAGTCGGCCATCGAACTGATGGAGAGGCTGTTGAGCGTCACGGCGTGAGCGAGTCAGCCGGAGCGCGTTGATGACGTGCGATGGGCGATCATCGATGTGTGGCGGGTCCTGTGTGGGCCCGCCACACGCGTATGTTGGGCCGGGGGTCGTGCTCAGCGGCGGGGTGCTGTCTGCGGGAACGCTGCGCGGGCGTACGGACGCCCCATATCTGATAATCTGATTTTGTGAGCACTGTGGACATCCCAACCCTTCTGAGCGCGACCCAAGCGAGCCGCCATTTCGCGGATGTCTTGGAACGCGCTCGTCATGGTGAGAGTTTCATGGTGACGTTACGCGGCGAACAGGTGGCCCGGATCGTGCCGCCACCAGAGGCGGCGCCCAACGGGGCGGCCGTCCTGGCTTTCCTCCAGTCGTGGAAACCCGATCTGGAGGGGTTCACTCAGGAGATCATCGACGCGGTGGAGTCAGTGCGCAGCCCCCATGATCGTGACAGGGAGAGGCTGGCATGGGTCGACGACTATCGCTAGACACGTCCGTCCTCATCGGTCTGGAGCGGGGATCCTTGGACCACTCGATCTTGCGTCCCGACGATGACATCTGCGTCCCGCTGATCGTCGTCGCCGAGTACATGGTCGGTGTGGCTCTGGCTCAGCCGGCGTACCAACCGAGGATGCGAGACTTCCTCGATGGGCTCCTCTCAGTGGTGAGCGTGCTGCCCTATGACGAGGAGACTCTCGACACCCATGTCGGCTTGTTGGCATGGACGATCCAGCACGGGGTCGCACGCGGCCAGCATGATCTGATGATCGCGGCTGCGGCGGTGGTGACAGGTCGTGTCCTGATGACATGTGACAAGCGTGCTCGATTCGAGGAATTGCCAGGGCTCCAGGTCGACCTGCTGGGGTGAGACGCTGTGGTGTCAACGAGACCGTTCACGCCTCCATGATCAGCGTGACCGGACCATGGTTGGTCAAGGTGACCTCCATCATGGCGCCGAAGACGCCCGTCTCCACGTGGGCGCCGAGGGCGCGCAGGGACGCGACGAAATGGTCGAAGAGGGGTTTGGCGACGTCGGCCTTGGCGGCGTCGTCCCAGGAGGGACGCCGTCCCTTCCGCGTGTCGGCGTACAAGGTGAATTGGCTGACGGCGAGGATGGGGGCGCCGATGTCGCTGGCTGAGACGTCCCCTCGGCTCCACGCCTCGGGGTCGGGCGCGTCGGTCGCGTCGAGGACGCGAAGGTTCCAGATCTTGGAGGCCAGCTTCTCGGCGGTGGCCGGTGTGTCGTCGTGGGTCACGCCGACGAGGAGCAACAGGCCGGGCGAGGGCAGGCGGCCCACGACCTGAGAGTCCACGCTGACATGCGCGTGCGCGGCTCTTTGCAGGACGACTCTCATGATTCTCCTTGTCGGGTGGTGATCGGTGGAGTGTGGCCGGGTCGGCGGGTGGTCGTTGGAATGTGGCCGGGTCGAACGGTGGACCGGGGGTCCGACTTCCGTCGAGTGACACCTTTTTGAGGCCATGCAGTCGTGATCACGCGAGAATCGCCACAAAACCATGTCACTCGATCACGTGGGTGAACGATGCTAGTGGGCGTGCAACCGGGTCGGGGAGTGGTCATAGGCGTACGGCGAGTTCGGCGGCGATGCGCAGATAGCGTGCCCTGGGTTCAGCCGGGAGGGTGCCGAGCAGCCGGGGATCCCAGGTCTGGTCGGTCAGCGCGTCGGCGGCGTACAGGAACTGGTGGATGGCGACCTGGCGGAACCGGGCCACGGCGGCCAGTGCCGACGCTTCCATGTCCACGGCGACGCAGCCCTCGCGTACCCGCTTGGCCGTGGTGGCCTGGGTCTCGCGGAAGAAGGCGTCGGTCGTCCACACCTTGCCCAGGGTGTGGGGGACGCTCAGCGCGTCGAGGATGGCGGCGGTCTTGGCCGCCGAAGGGATCGCGATCTCGTCGGAGGCGGGCGCGTAATGGTAGCTGGTCCCCTCGTCGCGGTAGGCCGAGGTCGGGACGATGAGCCCGCCGGACTCGATCTCGGGGACGAGCGCGCCGCAGGTGCCGAAGACCACGAAGGTGGTCGTGCCGTAGGCGATGGCCGTCTCCACCAGGGCCACAGCCGCCGGGGCGCCGATGGGGGACAGGGCGGCGCCCAGGACGCGGCCGGAGTGGGAGAAGGAGTACGCCCGGCCCATGATGCCCGGGGAGTCCGAGAGGGGGGCCTCCTCGAGGTCCAGGCTCGCCAGCGGCGTGGTGTCGTACTGGTCGAGGAAGACGGCGAACGTACGCGGCTGGAAGGTCACGAGCATGGTGTCGGGGAACCCCGGGATGGGCTTCACCATGTCCCTCGGCGAGATGATCTCGGGGGTGTACGGGTCGTAGCTGTGCGTGATCATCCTGACGCCCTTCCTGATCGGCAATAGGTGATGTGCATGGCGGTTCGCTGAGTCCATGATAGCCGTCCTGGGTGCCCTCGGGGTCCCACGCACGGCGGGTCGTCGGCCCGAACGATCAGGACATCGGTGACGTTGGGGCGTCGGGTCGTCGGTGACGGTTGTGGGTGTGGTGGGGGTGCCTGTTTCTTCGTGGGGGCGTGAACTGTTGGTGGTGGTGGTGCCTGTTTCTTCGTGGGGGCGTGAACCGTGGGTCGTGGTGGTGCCTGTTTCTTCGTGGGGGCGTGAACCGTGGGTCGTGGTGGTGCCTGTTCCGTCGCGGGGGCGCGAACCGTGGGTCGTGGTGGTGCCTGTTCCGTCGCGGGGGCGCGAACCGTGGGTCGTGGTGGTGCCTGTTCCGTCGCGGGGGCGCGAACCGTGCGTTTTAGTCTGAAAAAGCACGGTTGGTGCCCCCGCAGATTTCCAGGGGGCGCGAACCGTGCGTTTGTGCATGGATGTGCACGGTTCGTGCCCCCGCGGTTAGTGGTGGGGGTGCCTGTTTCGTCGTGGGGGCGTGAACTGTTGGTTTTGCCCCGGGAAATCGCAGTTCGTGCCCCCATAGTTTTTCGGGGGGCGCGAACTGTCGGTTTGGTGCATGATTATTCGCAGTTCGTGCCCCCGCGAATGGGTGAACTCCCGGGGTGGGTGGGTCCCCGCGGTAGGCGGTACCCCGGGGTCAGGTGGCGCCCGGGTGAGGTGGTGTCCCCGGGTCGGGTGGCGCCCGGGTGAGGTGGCGCCCGGGTGAGGTGGCGCCCAGGTCGGGTGGCGCCCAGGTCGGGTGGCGCCCAGGTCGGGTGGCGCCCGGCTCAGGTGGCGCCCGGGTCGGGTGGCGCCCCGGGCAAGGTGGTACCCCCAGGTCAGATGGCCCCCTTCAGTGGTACGTGGTGCGCCTCAACCGAGCGCATCGCGTAGGTCGGACGCCACATCTCCGTTGGCGTCCACGTGGATATCGTCCATCCCCAACCACTCGGCCAGGCGGCGGAGTTCGTCGCCGAAGCGAGAGGCGATCCGCTGGCGCTGGGGGTCCAGCCCGGGTTCGAGCCACGCGGACCTCACCATCAAGGTCGACGCGGCCCGGTCGGCTTTGAGGTCGGCACGGGCGACGAACCGGTCGTCGAGCAGGAACAAGTACACATAATATCCGTGAATGCGCTTGTGGGCGGGGGTGTAGAGCCCCAGGGAGTAGTCAGTGTCGAAGAATGCGGCCAGACGTTTGCGCTCGAACACCAAGGAGTCGAAGGGGCTGACGAGGGCGCATCCGGCGACCTGGCGCGGCCGGGCGGCGTCGTGCCAGACCCACGCCGGTTCGCGGACCCCGTCGACTTCGGCGGGGATCAGTTCTCCCGACGCCACGAGGTCGGCGATGGCGGCCCGGGTGGGGGCCGGCGCTGTACGGAAGTAGTCGCCCAGGCACCGGGCTGTGCCAACGCCCAATGCTCGTGCTGCACGGCGCGCCAGCGCCACGTGGCTACCATGCGTCATCTCCGCACGTTCGGTGGCGGTGGCGTGAGCCCACGGCTCGCATACGGCGATCTGATCGGCGGGGATCACCCGCTCGGGGATGTCGTACACCCTCTCGAACGAGGAGTTCCGCCCCGCGACGGCGACCCGCCCGCACCAGAACAGCCACTCCAACGCGGTCTTCGCCAGCGACCAGTTCCACCCCCATTGATCGCGGCTGCGGCTCTCCCGATAGTCGAGGTCGCGGGCCGTGACGGGCCCCGACGCCGCGACCGCGTCGGCGACCTCCTCGATGATCCGCGGATGGGCGTCCACCACATCCCGGATCCCGCTCCAGGTCTGGGCGTACGCGGCGTCCCGGCGGAACTGGAAAGCAGGGTAGGCACGAATGTCGATCAGGCTGGCCGCGTGTCCCCAGTACTCGAACAGGCGGCGTGGCGCGGTGGAGGCGGCGCGGGTCAGCAGGGCGGGGTCGTACGCTCCCACGCGCGTGTACAGGGGCATCAGATGCGCCCTGGCAAGCACATTCACCGAATCGATCTGGAACTGTCCGAGACGGGTGATCGTGGACTGAACCTGGCGCATCCCCACGGGTCTGTCCCGATCTGCGCCGATCCCCTGTGCGGCCAGCGCGATCCGGCGGGCCTGGGGTTTCGTGAGACGCATGGGCTCATTCTTCCACCAGCGGCGCCTCGGCCGGATCCTTCCCATGCCGGGGCCCCGCGTCGGCTGGGAACGCCCTCGGGTGGTACGCCCAGTATCGTTCGGGCGGCGGGGCTCCGCGTCGGCTGGGGACGCCCTCGGGTGGAGTACGCCCAGTACTGTTCGAACGGCGTGGCTCCGCGTCGGCTGGGGATGCCCGGTGTGCCCAAGAGGAGGGCGGTTTTCGGTAGGGTACTGAATGTCAGGTTTTTCATCGGGGGACGCGCCCACCTCTCGCCCGGTGGGTCCCAAGGAGGTTGCGATGAGCCAAGTCCAGGATCTCGCAGACGGCGTCTTCGCGGGCAACCGCCGCCAGGTCGCCCGCGCCATCACGCTGGTCGAGTCCATGCGCATGCAGGACCGCGCCCAGGCGCGCGAGTTGTTGGGGATTCTGCGCGAGCACCCGACCCAGGCGGTACGAGTGGGGGTGACGGGCGTCCCCGGCGCGGGGAAATCGACCTTCATCGACGCCCTGGGCGTACGCCTCGTCGACCAGGGCCACAAGGTCGCCGTGTTGGCGGTGGACCCCTCGTCCTCCAAGACCGGCGGGTCCATCCTGGGGGACCGTACGCGCATGTCCGCCCTGGCCATGTCCGAGCAGGCGTTCATCCGTCCGTCCCCCTCGGGCAACCACTTGGGCGGTGTGGCGCGGGCCACGCGCGAGTCGATGCTCGTCGTCGAGGCGGCGGGGTACGACGTGGTCCTGGTCGAGACCGTCGGGGTCGGCCAGTCGGAGGTCGCGGTGGCCGGGATGGTCGACACCTTCCTGCTGGTGACGCTGGCGCGCGCCGGGGACCAACTCCAGGGGATCAAGAAGGGGATCTTGGAGATGGCCGACCTGATCACCGTCAACAAGGCCGACGGTGACAACGAGGCCGCTTCGCGAGTCGCCGCGCGGGAGCTGACGACCGCGATGAAGCTCATCACCTCCGACTCGAAAGCGCGGCGTCCACCTGTGTTGACCTCGTCCTCGTACACCGGCGCCGGCCTGATGGAGATCTGGGAGGCCATCCTCACCCACCGGGCCTACCTGGAGACGTCCGGCGGCCTGGCCGCCCGTCGCGCCCGCCAGCAACGGGACTGGATGTGGTCCCTCATCGACGACGAGTTGCTGGAGTCCGTACGCCAAACCCCGTCCGTCAAGGCGATACGTTCCCAGCTAGAGGCCGATGTCATGGCCGGAGGCGCCTCCGCCATGGAAGCCGCCCAGGAGATCCTCTCCTCCTTCGCCCGGAATCTGCCCTCCACGTGGATGGAATGACTCGTCACTGACGATCTGATGGATCGCGATGATGTACTCGTGGTCTCGAGTACATGTCTACTCGACATCACGAGTACAAATGTGGGACCGCCTCATGGAAGCGGTGGCCCCGGGGGGCGCGAACCGTGCGCCACGATCTCCGGGGGGCGCGAACTGTGCTTGACAGACTGAAAAACCACGGTTCGCGCCCCCGCCATCATCACGGGGGCATGAACCGTGCTTTTCGGCTCGAAAAAGCACGGTTCGCGCCCCCGCGGCCACATCAAGGATCCACACGGCCCCGCCGCGACTCACCCCCGCCGCGACTCACCCCAGCCACGACTCACCCCAGGTTGCGCGAGCACCCCCATGCTCGACTCACATGAGAACACCCCCCCACCCGTCGCAAGTAGACAGATACCACCCCTCGTACTAAACTTGAGTCTAGTACGCTCAACTTTGATGGAGCATGAGAATCCTCCACGGAGATGAGCCCATGAATCACCACCTCACAAGGAGAAACTCCACACGATGGATACCGAGAAGCTCACAGCGATGAGTCGGGATGCCTATTCTGCGGCCGTCCGGCTCGCCCTCGCGGGCGGCAACCCAGCCGTCGAACCAGCACACCTCTTGTCTGCTCTGCTGCTGATCCCCGACAACACTGTCGGGCCATTGCTTGCCTCCCTGGGCGGCGACCCGGCCGAGATCGCGGCGGACGCGAAGCAGTTGGTCTCGCGGCTCCCGTCCACATCCGGCGCGTCAGTCTCCCAGCCGAACCTGTCAGGAGCTCTGGCCCGCGTCCTGGCCGAGGCTGAGACTCAGGCGCAGAAGTTGGGAGACCAGTTCGTGGCCACCGAGCATCTTCTCATCGGCCTGGCCACGGTGGAGTCCGATGTGAAGCGCCTGCTCGCCAGCCGCTCCATCACCGCGGGCTCGCTGATCGAGGCGTTCAACGCCCGCCGTGGCGACAAGCGGGTCACCTCGGCCCAGTCCGAGGGAGGGGAGTCGGCCCTGGACAAGTACTCCGTCGATCTCACCCGTCTGGCCCGCGAGGGCAAGCTCGATCCGGTGATCGGGCGCGACTCCGAGATACGCCGCGTCGTGCAGGTGCTCGCGCGGCGTACCAAGAACAACCCGGTCCTCATCGGCGAACCCGGCGTCGGCAAGACGGCGGTCGTGGACGGCCTGGCTCAGCGCATCGTGGCCGGCGACGTGCCCGACTCCCTCAAAGGACGCCGTCTGGTCGCCCTCGACTTGGCGTCCATGGTCGCCGGGGCCAAGTACCGTGGCGAGTTCGAGGAGCGGTTCAAGGCCGTACTGACCCAGATCCGCGAGGCCGAAGGCCACGTGATCACCTTCATCGACGAACTGCACACGCTCGTGGGCGCCGGGGCGTCGGGGGATTCCGCCATGGACGCCGGGAACATGATCAAACCGATGCTCGCGCGCGGAGAGCTGCGCATGATCGGCGCCACGACCCTGGACGAGTACCGCGAGCACATCGAGAAGGACCCCGCCCTCGAGCGCCGGTTCCAGCAGGTGTACGTGGGCGAGCCCTCCGTCGAAGACACCATCGCCATCCTCAGGGGGCTCCGGGAGAGGTACGAGGCCCACCACAAGGTGCGCATCACCGACTCCGCCCTCGTGGCGGCGGCGACCCTTTCGAACCGCTACATCACCTCTCGGCAGTTGCCGGACAAGGCCATCGACCTGATCGACGAGGCGGCGTCCAGGCTCCGGATGGAGATCGACTCCTCGCCGGAGGAGATCGACGAGTTGCGCCGCCACGTCGACCGGATGACGATGGAGCAGTTCGCCCTGGAGAAAGAGCAGGATCCGTCCTCGCAGGAGCGGCTCCACCGCCTCCAGGCGGAGTTGGCCGATCAGCAGGAGAGGCTGCGTACCCTCGAAACGCGCTGGGAAGCCGAGAAGAGCGGGCTCAACGAGGTCGGCGACATCAAGGAGATCATCGACAGGGTTCGCATCGAGGCCGACCGTGCTCAGCGCGAAGGCGACCTGACCCGCGCCTCGGAGCTGTTGTACGGGGAACTGCCCAAACTCGAGGCCCGCCTGGCCCAGGCCGCCGAGATCAAGCAAGCCAACACCATGGTCTCCGAGGAGGTGGACGCCACCGACATCGCCGAGGTCGTCTCCGCGTGGACGGGGATCCCCGTCGGCAAGATGCTCCAAGGCGAATCCGAGAAGCTGCTCTCGATGGAACAGCACATCGGCCGCCGTCTGATCGGGCAGGACCTGGCGGTGGCCGCGGTCGCCGACGCCGTACGGCGCGCACGCGCCGGGATCTCCGACCCGCACCGTCCAACCGGCTCCTTCCTCTTCCTCGGGCCGACCGGGGTGGGCAAGACCGAACTGGCCAAGGCGTTGGCGGAGTTCCTCTTCGACGACGAGATGGCGATGGTCCGCATCGACATGAGCGAGTACTCCGAGAAGCACGCCGTCTCACGGCTCGTGGGCGCGCCTCCCGGGTACGTCGGGTACGAGGAGGGCGGCCAGCTCACCGAGGCCGTACGGCGCCGTCCGTACTGTGTGATCCTCCTGGACGAGGTGGAGAAGGCCCACCCCGAGGTGTTCAACATCTTGTTGCAGGTGCTCGACGACGGGCGTCTGACCGATGGCCAGGGGCGTACCGTCGACTTCCGCAACACCATCGTGATCATGACCTCCAACATCGGGTCGCAGTACTTGACCGACCTGACCTTGGACGACGAGGAGCGAGACGAGTCCGTGATGACGGCCGTGCGGATGATCTTCAAGCCGGAGTTCCTCAACCGGCTCGACGACATCGTCATCTTCGAGCCGTTGACCAGGGAGGACCTCGCCCGCATCGTCCTCATCAGCCTGGATCGGCTGAACGCGCGGCTGGCTGATCGTCGGATCCGCGTCGAGGTCACGGACGGCGCCCGGGACTGGCTGGGCGAGAACGGTTTCGACCCCGTGTACGGCGCTCGGCCCCTGCGCCGGTTGATCCAGACCGCCGTGGAGGACCCCTTGGCGCGCCTAGTGCTCGCCGGCAAGGTCGCCGATGGGGATGTCGTCAGTTTCGACGTCGACCCGACGTCGGACGGCCTGGTCGTGACGGGGTCGTGAGCCGGAGCCAGGGCAGGCCAGGAGGGGTCAGGCGTACGTGGGCCCGGGACGCTCCAGGCGTCCAGGCACGCCCGACCCGTGCTCGTCCCTCACACGTCCCATCGCGGGCCGAGTGAGAGACCGAGCAAGGGTCGGTCGAACAGTCGGACTCGGTTGAGCAGTCGGCCTCAGCCGAGGACGGCCGCCGCCGCTGCCGCGTAGTCGGGTTCCTCGGTGACCACGGGCGAGGTGTGGGCGTACACGACCTTCCCAGTCGCGTCCGCCACCACGACCGAACGTGCGAACAAGCCGTGCAAGGGGCCATCGACCATGGTCACCCCATAGGTCTGCCCGAAGTCGGAGCGGAACGCCGAGGCTGTGACCACGTTCTCGATCCCTTCGGCGCCGCAGAAGCGGCCCAGGGCGAACGGCAGGTCCATGGACGTGCAGATGACGGTCGTGTTCGGCCACGCCGCGACCATCTCGTTGAACCGACGGACCGACATGGCGCACACATCAGTGTCCACGCTGGGGAAGATGTTGAGGACGATCGTCCGGCCCGCGAAGCGCTGGGGAGTCACGTCCGACAAGTCGGCGCCTGCCAGGACGAACGGGGGGAGTGTGGATCCGACCGCCGGAAGGTCGCCGACGGTGTGGATAGTCTCATTATTGAATGTCGTAATAGCCATGACTCTTCCCTACTCCAGCGCATGGGATCTGTCAACCCGACGGGCGCCGACGCGGCCATTGATGGAACGCGCCACGGGCGGACCCGCCTCATCGGGTACTCTAGGTCCCATGCAGTTAGGTGTCTTCGGTGCGTCAGGTCAGGTGGGTTCCGTCATGCGACGGATCCTGGTTGAAAGAGATTTCCCCGTTGATCGTGTGCGTTATTTCGCCACAGCACGCTCGGCGGGTAAGGCCCTGCCGTGGAAAGACACCGAGGTGGTGATCGAGGACACAGCCACTGCCGACTTCACCGGGTTGGATCTGGCCGTCTTCTCGGCGGGCGCGACCATGTCCCGTGAGTACGCCCCCAAGGTCGTGGCGGCCGGCGCCACGGTCGTCGACAACTCCTCCGCATGGAGGATGAGGGACGACGTGCCGCTCGTCGTCAGCGAGGTCAATCCCCATGACGTGATCGACCCGCCGCTCGGCATCATCGCCAATCCCAATTGTCAAACCATGGCTATGATGCCGGTCCTCAAGCCGCTCCATGACGCCGCAGGCCTGGTACGCCTGGTCGTGTCGACCTACCAAGCCGTGTCCGGATCGGGGGTCGCCGGTGTGCGCGCCCTGTCGGGGCAAGTGGCCGCTCTGCGCGACGTGGACGACTTGGCGTTCGACGGGCGCGTGGAGGACAGCGCGGACCTGGGCCCGTACGTGGCCCCCATCGCCCACAACGTGATCCCCTTCGCCGGCTCTCTGGTCGACGACGGGCTCGGGGAGACCGACGAGGAGACCAAGGTGCGCCACGAGGCGCGCAAGATCCTCCATATCCCGGATCTGCGCGTGCAGGCGACGTGCGTGCGCGTGCCGGTCTTCACCGGCCATTCCCTGACGGTGTACGCCGAGTTCGAGTCGACCATCACCCCCGAGCAGGCGCGTGCGATCCTGGCTCAGGCGCCCGGCGTGGCGCTGGCCGACGTGCCCACACCGCGGCTCGCCGCCGGGAAGGACCCCAGCTTCGTGGGCCGTATCCGTGCCGATCAGTCCGCGCCCGAGGGCCACGGCTTGGCCCTGTTCGTCTCGAATGACAACCTGCGCAAGGGCGCTGCTCTCAACGCCGTCCAAATCCTCGAGATAGTGAGCAAGCAATGACAGTCGCAATTATCGGCGTCGGGATGATGGGGGAGTCCCTGTTGGCCGGTCTGCTCCGTTCAGGGTGGGACCCCGCCACCATTCGTGCCGCCGACTCCCGTCCCGCCTGCCGCCAGGCCATCGCCGACAAGTACGGCGTCTGGACGGGCACGGCCGTCGAGGCCGTGGAGGGCGCCGACACGGTGATCGTCGTGGTCAAACCCCAAGACGTGATCCCGCTGTTGGGCGACATCAGCCCAGCCCTGGAACGCGGATGCCTGATCATCTCCCTGGCGGCGGGGCTGACCATCGCCACCATCGAGTCGAGCCTCGTCATGGAGTTCCCGGTGGTGCGGGTCATGCCCAACACCCCCGCCGTGGTGGGGGAGGCCATGGCCGTCATCTCTCCGGGGCCGTTGGCCACCCACGACCACGTGGCCCGCACGCAGACGCTCATGTCGGCGGTGGGCAAGGTCCTCGTCATCGCGGAGAAGTACCTCGATGTCGTCACGGCCGTCTCCGGTTCCGGCCCGGCGTACATCATGTACATCGTGGAGGCCATGATCGACGCGGGGGTCATGCTCGGCCTGCCACGCGCGACGGTCACCGACTTGGTCAAGCAGACGGTGTACGGGTCGGCCAAGATGCTCCTCGACACCGACGACCACCCCACTGTGCTCAAAGAGAACGTCACCTCACCAGGGGGGACGACAGCCGCCGCCCTGCGCGCCCTGGAGGACCGTGGCGTCAAAGCCGCCTTCGCCGCCGCCATGGAAGCGGCGTTCACGCGCTCCCAGGAACTCGGTCGGGCCTAGGGGACTGCTGGGCCGCCCCGCGCCATGATCGGCTGGATCCGGCCCTGGGCCACACCCCTGACAGGGGTGCTAGATGCCCATGCGTTTGGCCATCTTGGACTAGCACGGTAGGATCAGGAGTCGGTCGCCATTTGTGCGATCGTCACATCTCGTGTGTGGGTACTCCGGTAGGAAAGGTCAACAGTGGGTTCGGTCATCAAAAAGCGCCGCAAGCGCATGGCGAAAAAGAAGCACCGCAAACTGCTGAAGAAGACGCGTATTCAGCGTCGTCGCGCAGGTCGCTAATCGCGTGCATCGGCTGATCGGGCCCATGCGGACGCCGTAGGAGTCTCATGTCCATCGTTCATGTGATGCGCCACGGGCACGTGGATAATCCCCAAGGTGTGTTGTATGAACGCATGCCTGGTTTCCACCTGTCCGACCTCGGTCGGGCGATGGTCGAGAAGGCTGCGTCATTCTTCCAGTCCTTGCCGATCTCTCATCTGAGATGCTCGCCGTTGGAGCGCACCCAGGAATCGATGAGGCCTGTGGCTGCTCTCTTCCCCCACCTTGACGTCGAAACCGACGTGCGGGTGATCGAGGCGGGCAACCTCTTCGCCGGCCAAATCATGGGCTCGACCGCCCAAGCAGCCAAAGTGCCCAGCAATTGGCGCTATCTGCTCAATCCTTTCCGTCCCAGCTGGGGCGAGCCGTACGCCCAGATCGCCGACCGTATGCGGGCCGCCATCCTCGACAGCGCCGACCTCGTGGGCGACCAGGGCCAGGCCGTGATCGTCTCCCACCAGTTGCCCATCTGGGTCTCTCGTCTGCGCGTCGAAGGACGTCACCTGTGGCACGATCCGCGCAAAAGGCAATGCACCCTCGCCTCTGTCACGAGCTTCCACGTCCACGAGGGCATGATCATCGGCGTCGACTACGCCGAGCCAGCCCGCGATCTCCTTCCCACGGGACCACGCTTCGGTTTCTGACCCCGCCCCACCGCCGGAAGACCTCGTCGAGGTCCGGGCGCTAGGGAAGGTTGTTCCAGATCACTGTCACACCAGGGGCGCTCGCGAAAGCGGAGTCCGCTGTGACAAGGGGAATGTCCTCCACGATGGCCTGGGCCGCCAAGAGACGGTCGAAGGGATCCTTGTGGTCCCAGGGCATCTTTCCGGCGAGTAGCGAATGGCGAGTGCTGACTGACAACTCGTCACCTCGCAGGCGGATGAGGGCTTCCGCCCAGGCGGCGTCGGTGATCAGGGGCAATGCTTCAGGTAGCTTCCCGAGGTGCGCCTTCGTGGCGGCTTCCATGGCCGAGGCGCTGGACACGACGAGTCTCACGCCAGGTGCGCTCAGTGCCTCGCGTAGGGACGTAGGAAGTCGATGAGGCGTGTACACCATCCAGAGAAAAATGTGAGTGTCAATCAAGTATCTCATTCCCACAACGCCAGTTCTTCATCGGGAAGGGGATCGAAGAAAGCCGAGTCGGGAATCTCGTGATCTCCCAGATCCATGAACCCGAACTGTCGTGGAGGCAGTTCCTCGATGGGGACCAGGCGTACGACCGGCTTGCCGGCGCGCGCCACGATGATCTCCTCGCCCTGCTCGGCTCGGGCGAGGAGCTTGGAGAAATGCGTCTTCGCTTCCAGGACGTTCACAATGGCCATAGGAGGATGATATCTCGAAAATTGGTGGCTGGTCAAGGGTTGACTAGCCTCCCTGGAGGCTCGTCTCTCCCGAATGATTCTTCGCTGATGTGTTCTTTTCATACCCATGACTATGGCTGCCGATCGTGCCTGACTGTCGCAGTTCACGGAATCTGTGGATAACTCGCCATGGGTATGACGATCCTGTGGACAATGGACACTAGGCGAAAGACAATCGACATGGAGTGACTTGTTGAGGGGAGGGCTAGTCGCGTGATCACAGTTCTCATCGGGGCCACAGGTCTCGTGGTCGGGGAGATCCTCAGACGGCGGGTGAACAGGCTCGGTTACCGGCTCCCCGCTCTGAAGCCGGACGAGGTGGACGAGGTGGACGGCGTGGACGAGTCGGACGAGGTGGACGAGACCGCGCTGCCGTCTCCGGGCCCGCGCTGGTGGATCCCCATCGTCCTCGGGCTCGTATGGGCGGCCACGACAGTGCTCGGTCCCGAGGTCGGGGGTTCCCATGGGGGATGGTCGCTGTCCGCGGTCGTCCTCCACGCCGGCTGGCTCGCGTTCTCAACCGTCGCCCTGTGGTTGGCGGTCATCGACCTCGACGTGCGCCGCCTGCCGGATTCGGGGCAGGTCCTCCTCGCGGTCATCGTCGTGACCTGCTCGGTCCTGCTCACCTGGGGTCACCCCGGACGGTTGCTAGCCTGTGCCGGGGCGGCCATGGGCTGCGGGCTGGTCTTCTTCGCCATCCACGCGATCGGCAAGGGCAGCATGGGTCTCGGAGACGTGAAACTGGTCATGACATGCGCCTGGTGGCTCGCCCTCACCTCGATGACGACGGTCTTCGCGGGCCTCGTGGCCGCCTGCCTGCTG
Source organism: Propionibacteriaceae bacterium (assembly GCA_009780915.1). Taxonomy (GTDB): domain Bacteria; phylum Actinomycetota; class Actinomycetes; order Propionibacteriales; family Propionibacteriaceae; genus WQYJ01. The sequence continues at coordinate 56,606 of WQZD01000001.1, forward strand.
GCCGTGCTCTTCGCGGCTCTCACGCGGGCACGGACCTTGGCCTTCGGCCCCTGGCTCGCCGCAGGAACCCTTGTCGCCGGACTGCTGGTCGCGTGATCGCGAGACACCGCGACCCGGGAGGAGCGGGCACAGCCGGGTGGGTACGCCAAGGTGGGTACGACCGACCTGGTATCCCTGGCCGGGTGCCCCTGGCCCAGTACGCCTGGCCGGGTACGTCTGGCCCGGGGCCTCAGCCCCCGAAGAACACCGTCAACGCCGAGGCCAAGTGGTCCACGTCCGTGGGCGAGCACATCTCCCGCGCGGAGTGCATCGACAACAGCGGGATTCCCACGTCGACGGTCGCCAGCCCCAGGCGTGCGGAGATGATCGGCCCGATGGTCGTACCACACGACACGGCGTTATTGGACACGAAGGTCTGGCAGGGGACTCCGGCCTGCTCGCACACCGACTCCCACATGGCCTGCCCGGCGCCGTCGGTGGTGTACCGCTGCTGGGCGTTCACTTTGAGCATGGGGCCGGCACCCATGAGCGGTTGCTCGTCCGGGTCGTGCATACCCGGATAGTTGGGGTGGACGGCGTGCCCGGCGTCCGCGGAGACGACGAAGGAGCGGGCTCGCGCTCGGTGCGCCTCGTCCTCGCTCAGCCCCCACCCGAGGCTGACACGCGCTAGGACGTCGTCGAGGAAGCTGCCGCCCGCGCCGGATCGGGTCTGCGACCCGACCTCCTCGTGGTCGAAACACGCCAGGACGGGGACGACGCCCTCGCCCGGCGTCGCCGTGATCAGGGCCTGGACTCCAGGGTGGACGCTCGACAGGTCGTCCAGCCGTCCTGCTGCGAGGAACTGCGAGTCAGAACCGAACACCTCAGGGGGTTGGACGATGTGCGCGAACAGGTCATGTCCACGGATCTCGTCGCGACGGCACCCGGCTGCCTCGGCGACGGCCTCCATCAGGTCGACGCCGTCCCCCGCCATCGCGAAGATAGGCATCAGGTGCTGCTGCTTGTCGAGTCGCAGGGCCTCGTTGACGCTCCGATCCAGGTGGGGCGCCAACTGGGGGATGCGCAGCCACGGCCCGGTCGCGATCAGGCGCTGCTCGCCGGAGCGCAGATGCACACGTCCGGCCAGCCCGAACTCACGGTCGAGCCAGGAGTTGAGCAGCGGACCCCCGTAGACCTCCATCCCGGCCTGCGACCACCCGACCGACGTGTGCTGGGGATGGGGTTTGAGTTTGAAGGTCGGGGAATCCGTGTGCGCGCCGACGATGCGGAACGAGGTGGCAGGCGTCGCCCGCTCGGGGATCCGGTACGCGATGATCGCGCCGTCGCGGATCACGTACCTCCCACCGGGGCCCGTCTCCCACGCCGAGTCCTCGCGCTGCTGGGTGAATCCTGCGTCCTCCAGCATGCGCGCGACGGCCGCGCAGGCATGGTACGAGGTGGGCGAGGCGGCCAAGAAATCAACGAACTCCATGGGCACTAGTCTGCTATGCCCGTCCAAAGGAGCACAATCCTGGTGGGGATCATGCTCGCATCATGCAGGGCAAGGCCAAGGGGTGATCAATGTCTGGTGTCGACTTGGCTGCCGTGTTGCTGATCTAGCCATGGCCAGCTCGTCGCATCCATATGTCAGTGCCGTTGATTAGGATGGGCGTATGACCAATCCGGGTGGCCCAACTGAACACGACACGATTGAGGAGTCGATCCTCCCCGTCGTGCGTGCCGCCGGATGGGTGAACGATCAGATCGTTAGGGAGTATGCGCTGAAGGCTCAGCGCGTCATGTCGTCGGGTGGTGTCAGTCGCAACATCGGCGACCGCTTCGCTGATAGAGAAAACCCCGGGCTCAATCACCGCTCAAGGCGGGAGAGGAGTTCCCGGGGATTACATGATTAGTCTACCTCAGCCCAGTGGGCACATCAATCCACGCCACGTCGCCGCTCTGCGCCGCTCTATCTCAACCGACCGGTTCGTCCCATTCGCCGTGTCATCCGGACAAGACGCCGAGTTGGCGTGCCGTCTGTACGTGTGGGACGGCGATCTGGAGGCGGCCATCTTGCGTGACATCGCCGTCGTCGAGGTTGCCCTCCGTAACGCCTTATCCCGCCAACTCGAAGCCGCGCTCGGGCCGCAATGGTACGGAGACCGGGCACTGCACCGTGACCGCCGTCTGGAGGCCATGCGAGACCGGGCCGAGGATGAGCTACACCGGTCTGGGAAGGCGATCACTTCTGGCAGGATGACCGCCCAACTCACTCTCGGTTTCTGGGTCGGTCTTTTGGACTTGCGCAGCGATGCGCTATGGCGGCAAACGCTTCACCAGGCGTTCCCAGGCGGCAGGTACGAGGCCCGCCAGTCTGGGCAACGCTACAGTCGTGCATGGGTTCACGAACAAGCCCGAACCACTCAGGTGCTACGCAATCGCTGCGCCCACCACGAGACGGTGCTGAACGGCTTTCCTCTGCCTGGCCAACTCAAACGATTGGCCGTTTCCGACGGCATGGACGCGTACATGCTGCTATGCCGCATGATCGACCGCGACCTCGCGGACTGGCTTCAGCAGACAACCTCCACAAACTCCATTCTCGCGGCACGGCCGCAATCGACCCAGAAGGCAGGAGGTTGCCCATGACAAAGACAGACACACTCGCAACTCAGGCCAGACTCCAGAACGCAGACGGTCCTGGAAGTGCACTGGAAATCAACCGCCAACTGGATTGGGCACCGACCTGCCAGGGGGTCGCAGCCCCGCGTCCACCCGTTAGAATCGATCTATGAGCCTGTTTTCAGATCGTCCTGGGACCGCGTTATTGGTTGTCGATGTGCAGGTGGGGGTCGTGGCCGACGACTGGCGTCGCGCCGAGATCGTCAACCGGATCGCCGCCCTGGCGGACAGGGCCCGGGCCGCATCGGTCCCGGTGGTGTGGGTGCGCCATTCCAACGCGTCCTTGATCCCGGGGACCGACGACTGGCGTCTCGTGCCCGAGTTGGCGCCGCGCCGCGACGAGCACATCGTCGAGAAGAAATACGGCGACGCGTTCGAGGACACCGACCTCGAGTCCGTCCTCGCCGACAAGGGAATCGGCCACCTCGTGGTCTGCGGCGCCCAGTCGGACGCCTGCGTCGTCTCGACCTGTTTCGGGGCGCTGGTGCGCGGATGGGACGTGACCCTAGTCGGCGACGCCCATACCACCTGCGACCGTTCGGGGGCAGGGGTACGGGCCACCCCCGACGCGGTGATCCAGGAGATCAATCTCATCTGGCGCAATCGCACGGCCCCCGGCCGTACCTGCTCGGTCGTGACCGCGGACTCGCTCTGGGGCTGAGGGCACGCGCGAGGTCCAGCGCCTCTGTGCCTGACGCGGCGACGATGGGAGCGTGAGCGACCAACTCATACTGACCCACAGGCGCCTCCACTCATCGCCCGAGGAGCAGGAAGCCCGTGTCGGCCCGCTCCTTGGCGTCCATGGGAGAATAGACCTCATGGCGTCACTTCCCGAGATCCTTTCCGCACGTTTCGAGGCCGTCACCGGGGTCGACCCGGAGCTTCGACCTGCGACCAAGCCCCAGTTCGGCCACTACCAGTGCAATGTCGCGTTGCGCCTGGCCGCCGACCGAGGGCTCAAGCCCCGCGAGGTCGCGCAGAGCATCGTCGACACCGTCGACGTGGCCGACCTGTGCGAGCCCCTGGAGATCGCCGGTCCCGGGTTCATCAACATCCGCATCCGCACCGACGTGCTGGCCCACGCGGTGGCTGAACAACTGCGTGATCCGCACGCGGGGATCGTCCCCACCCAGAAACCGGCCGTCGTGGTGGTCGACTACTCCGCGCCCAACGTCGCCAAGCCCATGCACGTGGGCAACCTGCGCTCCACGATCATCGGCGACTGCCTGGCCCGTGTGCTGCGGTCGACCGGCGACACGGTCATCGCCCAGAACCACATCGGCGACTGGGGGACCCAGTTCGGCATGCTCGTCGAGCAGATCCTCGACGAGGGCATCGACGCCTCGGCCCTGACGCTCGACACCTCGGTCGAGTTGTACAAGCGCGCCCAGGCCCATTTCCGTTCCGACGAGGTCTTCGCCGAAGCCGCCCGCCGCCGCGTCGTGGCCCTCCAGGCCGGCGACGAGCAGACCCGTGCGATCTGGCAGTGCTTGATCGACGTGTCCAAGGCCGGGTTCAACCGCGCGTACGCCCGGCTGGGCGTCCTCCTCACGGACGCGGACCTGGCGGGGGAGTCCATGTACAACCCCATGCTCGACGCGGTCGCGGCCGACCTGGAGGCCATGGGTGTGGCCACGATGGACGCCGGCGCCCTGTGCGTGTTCATCCCCGGCGACGACGCGCCCCTGATCGTGCGCAAGTCTGACGGGGGGTACGGGTACGCCGCCACTGACCTGGCCGCGATCCGCCACCGCGTGGGGACCTTGCACGCCGACCGCCTGATCTATGTCGTCGGCGCCCCCCAGTCCCACCACTTCGCGCAGGTCTTCGCCACCGCGCGTCTGGCCGGGTGGCTTCCCGAGGCGGTGTCCGCCGAGCATGTCGGGTTCGGGTCGGTGCTCGGGGCGGACGGCAAGATGTTCAAGACCCGCGACGGCAAGGCCGTCACCCTCGACACGTTGCTGGACGCCGCCGAGGAGGTGGCCGCGACCGAGGTGGCGATGGCGGCGGTGAAGTACGCCGACCTGTCCAACGCTTTGCACAAGGATTACGTCTTCGATGTGGATCGTATGACGGCGACCACGGGCGACACCGGGCCGTACCTCCAGTACGCCCATGCCCGCGTGTCCCAGATCCTGCGTCGTGCGGCGGCTGACTCCCTCGTCGTGGACGACGCGACCGCGGTCATCGCCTGCTTGGGCGAGCCCGCCGAGCAGACCTTGGCGCTGACCCTGACCCGCTTCGGCGAGGTCGTGGCCGAGGTGGCCTCGTCCCTGCAGCCGCACAAGCTGTGTGGGTACCTGTTCGAGCTGGCCACCCAACTGTCGAGCTTCTATGAGCAATGCCCTGTGCTGAAGAGCGAGGACGAGATCCGCGCGTCCCGGCTGGTGCTCTGTCGGGCGACACAACGAGTCTTGGCCACTGGCCTGGATCTGCTCGGCATCCACGCGCCCGAGTCCATGTGACTTTCACGCCCGGGAACGGCCCGTTCGCGGGCGCCCGCGTAATACTGCGATCCATTTGCCGTTGGGCCTTGACTTGACGGCGATTCACCCTTCATACTCGTCTTTAGTAACAGGGTGGTCGGGGCACATCGCACATGTAGCCGACCACGCCGTTCCCCGCTCTAAGCCCGCGAGAAGGAAGTGAAATGACCGTTACGTTCCTGCTCGGGAGCTGGGCGCTGGCGGCATGCGCACTCTTGTTTCTTCTCGTCGCGATCGGGACGGCCCACCGGGTGCGTCAGCGTCATCCGCTGCTGCGGTACAAGCGGCTCGGCGGAATCGACCAGGTCGTCCGCTGGACTCGGATCGGCTGGCTCCTCGTCGGTCTTGTCGCCGGTGTCGCGGTGACCCTGGCGACCCCGCACTATCAGGCGATCTTGGTCGCTCCGAGCCTGTGGGCCGCCATCGGCATCATCGGCGTGGTGGCCGTGGATTGGTTCCTCCTGGGGCGTCACGAGAATCTGCAGCCGCAGCGCCCCACGATCCACGTGGCGCGCTCCTTGCCGTGGGGCTCCCTCGTCCTGACTGTCGTCCTGACCGTCGTCATCCAATTCGCGGCCCGGTGGGCGGAGGCGCAATCCTCCCTCGACCAGCGCAGCCACGTCTACAGTTGGGTCCTCGACGGTGTTTTCGGATGGGGCTCGGCGAGCCCATTCCCGGGGACCTTTTACACCGCGAACCTGGGCCTCGTGCTTCCATTCGTCTTCTTCCTGGCGGCTGTCGGAATAGCGGGGGTCTTCCTGAGGCCGGCCTATGTGCCCGATCCGAAGTACGCCCGGCTCGACCAGGGTTTTCGGCAGCGCACCATCCGTGACATCGGCTTGTTCTGCCTGGTCGCGGTCGCACCGACACTGGCCCTGATGAGCATCGACGTCGCCTGGGTCTTCGCCACGCTGGGACCAGGATCGCCAGGGCGTACGCTCGTCGTCGTCGTGTCGGTCGCGGTGGGAGCCGGCGCGTTGGTGGTGTCCTGCTGGGTCCTCGCGAATCTCCTCTTCCTTCCGGTCGTCGTCGAGCACGAGCCGGACTTCGTCCCGAACACCGCCCGGGTGGACCTGAAGCTTCCTGCCGTCTGGCCTGTCGGGGTCAAGCCGACCAAAGCCCTGCTCACTCTCATCGCGGCGTTGGCGCCATCCACCAGCCGACCTGACGAGACGCGGGCGGACACCCCCCTCGCTGAGGAGTCCGGAGTGGGCGTCGCCGAGGCACCGTCGCCGAGCATCGGCAAAGAGCTCATGGTGTACGTCGCATCGGTGCTGGATGTGGTTCTGTGGACTCCATCTCGTCTCACGTTCGGTTCTCGGGCCTCTACTGATGGTCGGGGGGGCGAGCCGGGTGTTGAGCCAGGTGCTGAGTCGGGTGTCGAGTCGGGTGTTGAACCAGGGGACATGGCAGGCGTACGTGTGGATGCCGGTGATTCCGTGGAGACGAGTGAGCCGGTGGAGGCTGTCGAGTCGGTTGAGTCTGTCGAGTCGGTTGAGCGTGGCGAGCCGGTTGAGTGTAGCGAGCCGATGGAGATCGTGGAGGTCCTGGAGGCGGTAGAGGCTCATGGCGAGGCAGGGACCGTGTCCGGCGGGCTGGAGGGCGACGCTGTGTCGATCACGACCGGGGTCGATGACCTGGAGGGCGACACTGCTCCGACGACCATGGATGCCGACCTGGATGCCGAACTCAATGCCGACATGGATGCGGCCCTCAATGCCGACATGGATGCCGACCTGGAGGCCGACCTGGAGGCGTGCGGCCCCGATGAGGACGAGTTGGAACTGGTCGCCGTGGGAGAGCCGTCGCGGGGCTCGACCATGGATGAGGCGATGGAGAGCGTGGACGCGGCGCCCGGTCTGGCCGGGGGAGGCCGTACGAAGTCCCGCTCCGGTCAGAAGACGGCTGGAATGGCGAAGGTCCGGGTCAAGCGGCGTCGGTGAGGGGCTGACCGAAGTCATCCGGGGACGATGAGCGTTCTGCCCGTGATGACCGCGAACGGTTGGGACGCTGTCCGGCCGCTGGGGCGCCCGTACATTCCCCGATGAGGTACTCTGCTTGATATGAGTGTTGCGCAATCATGGGACGACCTCGCGCAGGTCAGGGTGCGAGTCCCCGCGAAGATCAACCTCGCTTTGTGCGTGGGCGGCGTGCGGGCGGACGGATACCATGAGTTGGCGACCATCTTCCAGGCGGTGTCGTTGTACGACGATGTGACCGCGATCAGCGCCGAGGGGGATGTGAGCTGTGAGATGCGCGGAGCGGAGGCTCATAAGGTCGGCCAGGGGAGCGACAACCTCGCCTGTCGGGCCGCGTCGCTGGTGAAGCGGGAGTACTCCGTCAGCGAGGGGGTGCGTCTGATCATCGACAAGCAGATTCCCGTCGCCGGTGGGATGGCGGGCGGATCCGCTGACGCGGCGGGCGCTCTCCTGGCCTGCGCTCGGTTATGGGACCTGAAGGTCAGCGCCAACGATCTGCTCGACTTGGCGGGCCGTCTGGGCGCCGACGTGCCGTTCGCCCTCATGGGAGGGTGCGCCGTGGGGCTCGGTCGGGGAGAGAAGCTGACTCCAGCCCTGTGCCGGGGGCAGTTCCATTGGGTGCTCGCCATCGCGGGACGGGAACTGTCCACTCCCGAGGTCTTCCGCCGCTTCGACCACCTGCCGACGCCGACGGGCTGGTCGGAGGTCCCCCAGGTTCCCGCCGAGTTGATGATGGCCCTGGCGTCGGGGGACTCCTCACGTGTGGGCGGACTCCTGGTCAACGACCTGTCCGCCGCGTCGTGCTCGCTCCTGCCCCAACTCCACGCCACGATGACCGCTGGACGAGACGCCGGCGCCCAAGGAGTGATCATCTCCGGGTCCGGGCCGACGGTCGCCTTCCTGGCCGACGACGAGGCATCAGCCACCGACCTGGCCGTGGCCCTGTCCTCCCAGGGCGTCGCACGTGAGGTGCGCATCGTCACCGGACCCGTGCCTGGCGCCACCGTCCAACCCGCCTGATATGGCATGAGAGGTTGCCGTAATCGCTCGAGTGACACGAAATGTCGGTCATGGGGCGAGAAATCCGTCAAAACGATGTCACTCGCGCACGAAGATGAACACAGATTGCCCGACGAGCCTCACAGTTCGCCGATGCGGCGCATCCAGCGATAGGCGACCCACCCCAACGGGATGCGGATCCAGAAGGTGACGAAGCGGAAGAGCAGAACGATCGACGCGGCGACGCCCGCGTTGAGTCCGATGGACACCAACGTAGCCGACTCGGTCACCTCGATGGTGCCCATGCCGCCCGGTGTGGGGATGACCGACCCGGCCGACGTGCCGATCAGGTAGACCATGGCGGCGGCCAGGAAGTGGATGTCCCGCCCGAAGGCGTACACGGCCCATTGGAAGGCGACGACGTACGAGATCACGGCGACGATGTTGCCAGCCAGACCGAGGGCGAGACGGTGGGGGCTCGAGAAGAGCTCCACCAGGCGGGGCCAGGTCTGCCTCAACATGGGCGCGACCCGGGCGACGATCCATGCCCGCGACCGTGGGATGAGCAGGGTGGCGCCGACCGCGCCAGCCACCACCAGGATCGCGATCATCATCCCCGGCGTGACCTGGAAAGAGGTCAGCTGGCTGGACCCCGTCACCGCCGTGAGCACGACCAAGGACAGCATGACGACCACGATGGTGGCCACCTGGGTCAGGGCCACGGTCGCCGCAGCCAGGGGAGTGGGCACGTTCTTCTTCATCAGCATCCGCAGGTTCACGGCGGCGGGTCCCAGCCCCGCTGGCGCGGCGAGGGCCACGAAGGTGGCCGACACCTGACACGCGTACACCCTCCAGAAGGAGAGCTTGACCGGGGAGAACGCCATGAAGGTCATGGACGCGCCCGCGAACCCGACCATGCCGATGCCGAAGGCGCCCACCGCCCACCGCCAATCCGAGTCACGGACGGCGGCCACGACCTCGGAGAGGTTGAAGGACGTCAACACCACGATGATGGCGGCGGTGACCAAGATCGTCATGACGATGGTCCGGGCGCCCACGCGGGTGAGTTGCTCGGTCTGGGTGGCGGCTTCAGGGATGTCCTGAGCCAGTTCCGTACGCAGGTCCGCGAGGACTTCCTTCGGGTGGTCCATGCGGTCCCGTGTGGCCTTGGGGATGGCGGGGACTTGCAGCAGCGGTCCCAACCCCGCCAGTTCGGACTCGTCAAGGGCTCGTGTCGCCGACGCCAGCGCCCGCCCGACGCCGACCTTCGTGGTGATCAGCGCCATCATCTGGGTCAGATCGATGCGCCTGGCCAGGTCGGAGCAGGCGATGTCGCCGGTCTCCCAGCCGAGCACCCACACCTGTCGGGCGTCGCCGGGGGTCAGAGGATCAGGGACGCTGACCCGGAAGCAGTCCGGGCTGAGCGCCCTGTGGGCGATCCCGCAGCGGTGCGCCCTGCGGATCTGGTCCCACATGGCGTCCAGAAGGCGGTCGGTGACCTGCTCGGTCGGCAGGTCGGCGAAACACTCGGACCCAGGTGTGGCCTCGCGGATGATCAGCATCGAGTCCTCGGCCTCGGCGATCGACAGCACGGCCGGAGTGGACACCCCCGCGGAGCGCACGGCGTACGAGAGCAGGGCGGTACGCTCGGCGGTCTGCCGCAGGGACAGGGTCGTACGTCCCTCGACGGCCCGCGAGCGCAGGTACCGCCACACGCGGGTGATGATGCTCATCATCTGGCGGTCGCCGTCGAGCACGATGAGGTTGTACATCTTGCCGGACACGGTCTTCATCACGTACAACCGATGGTCGGAGAAGAACTGCGGCGTCTGCACTCCGGGGATCGTCTCAGCCGTCTCCTCGACCCGTACCGTCGACACTCGGTCGATGCTCACCGGCGCGAACCCGGCGCGACGGATGCCGGCGACGAGGGCCATGCCGTACGCCCGGCGGGACGCGACGCCAAGCCCGTACCGGGTCGCGTACCCAGCCATGCGCCCGATGAGCAGGGCGATGGCCATGCCCGGCAGGGAGACCGAGGTGGTCACCACGGCCACGAAGACCGCGATCCACATCAGGTTCCACGACCAGGTGATCGACCGGCGGGACGCGGGTGTGGCGACGGTGGTCAGCAGGGCGGTGATGGCCGAGACGTACGGGGGGATCGGCAGGGCGGCGATGCCGCCGCTGGAGCCGACCGACAACTCGGTGACCAGGGAGACGGGCCCCCACTCGTTGACCAGGAAGGCCACGATGAGGCCGATGACGATGCCGCCGATGGCGCCGATCAGGCCTTGGAGGGCCACCATGGGGTACCGGCGCACCAGCAGGTCGATGCCGACCGCGATGGGCGGGAAGAGGATGACGATGGCGTCGAGCACGGTGGCCGGGATGAACAAGATCCGCTGGAGCAGGACGGCGAAGGCCCGGATGTCGACCGCCATCCCTCCGAGGGTGTTGTGGGCGTACACGACCATCAGGCAGACCAGGATGATGCCCAGGGCGCACGCGATGATGCCCATCAAGTCGGAAGGATTGCGCACCATGGCGGTGGGCCTGTCCTGGATGCCCACACGCGCGCTGCTCACCTCGGGGGGTGGACTCGGGTGGTCGGTGCTCATAACAGTCACGAGTCTACAGGTCGGTCGTGTTTGGCCCGGGTCCGAAACCCCTGATGGCGCCCGGATTCTCTGCCGGGGGAGGGAGGTGTACGTGCCGGGTGGCGGCGTGTCGGGAGGTGTACGTGCAGGGACGCGTACGTCCCGGACCGCGGACGGTCAGGTCGAGGGGCCGCTGAGGCGGAAGTTCTGGTCGAGGTGGTGCATGCCGTTCCACGCCAGGTTGACCAGGTACTTCACGACCTCTTCTTTGGTGAAATCTGGGTTGTCCAGCCACCACTGTCCCGTCATGGCGACCAAGCCGGTGAGTGCCTGGGCTATCAGGGGGACGGCCTTGGGGTCGAACCCCTGGGCCTCGAACTTCGGTATCAGGACGGACTCGACCCGGGCGATGACGTCGTTGAGGATGGACGCGAACCCCGACCCGCCCAGTTCGGAGGAGTCGCGCATGATGATTTGGAACCCCTCCGGGCAGGACTCGATGTAGTCCAAGAGGGCGAGGGTGGCCAGTTCCAGCAGTCGCCGAGACCCGGCGTGCGGATTGGTGATCGCGACGCGAAGCCCGGTGAGCAACGTGGTCACCTCGCGGTCGACCACGACCGCGTACAACCCCTCTTTGCCGCCGAAATGCTCGTAGATGACCGGCTTGCTCACGGATGCGCGGGCCGCGATCTCCTCGATGGACGTGCCGTCGAACCCCTTCTCGGCGAAGCAGTTGCGCGCCACCCCAATCAGTTGGTCGCGGCGTTCGGCGGCAGTCATTCTCCGGCGGTTCGCAATCGGCTCAGTCATCCCCTCTAGTCTCGTGCATCTGGATGTCAGAAGCCAATTGGCGCAGCCCGTGTCCCGCCTCAAGTTGGCATAAGGCCGTCCATAGCGTAGACTATCTCTGCTTCAAGCGCCTGTAGCTTAATGGATAGAGCATCTGACTACGGATCAGAAGGTTGGGGGTTCAAGTCCCTCCAGGCGCGCGGGTGAATGTCCGCTGGCACTCGTGCCAGCGGACATTCTGTTTTTTGTGGGTTTCATCGCCTGTATGAAGTGTCTCCGCTCGCTGCCTCGGTGCGGTATTGACATGATAAATAAACCATGTCATCGACCGTGATGTCGGCCTCACCTCTGTGCTACTCTTCACCTCTGTGACGAGGAGACATGTGACGCGCAAGGGACGTCGGGGGAGGTACACGCTCCTCGTGGTCGTCCTGGTCATTGTCATTGCCGGATTCTCGGCCCATGATCGCTCGGGGGAGTCCGATCCCTCCTCGTCTGCCCAGGGCGGGACGGGTGGCCCGACCCCCACCACCTCAGTCGATGGCCCGACGGGTGACGCATTCCCCACCACCTCGCCTGTCGATCTGTCGCAGATCCGCGTGGACGACTCGGTCCCTGCTGATCCGTACCTACGCGCCGCCTTCGGCCCTGCCTGGGCCGACGCCGACCGTAACGGGTGTGACACTCGCAACGACGTGCTCGCCCGCGACCTCACCGACGTCACCTACAAGCCAGGGACCCACGATTGCGTCGTCACCTCGGGGACCCTCGCCGATCCGTACACGGGGACGACGGTCACCTTCACCAAGGGCGCCGACACGTCCCCGCTGGTCCAGATCGACCACATCGTCCCCCTCGCGTACGCCTGGCGGCACGGGGCCTCGGCCTGGACCGACGCCCGTCGCCTGGCCTTCGCCAATGATCAGAACAACCTCCAGGCGACGTCAGGGAGCGCCAACCAGGCCAAGTCCTCCAAGGGCCCTGCCGCCTGGATGCCGGCTGACAGGGCAGACTGGTGCCAGTACGCGACCCAGTTCGCGACGACCCTCATCACATGGGACCTCACCACCACCGCAGACGACAAAGCCGCCCTGGCGACGGGGTTGGCGACTTGTCAGTGATTCGGCCCTCGTCACACGATTCGGGGTGTGGATCCCATCCGTCTGACACCTGGTAGGTCTCACGATGGGAAGGTGGACACGCAGATGCGTCGTCGCTATCCATATTCATCAGGCTCCTCTGGTACGTTCAACCGGTTGGCGATGTCGTCGGCGCTAGGCAGCAGGTCTACCAACTCGAGCGGTAGGTCACGGACCAATCGGTATTCGGCCACCCCGATGGGCTTGTCTAGACCCCTCAGCGCATAGTCCGCGACCAGGCCGGATTTTCCTCTGCATAGGAGGATCCCGATAGTTGGATTGTCATTCGCGTGGCGTAGTAGTTCATCGACTGCGGTCACGTAGAAGCTGATCTGCCCTGCATAGTCAGGCTGGAAGTCGGTTCCCTTCAACTCAACCACAACAAAACACCTCAGTTTAATATTGTAAAAGAGTAGATCAATGTAGAAGTCTTGGTCGTCTACCACTATGTGATATTGCTGGCCAATGAATGCGAAGCCAGCACCAAGTTCGAGCAGGAGACGTCCGACGTGTGCGACCATCTCGCGCTCGATTTCGCGTTCTTTGAGGATCGACGTCGTGTCGATGAAGTCGAAGATATAGGGGTCTTTCAACGCTTGGTTGGCAAGATCGCTCTGCGTACCACTCGCGTTGGCCAGGGTCAGACACTCGCGTCATCAGGAGGATGTTGTGGCCCCACGGCAATTCTGCAACAGCCTGTTGCAGAATTTCAAGGTTGGGATACGCCAGTGCGAACTGCGCCATGTAACGCAGATTCCTCTCGGAGTAGCCAGAGATATTCGGGAAGGCCAGTTTCAGATCCCGCGCAAGATTCTCGATGAACCTGTTTCCCCATGAACTACGGAAGTTCAGCATGCGTCCGACCCTCCAATAGTGCAGACTGCCCTCGCGAAGCACGGTAGATCGCATGCGGCGTCGCGCCTGGTCGATCTCGGCCTTGATCTGGCCCAAGGTCGTCAAGTAGTCGGCTCCATTCATGAGCATCCAGCTATGAGGCTTTTCCATGCTGCGAAGATATCAGCCGGGTCTGACAGTTTTTCCGTACAGGCGTGACGGGGCGTCAGGAGGCACCCGCCCTGGCGACGGCCTGTCCACGTGCCCGTGATACGGTCGCCGCGGACGCTCCTCGCCGTGCTATCATCGACAACCACACTGTCGTGATGCGAAGAAAGGGGTCGCTATGTCTCACACCGGTGACGGGTCGGGCGGGTATGGATATCCACCGTCGGGGGCCGGATACCCGCAACAGTCCGGATACCCGCAACAACCCACGTACCCACAGCCGCCCACCAGCCCTCAACCAGGGGTCGGGTACCCGCAGACAGGGCCCGGGTATCAACAGCCTGGGTATGGTTACCAGAGTCCTGGGTACGGGGAGCAGCCCGGCTACGGCGCCATGCCGGGGTACGGCCCCCAGCAGGGTGGCGGATACCAACAGGGTGGCGGATACCAACCGGGGTACGTCCCCCAGGGGGGACAGTCCTCGCAACAATCGTCCATCGCGGAGCGCTACCCGCAACTCGACCGGCTCCTGCACACCGAGGACGGGTTCACGTCCAGCGTCAAGCGCACAACGTGGGTGGCCCCCGTCGTCATGACCCTGGTGTTCCTCGCTCTGCTCTGTCTGTTCGCCAACGTCGCCATGACGATGGACGCGCTCTCCGGGCACACCGTGACCTGGACCAGGTTCTGGCGCGTGTTCTTCGTCATCCGCACCACCTCGGGATCGGTCGACCCGTGGATCGCCTTCATGGTGTACGCGCCGATCGTGGGGCTCGTAGCGCTGATCCTGGTCCTGATCGGTCGGGGGGTGACGAAGCGGTCGCGCACGGCCAGACTCTTCGAGCAGTTCACCCAGACCGGGTTCCTCGCACAGGCGATCCCCACGAACATCACCATCTCGATGAACTATGTGCGTTTCGTCGTGTGCGTCCTCGCCTCGCCTGCGGTCCCCGAGAGTTGGGTGGATGCGGCGGTCCAGAAGATCGTCTCGCAGGGCGGGTACGCCCCGAAGAGTCGTGAGGCGAGACGGTACAGCGGGTCGATCTTCAGAGCGGTCAACACTCGTGCGAGCAACGCCGCGGTGTCCGCGAGCAAGGCCGATCCGTCCATGCCTGCCGGCATCTTCCTGTGTGTCCAACCGGTGCGGTGGAAGGGGCCCAGGGTCTTCGTCGGTATTCCGAAGAGCAACGACCCTTCTAGGGTGAGGGTCTACAGGCTGAAGAAGTCTGTGACCGTCGCGTGATCGGCGGGTGGAAAGGATCGAACGCCCGCGGTGAGCACCCCCCAGTTATGCTCACGACGGACGTTCGACACTATCGATCTTAATCCGCATCGCGCCACGGTCAGGCGCTGGTCAGCGATGCGGACATGTGGTGGTTTCCGGTCAGTACCAACCCTTGGATTGAAAGGACGACCAGGCGCTGCACGGGGTCCCGTAGCGACCGGTGATGTAGCCCAGCCCCCAGGTGATCTGCGTGGCGGGGTTGGTCTGCCAGTCGGCGCCGGCCGAGGCCATCTTAGAGCCGGGCAGGGCCTGCGGGATGCCGTACGCCCCCGAAGACTTGTTGTGGGCGCTCACGTTCCAGCCGGACTCGCGGTTCCACAGGTTGACCAGGCACTGGAACTGGCCGTCGTCCCAGCCGCGGGCGATCACCATGTCGTAGGCGATGGCTTGGGCTGAGCCCGGGGTGACGCTCACCGGGGCGACGCTGGGCTTGCTGCCGGTCTTCTGGACCTGGGTGACAGGCTCCACGCTGACTTCCTCGGAGTGGACGTCCTCGGAGATGATGGCCCCGTCGTGCAGGGTCTGGACCACGGTCTGCGACATGACTCCGTTGACACCCTTGGTCACGATGGTGACCTGGCCCTTGGGGGCGTTGGGGTCGGCCGAGTTGTCGGTCTGGAACGGGATCGCGGTGTCACGGGTGATCATCTGGGTCTGGACGCGGACCACCGAGATGGCGAGCCCATCGGTGAGGCGGGCGTCCAAGTCAGGTGTGATGATGTCGTTGTCGCCCCACGTGAGGCCGAGTTCGGTGAGTGTGTCGCGTACGGTCCCGAAGGAGTGGATCTCCTGGGTCTGCCCATCGGCGGTGACAGTGACGTTGTGGGCAGTCTTCACGTTCAGCGTCATGCCCGCTCGAGGCACGGCGGTGTCGGTGGGCGCGGACAGCTTCAGGGCCGAGTCCGACAGGCCGAGGGAGGAGACGATCCCGCCCACGGTGGTGGAGTAGGTCCAGTAGATTCCGTGCTGCCCGTCAAGGGTCAGATCGATCGGACGCGCGTACTCCACCGTGATCACCATGTCATTGGTGACCAGCGTGGTGAGCTCCGGGGAGACCCGGTCGCGCGAGTTGAGCTCGACTTTGTTGGAGGCTAGGACTTCCGAGACCGAGCCATATACGACATTCAGGGTCGTCGTCTGTCCGTCGACGTTCAGTGTGACGTCGCGCCCGAAAGCGAGGTTGAGACCGATCCCTGACAGGTTGAGAGCCAAGACGCCAGCGATCGACCAGACGATCGTTTTTAGTACGGACACGCACTACTCCTCAGGTGTTCTTTAGGGTGTTTCCCTTACGAGTGGGTTGTTTCCCATGACCGACATCGATATTACTCGCCACCTTGCGAAAAACCAAGAGAATCCTGAGAATCCCTAAGGTTTGGAGGAGGTTTCAGCCCAGCTGAGCGGGTGTGTAACCCGTAGACATCCTGAATTCCCGACATCTCGATGACAGCGTCGAGATGGGCGCCTCACCGAGCTCACTCGCCGATGATGGCAGGAGTGGACATCTGTGAGTGGAATATTCCATTGGGTATTCCACACGCTCGTTGGCGGGTCCTCTTGCCGCGCCGGTGGGCGTGGACGGTACGGCCAGCCGTCCTCAGACCAGGGCCACCGTGTAGTCGCCAGCCTCGGCGACGGCCTCCTGGATCACGGCGAAGTCGATGTCCGTGGCCGACGTCACCGTCATGCGCCCGTCCAGGACGACGTCGACCTTCTCCACGCCGGGCACGCCGGAGACCTCTTCCTTCACGTGGGCGACACAGTGGCCGCAGGTCATTCCGGTGATGCGGTACGTGGTTTCCATGGCAACTCCCTTGCTTCGTCTGGGCTCCATGCTACCCCGCCGCGCCACGTCGTGACTGCGGGCAGGGGACGTCGGGCGCCCGCGTACGCCCCGCCCGAGACCCGCGTGAGCGTGGCTGTGGATAACTTGTGGATAAATCCACATCCGTGTGTGCATGGGCGTATGCAAGCGGGGCGTACCGCTGAGTGGGACCCTCAAGAATCAACACATCATATGTTCAAGCTAGATAGTGCAATTAGGCGTGAGTTTTCCAAAAATCTTGCGATCGGCAGCATTTAGCCGAGTGGTACGGCGTGTCTGTCGTGTCGTCCCCAACCTATGCACAAGTTGTCCACAACCCCCTGTGGACAACTTCGCGCGTGGAGGCGATTTCATCCACATGTCAGGGGCCCCAGGGTGTGGATCGTGGGTTAGGAATCGCGCTCGATGGGCGGTAGGTTGTGCTCCCAGGAGCTTGGTGCGCCCGGATGAAAAAAATGTCCGAGGCGTCACCTAGAGTGAAGGATGAGCCGCCAGGCTTAACATAACTGGGGGATATCCGCCTCCGCGATGGTGGTGGGTCATTCCTGATTGCCTTGGGTCAAAGGCAGCGTAGAGGAGGATTGTTCTGTGACAGTCGCACAGGAGTTGTCGTACGCCCGCGAGGAGCAGGCGGTGGATCGTGTCCCACCGCAAGATGTTCCCGCTGAGCAGTGCGTCCTGGGCGCCATGTTGATGAGCAAGGACGCCATCGCCAACGTCATGGCGATCGTCAAGGGTGTCGATTTTTATAAGCCGGCCCACGAGCTGATCTTCGACACTATTTTGGACCTGTTCAGCCAGGGCGAGCCGGCCGACGCCATCACGGTGGCCGCGGAACTGACGAAGAGGGGCGAGATCGCCCGAGTCGGCGGCCACGTCTATATGCACGACCTCCTCTCCTCCGTCTCGATCGCGGCCAATGCTGGGTATTACGCCGAGATCGTGAGGGAGAAGGCGATCCTCCGCCGCCTGGTCGACGCGTCCATCCGCATCGCGCAGATGGGGTACGCCGGGCAGGGCGACGTGGACGAGATCGTCGACGCGGCCCAACAGACCATCTACGAGGTCTCCGACGGCGCCTCCGGCGAAGACTACCGACGGGTGTCCGAGTTGCTCCAGATCACCTGGGACGAGATGGACGCCCTGGCCTCCCATGGAGGTCGGTTCTCGGGCGTGCCCACGGGCTTCTCCGAGTTGGACGGCCTGACCAATGGCCTGCACTCCGGCCAGATGATCATCGTGGCCGCGCGTCCGGCCATGGGCAAATCCACCCTGGCCCTGGACTTCGCCCGCAGCGCCGCCATCCACAACCGCATGACCACCGCCATCTTCTCCCTGGAGATGAGCGCCTCCGAGATCATGATGAGGCTGCTCTCGGCGGAGGCGTCTGTCCCCTTGGAGAACATCCGCACGGGCCGGCTGGACGACTACTGGGAGAACCTCAGCCAGGTCACCGCCCAGTTGAGCGCGGCGCCGCTGTTCATCGACGACTCGCCCAACCTGACCATGATGGAGATCCGGGCGAAGGCGCGTCGGCTCAAGCAGCATCACGACCTGAAACTCGTGGTGATCGACTACATCCAGTTGATGAGCTCCGGCCGCAAGGTGGAGTCGCGTCAGTTGGAGGTCTCGGAGTTCTCCCGTCAGATCAAGCTGATGGCCAAGGAACTCGACATCCCGGTCATCGCGTTGTCGCAGTTGAACCGTGGAACAGAAGCTCGCGCGGACAAGAAACCCATGATTTCTGACCTGCGTGAATCGGGTTCGCTGGAGCAGGATGCCGACGTCGTCATCCTGCTCCACCGGGCTGACGTCTACAACAAGGAAGACCATCCCGGCGAGGCGGATCTGATCGTCGCCAAACACCGTAACGGTCGGACGGACACCCTGCGCGTCATCTTCCAGGGCCGGATGTCCCGGTTCGTCGACGATCCCGACTCCGGCTTCCGGGCCCCAGCGGAGGACGACTACTAGGAGTCGCGCGCGACGCACTCCGCCAGGACACGGGCATAGGCGTCCACGGCCGCCAGGGCGTGCCACCATTGATGGCCGAGTCCCGTCACCTGGCAGGTGGTTCCCTCGACGCCGCGAGTGGTGAGCAGGGCGTCGAGGTCCTGGAAGGGCTCCTCGGGGCACAGGCTGGATTGGCAGCCGCGGACCAGGTGGGTCTCGGGCAGGTCGAGGCTCTCCATCCGCGCACGGGTGTCGTCGCAGGCCAGCATCGTGATCAGGCCCAGGAAGTCGGCGGGGGAGAAGTGGACCTTGGGGTCTTTCAGCTCGCGCACGACCGCCTGGCGCACCCACGAACTGGGGTAGTTGCGCGGGACGGTCTTCACGGCGCGGAGCAGATCGGCGCCGTTGTGCATGGTCAGGCGCGGCAGGGTGCGCGACGTGATCGACACGGGCTCGACCAGGATCAGACGGTCGACATGGTACGTGGCTCGGATCGCCGGAAGGGCCGCCACGGCCAGGGAGCACCCCGTGGAGTACCCGAGCACGTCCACCCGGCCGGTCGGGCTCACACCCGCCTCGTCGATGGCGGCCAGCAGGCATGACAAGGTCGAACACGCCCACGAGGTGGGGTCCTGGTCGAGCAGGTCCCGGCGTACCCTCGACGGGAGCTGCCGGCCGAAGGTCGTGAAGCCCGGCAGTTCGCACATGACGACGACGGTGCGCGTGAGCGACGCCCACAAGGCGCACCGCGCCGCTTCCCAGGGGCCCATGGCGGTGTTGAAGCCGACGAAGTGCAGGGTCAATCCCTGCGGGTCCTCGGGGGCGCCGATCAGGGCGTGCACCGGGTCAGCGCCCCGAGGGGCGACGACGACGCGGGAGACACGGCCATGAGGTTGCGCAACCACCGGATAGGCCGGCAGGCTGATCGTCACCTGCGGCCGCGATGATATCTCCATGAGCAACAGTCTAGTACGGCCCCCGGACGAGCTCGGCGCACCCCGGCAGGGGGTATGGGAGGGGAGAAACCTGCAAGAATAGACCTGAGCCGCACATGAGCGGCATCACGTCGGAAGGAAGAGCACATGCCAGGATACAATCTCACTCGCGCGGAAGCCGAAGAACGGGCCGGACTCATACGCGTCCATGGGTACGACGTCACCCTCGACCTGACCTCGACGGAAGAGACCTTCCCCTCGACGGCAGTCATCCGCTTCTCATGCTCCCAGCCCGGAGCGCAGACCTTCCTCGACCTGATCGCCCCGAGGGTGCGCCGGGTGGAGCTGAATGGGGTGGCCCTCGACCCGACGGCCGTCTTCCAGGACTCGCGCATCCAGCTGAGCGGGCTGCAGGCCGAGAACACGGTCGTGGTCGAAGCGGACGCGGCGTACTCCCACACAGGGGAGGGCCTGCACCGTTTCACCGATCCGGTGGACGGCCAGACGTACATGTACTCCCAGTGCGAGGTGGCCGACGCGCGCCGGATC
Organism: Propionibacteriaceae bacterium; assembly: GCA_009780915.1. GTDB lineage: Bacteria > Actinomycetota > Actinomycetes > Propionibacteriales > Propionibacteriaceae > WQYJ01. Next base: position 76,808 of record WQZD01000001.1, read on the forward strand.
TTCGCCAACTTCGAGCAGCCGGACCTCAAATCGCGGTTCACGTTCCACATCGAAGCCCCCGCTGACTGGACGATCATCTCCAACCAGCCCACTCCCCACCCGGTCGCGCTGAGCGACGAGGGCGCGACGGGCACGGCGCGCTGGGACTTCGGGCAGACCCCGATCATGTCCACGTACCTCGTCGCCGTGATCGCCGGGCCGTACCAGCGCTGGATCGACCAGTACATCTCCACCGACGGCCGCGTGGTTCCCCTGGGCGCCTTCGTGCGCCAGTCGATGGCCCAGTACCTCGACGACGCCGAGATCTTCGACATCACCAAGCGCGGATTCGAGTTCTTCGAGAACGCCTTCGGCGTGCCGTACCCCTACGACAAGTACGACCAGGCGTTCGTCCCCCAGTACAACGCGGGCGCCATGGAGAACGTCGGCGCGGTCACGCTGACCGAGGAGAGGTACGTGTTCCGCTCCAAGCCGGTCCAGGCCCAGGTCGACGCGCGCGCCAACACCATCCTGCACGAGCAGGCCCACATGTGGTTCGGCGACCTGGTGACCATGAAGTGGTGGAACGACCTGTGGCTCAACGAGTCCTTCGCGGAGTTCATGAGCCACCTCGCGGCCGTCTCGAACACCCGCTGGACGGGGGCGTGGACGGACTTCCTCGCGTCCCGCAAGCTCGTCGGCTATCAGCAGGATCAGTTGCCCACCACGCACCCCATCGTCGCCGAGATCCGCGACCTGGCCGACGTCGAGGTCAACTTCGACATGATCACGTACGCCAAGGGCGCCTCCGTGCTCAAGCAACTGGTCGCATGGGTCGGCCAGGAGAACTTCCTCAAGGGCGTGCACAACTACCTGGTCAAGTACGCGTGGGGCAACGCGACCCTGCACGATTTCCTGACCGAGGTCGAGGCCACCTCGGGGCGCGACCTGAGCGAATGGTCGAAGGTCTGGCTCGAAGAACCGGGCGTGACCGTGCTGCGGCCCATCACCACCGAACTGCGGGAGGGGGTGTACGCGCAGGTGTCGATCGCCCAAGAGGTCGCGCCCGTCTACTCGCGCTTCGACACGATCCCTCACCGCGACCTGCCCGAGATCGTCGTGGAGCCGACCCTGCGTCCCCACCACATCTCGATCGCCGGGTACAGCTTCGCCGACGGCGGGCTGACCAAGGCGTGGGAGGTGGCCGCCGACATCGACGGGGCTCTGACCGAGGTTCCCCAGTTGGCGGGCAAGGTCATCCCCGACCTGCTGATCATCAACGACTCCGACCTGGCGTACGCGAAGCTGCGCCTGGACGACGCCGGGCGCGAGGCGCTGCCCAAGGTGCTCTTCCATATCCAGGACCCCCTGACGAGGGCTCTGGTGTGGGGCTCGCTGTGGGACAGCCTGCGCGACGGCGAGATCACGGCTCGCACGTACATCGACACCATTCTGGGCGCCATCTCCCGCGAGACCTCGTCGACGACGATCCAGTCCTTGTTGGCTCGATTGCGCCAGACGTTGATGCTGTACGTGGCCGAGGAGTTCCGGACTGAGACCCAGGACGACGCCGCCGCGAAGCTCATCGCCCTGGCTATGCGCGCCGACCCCGGCTCGGACCAGCAGTTGCAGTTCTTCAAGGCGTTCGCGGCGGTGGCCTGCAACCCGACGCAGTTGTCCTTCGTGGCCGAGGTCCTCGACGGGGTCTCCGAAGTGCCGGGCCTGGTCATCGACACCGACCTGCGCTGGGAACTGCTGACCGACCTGGTCGCCACCGGGCAGCGCGGCGAGTCCGACATCGAGACCGAACTGGCGTCGGACGACACGATGGCCGGCGCGGAGAAGGCGGCGGGGGCCCGTGCGGCCATCCCGACCCTGGACGCCAAGCGTCGCGCCTGGCAGGTCGGCGTCCTGGACGACTCGGTGCCCAACGCCACCCAGCGCAATGTGCTCGCCGCGTTCACGCGCGTGGCCGATCCGGCCATGCTGCGCGAGTTCGCCATCGAGTACTTCGCCGTCATCGAACAGGTCTGGAACTCCCGTACCCGCGAGATGGCCCAGAACGTGGTCCAGTTGCTGTTCCCAGTGCGCTCGGTCAACGATCCTGGCATCGACATCCTTCAGATGACCGATCAGTGGCTCGACCGCCTGGGCGCGCGCATGCCCGCCCTGCGCCGTCTCGTCCTGGCCGCCCGCGAAGAAGTGATCTGCGCGAAACTTGCGCAGAAAGCCGACGCGAGCGCCTGATCTGACCTCTCACTTTCCCGTGGCGGGATTCCCGGTGGTTGGCATCGGGAATCCCGCCACGGGCGATAGGCGGATTCGCGGATCGAGGATGGCAGTCTATGTGTGTGACTCGGTCGGGTCGAAGGTGGGGAGGTACCACATGGTGACCCCTGGCACAGTCGAGTCCATGTGTCGTAGTAGTCCGGTGCCTTTCCTCCCCAGATGCGTGAACTCACTCGATTCAGCCTCGAGACGTTCCCCCAGGACGAGAAAAGTGAGAAGCAATGCCTGAATGGAGTCCACGCCGTATGTCTTTTGTGAGACGATAGCCAGGCCGGATTCGTCAACCAGGTGCCAGGAGCACGCGAAGTCACCCGTGTCATCCTGCTCTGGCTTCTCGACTAGAAGGTGGTAGGTCTGACCAGACTGTTCCAGGAGACGGCTGGCAACTACATTAAATGTGTCCATAGTTAAATCCTAATGCTCACGAGTATGAGATGGGTCTACTTTCCGACAACTTTCCCACCTGTCGGAAAAGTGACTGAATTGGCACTTGCTGTCGCCAGACATTCGGCATAGGTGACAGCAGCACGGGCATAGCAAATCGCCCGTTCGAATGCGTTATTCGGGTGCGCGTGTTGGCATGAGGAAATGTTTTGAGCATAGTATGCATCACACTGGCTTCTTGTTACTAGCGGGATTGCGCCGGAATGCTCTGATGTGACATCTCCATGAAACCTCGTTCTGGCGGAGGAGGGAAGACCACACCATCGGAGGGGGGCTCCGATCAGGCGTGTTCCCTAGGCTGGGTCCATGAGCGAAGAGACGATGGTGGCCCCTCCGGTGCCACTGACACCCCCGATACCGGGGATCCAGGCCACGGCGCTGCGCCGGGCGTTCGGGACCGTACGAGCAATCGACGACGTCACCTTCGAGGCCCCGCAGGGGGCGGTGACCGCCCTGATCGGCCCCAATGGGTCGGGCAAGACGACCCTGTTGTTGATCCTGGCCGGATTGCTGAAGCCTGACCTGGGCCAAGCGCAGATCCTCGGGCACGACATCGTGACGGAGAACCTGCGAGCGCGGTCGGTGGTGGGATGGATGCCCGATTCCTTCGGCACCTGGGACTCCCTGACGTGCATGGAGATCCTCGTGACCTTCGGATCGGCGTACGGGATGAGCAAGGTCAGCGCGAAGGGACGGGCACGGGATGTGCTCGCCGAGGTGTTCCTGACCGAGTTCGCCGACAGCCCCGCACGCGTGTTGTCCCGGGGACAGAAGCAGCGGCTCGGATTGGCGCGTGCTCTGATGCACGACCCCCAGGTCCTGCTCCTGGACGAACCCGCGTCCGGGCTCGACCCCCGTTCCCGGGTGGATCTCCGTGACATCGTGAGGAGACTGGCCGAAGAGGGCAAGACCGTGCTCATCTCCTCCCACGTCCTGTCCGAGCTCGACGAGTTCACCGACCATGCCGTCTTCTTGTCGAAGGGGCGCACGGTCCACGTCGACCCCGCCGAGTCCGAAGGCGCCGCACGGGGATGGCGCGTGGGCTGCCTGGATCCCGGATCGATCCGATCCTTCCTGATCGGCGCGGACATCCCCTGGAAGGACGCCCCCGGCGCCCTCGGTGACGTGATCGTGTCGCTTCGGGGTTGCACGTCGGCGGCGCATTTCGTCGAGGCCGCCGTCCGGGCGGGAGTGCCCATCCATACCGTGACCCCCATGGCCGGACGCCTGGAGGAAACCTATCTACAACTGAACGAGGAGCGTCGATGAACACGTGGTCTTTGTCATGGCACGGGGTGGCCACAGTGGTCGGTCTGGAAACCCGTCAACGTTTACGGTCGAAGAAGTGGCTGTGGGGCCTGTTGGGCTGGTTCGTCTTCATCGGCTCCATCACCGGACTGGTGATCTGGGCGGTGTACACGTCCTATAGCAGCATCAGCTGTGTGGACTCTGTCTCGTGTTCGATCGCTGACTCCAACGCGGGCCCCTGGGCCTTCTCGTTCATCACCTTGTTCGTGCTGGGCATGGGCTTGGTGATCGCCCCGGCGTTCACGGCCACGTCCATCAACGGGGACCGTACGCAGGGAACCCTGGCCACGCTTCAAGCCACGCGGCTGTCCAGCGCCGAGATCGTCGCCGGGAAGCTGATCGCCGCCTGCGCCACGGCGGCGGTGTTCCTCGTCGTCGCCCTGCCCTTCGTCGTGGTCTCGATGGTCTTGGGCAACATCTCCGTGGTCCAGGTGCTGGTGTGCTTCCTCGTCACCCTCCTGCTGGTCGCCGTGGTCTGCGCGATCGGCCTGGGCTGGTCGAGCGTGTTCACACGTGCCTCCGCGTCCACGCTCATGACGTACCTGACCACCCTGATCCTGGCGGTCATCTCACCCATCATCCTGGTGGCCTCGACCCCCTTCCTGGGCGAGGAGAGGCCGGTCCAGGTGTGGGGTTTGAGCCAGTCGCAATGGTACGCGTACAACCAGTTGATGGACGATTATTGGGCGGACGATGGCGGCGGGAAGGACGTCAGCGGCGCCCCTCTGCCGCCGGTCGACAAGTGCCAGTGGAACACGAGGACGGAAAGGGTCGTCCGCATGGACAAGGTCTGGTGGTTGCTGGTCCCCAATCCGTTCGTGACCGTGGCGGACGCGGCGCCCCTTCCGCCGAACTACTCTCGCGATCAGGCGCAGGATGGTCTGGCGATGATTCGCCAGGCGGTGCGTGAGGTGGCGCGGGCCCCTCAAGACGAGGTCGACGAGTGCGCTCAGCTCTATGGGTGGAACCCCGCGTTCCGGACCGAGACGGATGCGTTCGGTGTCGTCCATGTCACGACCAATGACGGCACGCCGGTCAACATCCCCCCGTCGCCGGTGAAGCCTCGGCCCATGGTGGCGCAGGACCCGGTGTGGCCGTGGGGCTTGGGCGTCAACCTCCTGATAGGAGCGGGCTTCTTCTGGTTGGCCGTCAGCCGGCTGCGCATCCCGTACCACACCCTGGCCAAGGGCACACGGGTCGCCTGAGCCCCGAGGCTGCCGGGATTCCGGGTCTGTCGGCCGCCGACATTCCGGGATCCCGGCTCAGAGGATCTGGAGGAGCGCCAGCAGGACGGCCGTCCAATGGCAGAAGGCGGCGATCACCGTGCAGGAGTGGAAGACCTCGTGGAAGCCGAACCAGGTCGGCGAGGGGTTCGGCCGCTTGCGGGAGTACACCAGGGCGCCGAGCGAGTAGATCACGCCGCCCACGATGATGAGGATGACGATGGCTGGGTTGCCATTGCCCCAGAACTGGGGCAGCCACCACACGGCGGCCCAGCCCATGACCACGTACATGGCCGAGTACAGCCAGCGTGGCGCCGACAGCCACAGGACACGGAAGAGGACGCCGGCGCCCGCGAGCCCCCAGATCAACGCGAGGATGGTCACGCGGGAGCCGCCCGTCAGCAGCATGACTGACAGGGGGGTGTACGTCCCGGCGACGAACAGGTAGATGTTGGAATGGTCGACGCGTCGCAGGACGGCCTTGACCGTGGCCGACCAGTTCCCGATGTGGTAGGTGGCGGAGTTCGCGAAGAGCAGCACCGCGCAGGCGAGGTAGATGGCGAGCGAGGCTTTGACGCCGGCGCCCGGGGCGACGCAGATGAGGACGATGATGCCGGCCGACAGCACGGGGACCGTTCCTGCGTGCAGCCATCCGCGCAGTTTGGGCTTGGGGTCGCCAGGAAGGTCGGCCACCCCATTGTCGGGATCGGGGGTGACTAGGGTTTTCGGTTGATCCATGGCTTGACTCCTTCACAGCGTTCCTGGAAGTTACGCTACCGTAGGTAGTCTATCGTGTCGTGCTCCGGTCTGCTCTTGGACGAGGGCGGCCCCACTGGTGGAAGGACGGGTATGTCTCCTGGCGATCGACCACACGCTCGGGGTGAATCACAGCTAGAGTTATCTTCCGTGGGTATTAACGAGACATGGGCGCGAGTCCAGAACCGGCTGCGTCCGTCAGGATTGCTCTACTCCACGTACGAGCGTAATTTGCTCGCCCACCTGGATCGAGATCGACTGCCGCACCATGTGGCCGTCATGGCGGATGGGAACCGCCGCTGGGCGCGGCTGAACGCGCCGGGGGAGACGCTGGTCGCTGGGTACGAAGCGGGCGCGTCCAAGCTGAAAGACTTCGTCTCGTGGTGCGACGAGGTCGGCATCAGGATTGTGACGTTGTGGGTGCTGTCGCCCAACAACCTCGATCGGGGCGAGGAGGAGATCCTGCCCTTGCTCGACGTCATCGTCTCCCTGGTGGAGTCCTTGGCGGCGGAAGGCAGATGGCGGGTCCAGATCGTGGGCGCCCTCGACCTATTGCCGGAGAAGACCGCCGCAGCGTTGCGCGCGGCGAGCGCCCGTACCGCAGGGAACCTGGGCACGCACATCAATGTGGCGGTGTCCTACGCGGGTCGCCAGGAGTTGCGTGACGCGTTCCGCTCCTTGTTGGCCGAGGAGGCGCGCAAGGGGAGCACGCTGGAGGAACTGTCGGGGACCTTGGAGATCGACATGATCGAGTCCCATCTGTACACGGCGGGTCAGCCGGACCCCGACCTGATCATCCGCACCTCTGGGGAGCAGAGGTTGTCGGACTTCCTGATCTGGCAGTCCGCCCACTCGGAGTTCTACTTCTGCGAGGCCCTGTGGCCCGATTTCAGGCGTGTCGATTTCCTGCGTGCTCTGCGCTCGTTCGCCCAACGCGAGAGGCGCTTCGGGCGATAGTCACTTCGGGCGATAGTCGCGAACGGTGACTCCGGGGCCGCCCTAGTTCGGGCAGTGGACGGTGTAGACCGCGTTGTCCATCTTGCGGTTGGCCCGCACGATCTCGATCAGGTGCTCGGTCGCGTTCTTGTCGATGCTCGTCAGGTCGTACCAGAACTCCTTGGCGGGCCCCTGCGCCCAGATCGCCATCGTGCCGCCGGGGGTGAGGTGGTCCAGGGCGGTACGGATGCCGTCGGTGGTGTACAACTGCGCATTCTCCTCGTGGATGAGGAATTCGGGGCCGTTGTCGATGTCGAGGCAGATGCCGTCCCAGGGGCCGAACAACCCCGGAATGGCCGGCTGGCCGCACAGGAGGGCGACGACATCGCCGCGGTGGAGCGTCACTCGGGGATCGGCCGCCACGCGGGCCAGGGTGGGGGTCATCTCCTGGTTGGCCCAGTCGATGAGCGACCCTGACAACTCCACGATGTCGAGTTTGGTGGCCCCCATGTCGAGGAGGTGCGCAGCCGTCATCCCCAGTCCGAGCCCTCCGACGAGGACGTGACCAGGGTTCGGGCCTAGGGCTTCGGCGAGGACGATTTCGGAATGGGTCCGCGCCGAGTCCATGGCGAAAGCGCCATTGATGATGAGCTCGTCTGCGGTCGTGTCCCCGGAATAGCGACGGCGCAAGGCGATCTCGTACCCGTCCGCGTCGCTGCGGGCAAGGGTGACCGTTTCTTCATGCATCTGTCTATGATCCCCCATGCCGCCTCATGCGTCAATAAGATGACATAAATATTGTGCGTCCACGTCCCCCTCAGCCCTCCTTGGCGGCGTCCACGGTGGCACGGGCGTCGGCCAGGTACTGCTCGCACAACTTTGCGAGATGCTCTCCGCGTTTGAACAGTTCCATGGACTCGGCCAGGCTTTCCCCGCCGGACTCCAGACGATTGACCACGCCGATCAACTCGTCGCGGGCTTGCTCGTAGGTCAATGTCTCCTCCGGGGCGATGGTCTCTTCGGGGGCGGGGGCCGGCTCTGGGACTGTGGTCGGGTCGGGGGCCGAGGTGTCCTCAGTCTTCTTCGATGATCGTGCTGTCGCCATGATTCTCCTTCTTCTTCTCGGTCACCGTGACGGTGAGTGTGCCATCGGCGACATGCGCTGTGAGCGCGGCCCCGATGGGCGCGTCATCGGTCGACGCGACGGTGGTCCCGTGCGTGTCGACCAAGATCGAATATCCGCGTGTGAGCACGGATTGGGGGCTGAGCGTGCGCACCAGGGCGCTGGCGCGTTGGACCTGCGACGTCTGGGTGTTGACCTCGGCCAGAGCGGCTCGGGCGAGCCGGTGGCGCAGGGCGGTCACCTGTTCGGCGTACACGTCGAAGCGTGACAAGGGATTCGTCAGCACCGGGCGCTGTGTGAGCTGTCCCAGGGTCGCGGTCTGGGTCGAGACGAATCCGGCCAAAGCGACCATGAGGCGTCGGCGCACTCGCCCGATCTGTTGGAGCTCCTCCTGCGCGTCGGGCACGATCCTCTTGGCGGCGTCCGTGGGAGTCGACGCCCGCAGGTCCGCCACCAGGTCGAGGATCGGGGTGTCCACTTCGTGGCCGATGGCCGACACTACCGGGGTGCGGGCGGCGGCGACCGCACGTGCCAGAGCCTCGTCGGAGAAAGGGAGGAGGTCCTCCACCGACCCTCCTCCGCGTGCGATGACGATCACATCCACGGACGGGTCGGCGTCGAGGTCGGCGACCGCGGCCATGACCTGCTGAGCCGAGGATGGCCCTTGCATCAGGCAATGGCGGGTCACGATCCGGGCTGCGGGCCACCGCAGGCGTACGTTGACGACGACGTCGCGCTCGGCGGCCGAGTCCTTGGCCGTGATCAGGCCGATCCCTTTCGGCAGGGCGGGCAGGCGTCGCTTCAGGGCTGGATTGAACAGGCCCTCGGCCTGGAGCAGGCGTTTGAGGTGCTCGATCCGGGCCAAGAGCTGGCCCTCGCCGGTGGGGCGCAGGTCGAAGCACTCGTAGCTGAGACGCCCCGACTTCATCCACATCGTCGGTTTCAGCAGGGCGGTGACCGCCATGCCCTCGCCGACCGGACCCGCCGCGTCCAGCACGGCGGTGGACAGGGTCACCGACACCGAGATCTCGTCCGAGGTGTCGCGCAAGGTGAGGAAGTGGATCGACCCGGTCTTGCGGTTCAGCTCGATGACTTGGGCGGACACCCAGATCGTCCCCAATCTCTCCACCCAGCCCTTGACGGCTGAGGCCATCTCGCGCAAAGGTACGGGATGCTCGGGGGTACTCGTGAGGGCCATACGAACACCTTATCCTGTCAGGACCCGCCGACCGGATTCCTCCAGGTCGTCTAGGCCCTCCAGGTCGTCCATGTGTCCCACGTGTCCCATGTGTTCCCCGTCATCCACCTGGCCCACGTCGCCCACGACGGGCATGCGGGTGAGCGTACGACCGACAAGGGCTGGCACGTCGACGGCGGAGGCCACCAACTCGGGCGCGGTCACCTGGCGGGCGACCGACGTGATCGGGGTCGCGTCCTTCAACTCGTCCTCACTGACGCCCATGTCCTTGAAGCGTCGGGCCGAGACCAACACACGGCCCTCCAGGGACCCGATAGCCTCGTTGTAGCTCCGCACACTCGCGTCCAGGGATCGGCCCAGCTTGTCGAAATGGCTCCCCATTGTTCCCAGTCGTTCATAGAGTTGGCGACCCAACGAAGAGAGTTCCTTCGCGGAATCGGCCAGCACCTCCTGATTCCAGGCGTAGGCGATGGTCCTCAGCATGGTGATGAGCGTCGTCGGGGAGGCGAGCATGACGTTCCTGGACGCCGCGTACTCGATCAGGTCCGGGGACTGATCCACCGCCGCCGAGAACAGAGCCTCACTGGGCAGGAACAAGATGACGAACTCGGGAGTTCCCGTGTCGGCCTTCCAGTACCCCTTGGTCGACAACTGGTCCACATGGGTGCGCACATGGCGACCGAAAGCGGCCATGTGACGGGCCCGATCATCCGCCGAGTCGATCAACTCCGCGTCGAGGAACCCCTCCAGGGGGGTCTTGGCGTCCACCAACACGAACTTCCCTCCGGCCAACTCCACCCTCATGTCGGGGCGGATGGATCGCTCGTCGGTGGCGGACGACACCTGGGTGAGGAAGTCGCAGTGCTCGACCATCCCGGCGATCTCGACGACGCGCTTCAGTTGCATCTCGCCCCAGGCGCCGCGCACCTGAGGTTTGCGCAGGGCGGTGGCCAGGGCCGAGGTCTCCCTGCGCAACTGCTCCCCAGTGGACTGCACCGAGCGGACCTGGTTGGCGATCTCCGACGACATGGCGATACGGTCTTTCTCCACATCGGCCAGGCGTGACTCCAGTTTCTCCAGACTGAGCCGCACGGGGGTCATCAAGTACTCCGTCGCGCTCAGCCGTTGGGCCGCGGCATCCTCCACCGTCTTCGTCTGTCGTTCCAGGGCCTGGGCCGACAAAGCATGGTAGGAGTTCAGCATCGTCTCCCGATCCTGGCGAAGCTCTTTCACCCTCTCGAGCGCCGCGTCCCTCTCCAGCGCGAGCGCCGGTCGACGCGCCGCCAGCCACAACCAGCACACGACCCAGCCGAGGACGATTCCCGCCGCCAGGGCCACCAGGATCCACACAGTGATATTCATGGGTACCAGTGTGTCAGGTGCCTCAGACATTCTTTCTCCAGGCGTCGCCACGCCATCGGTCGACGTCATCGCCCGCCAGTCCGTATCAGATAGTCCAGCCAAACCTCCACGATTTGCACTGCCGCTTCGATTCCAGTGATGGTATGGCTGAACGTGCTGCGCCGATAATGAACCTATCTTGCTAATGTCGGTCACAAGGGCTCAGGCAATAGGTGTTCACCCTCTCGAACGCCGATAGTACCGAATCAGCGCCTGTGTGGACGCGTCTTGCCCGGCGAGGGCGTCCTGTTCCCCGGCGACGGCGGGGGCGATCTGGAGGGCCAGTTGCTTGCCGAGTTCGACGCCCCACTGGTCGAAGGAGTCGATGCCCCAGATGACGCCTTGGACGAACGTGATGTGTTCGTACAGGGCGATCAACTGCCCGACCACGCTCGGGGTGAGCTCGGGGGCCATGATCGTCGTCGTGGGACGGTTGCCGGGGAAGACGCGGTGGGGGGCCAGCGCCGGGTGGGTGCCCTCGGCCCGTACCTCCTGCTCGGTCTTGCCGAAAGCCAGGGCCTTGGTCTGGGCGAAGCAGTTGGCCAACAGGAGTTCGTGGACGTCCGTGCCCTGGTCCTGCAGGGGGTGGGCGGGGGTGGCGACGGCGATGAAATCGGCGGGGACGATCTGGGTCCCCTGGTGGAGGAGCTGATAGAACGCGTGTTGGCCGTTGGTGCCCGGCTCGCCCCAGTAGATCTCGCCGGTGTCGGCGCGTACTGGGGTCCCGTCCGCGCGGACCCGCTTGCCATTGGACTCCATGGTCAGCTGTTGGAGGTACGCCGCGAAGCGGTGCAAGTACTGGGAGTACGGCAACACGGCGTGGCTGGTCAGGTCGAGGAAGTCCCTGTACCACACGCCCAGCATCCCCATGAGGACGGGCACGTTGCTGGAGAGAGGTTCGGTGAGAAAGTGCCTGTCGATGCGGTGGAACCCGGACAGGAACTCACCGAAACGGTCCGGACCCAGGGCCACGGCCAGGACTGTGCCGACCGCGGAGCCCACCGAGTACCGGCCTCCCACCCAGTCCCAGAAGCCGAAGGCGTTGGCAGGGTCGATGCCGAAGGCCTCGACCTTGTCCAGCGCGGTGGACACGGCGACGAAGTGCTTCGCCACCGCCCCGGCCCGGCTGGCCTCGGAGTCGCCGATGGCGCCCCGGGCGCGCAGGCCGTCCCAGAGCCACTGCCGTGCCAGGCGGGCGTTGGTGAGGGTCTCCAAGGTGGTGAAGGTCTTGGAGACGATGATGAACATGGTCGTCTCGGGGTCGAGGTCGGCCGTCTTCTCCGCGATGTCCGTGGGGTCGATGTTGGAGACGAAACGGCATTCCAGATCGGGCTTGACGTAGGGTTTCAGGGCTTCATAGACCATGGCGGGACCCAGGTCGGAGCCTCCGATCCCGATGTTGACCACAGTACGGATGGGCTGTCCCGTGGCGCCCACCCATCTCCCGGAGCGCACCTTGCGGGCGAAGTCGTACACACGGTCCAACACGGCGTGGACCTCCGCGACGACGTCCACGCCGTCGACGTCGAGCTTGTCCCCGCGCGGACGGCGCAGGGCGGTGTGGAGGACGGCGCGCCCCTCGGTCACGTTGATGCGATCACCGGCGAACATCGCGTCTCGGCGTACCGGAAGGTCCATCTGGGACGCGAGGTCCAACAGAGCCGTCACCACAGGCGCGGTGATGAGGTTCTTGGACAGGTCGACGTACAGGTCGCCCGCCGTGAACGTCATGGACGACACGCGGTTCGCATCGGACGCGAACCAGGCTCGAAGATCGGGGTCCAAGGCACGGGACAGGTCGACTAGGTGAGCCCAGGCGGGTGTCGTGGTGGCATCGATGATGGTCATGACCCCACTGTAGTCGGTTCTCAGCGCCTGGGCGCTGGCGTGGACATGGCGGTATCTGGCTGCCGACAGGCGGCGACGAGATTATCGGGGCGATGTCTGTTTACCGCGACCACACCAAGTGTGTAGTATTTCGTTACGAGTACTGCTGCACTGGACCAGGAGGTGGTCATGAGACATGCGGTCGTCAGCCGTGTGCTGCGTGGCGTCGCCGTGGCCCTCGTGTGTCTGTTGGCCGGGTTGGGGCAGGCCCCCGCGATGGCGGATCCGTCCCCTTCGCGCCTGGTGGTCGCCACTCCCACAGTCGTCGGTTCGAGCGTTTACGTCTCCGGACGGTTCACGTCGTCGTATGGCACGGGGATCGGCGGTCTGGCCGTGTACGTGATGCTGGACGACATCTATCAGGGGACCACGGTCACCGGCCCCGACGGCACCTTCTCGTACTCCTTCGGAGCGCCCGGGCCGGGCAGCCACATCGTCAGCGCGTACTGGAGCGGGGACTCGCGGTACGGGCCGGCCTCCGACGGCGCCGTCTTCGGCGTGTCCCAGCAGCCGCAACCCGTCCAACCGGCCCCCCAAGTGCAGCGTGACACGTCGCTGTCCATCTCGTTGGATCCGACCCAGGCCAGTCCGGGCGCGACCATCGCGATCTCGGGCGTCTTGACCTCGAACGACAGCCCTGTCGGGTCGAGCCTGGTGAGCCTGAGCGTGGATTACGGGGACATCGACTCGTCGGTGGGCACAGGCGACGACGGCCGCTTCACCGCTCTGATGGCGCTGCCCGATGGCGACACCTTCCCCGGCAGTTTCACTGTGACCGCGTCCTTCGCCGGCGACGGCGTCTACATCGGCTCCATGGCGCGCGCCACGGGGACCATCGTCGCCCCGCCGGCCCCGACCGCCTCCCCGAGCGAGGAGCCGACTCCCACCACGACCCCGACTCCGACCGCGTCGGCGACCGCTTCGTCCTCATCAGGTACAGTGGGCGCCAGCAGTACGTCAGTGGAAGGGAGCGGTTCGCCCATGGCCGTGGTCTCAGTGATCTTTTTCGGTGTGGCTCTCGTGGCGATCGGCGCCCTCGTGGTTCTGGGGCTCGTCTCCCATTCTCACAAGCGACTGGCCCGCGACGAGCGTCGCGGCTTCGGCACCGACTTCGGCAAGGAACGCTGAGGGACCACGGGCCCGACGTGACAGACCTGGGGTCCACCAGGTAAACTATGCCCTCGGCGCAACCGCGCCACACTCTCCTGCCATGGGACCTCCTCATGGCCGACAGTCCAGAGGAGACAACGCGAATGCGTAACTATGAAATTATGATCATCCTCGATCCCGAGGTCGACGATCGTCAGGTGCAGGGCATCATCGACACCCACCTGAAACCGGTCACGAAGGCTGGCGGCGTCATCACCAACATCGACATCATGGGTCGTCGTCGTTTCGCTTACGAGATCAAGAAGAAGTCCGAGGGGACGTACGTCGTGGTCAACCTCGACGCCGAGTCCGCCGTCGTGAAGGAACTTGATCGTCGTCTCGGCATCGACGAGAAGGTGCTTCGCGCCAAGGTCTTCCGTCCAGAATCCAAGTGACCGCGACGTATTGTCGTAGGTCTCTTGTAGCGTAGAGTCACTGAATTCACTCAAAGGACGAACATGGCAGGCGAAACAGTCATCACCATCATCGGCAATCTCACCGGTGACCCCGAATTGCGGTTCACTCCCTCCGGAGCCGCCGTCGCCAACTTCACCGTGGCCTCGACGCCGCGCACCTTCGATCGCATGTCGAACGAATGGAAAGACGGCGAGGCGATGTTCCTCAACTGCTCGGTGTGGCGCCAGGTCGCGGAGAACGTGGCCGAGTCCCTCACCAAGGGCATGCGGGTCATCGTGCAGGGGCGCTTGAAGTCTCGCTCGTACGAGACGCAGTCGGGCGAGCGCCGCACCGTCTTCGAGGTCGAGGTCGACGAGATCGGCCCCGCGTTGAGGTACGCCACCGCCAAGGTGTCGCGCAACGCGTCCTCGGGGAACTTCCAGTCCGGGTCCGCCGGGTGGTCCGCGCCGTCGGAGCCCCAAGCGCCCGTGGCCGATCCGTGGGCGTCCGCCCAGTCCGACGAACCACCGTTCTGACAAACCCCACCCCTAGCGGGGTGACGGGTTCCTCCGTGAACCCACCTGGTTCGCCTCACGGCGCGCCACCAACCCGCCCTGGACCACAGGGCAACAGGGGTCTGGATGCCGACCGGCACTCAGCCCAGGCACATTCCGGCATCACGCCGGGCTCAAGAAAGGGAGCACCACAATGGCCGCACGTAAGCCAATCATGAAGAAGAAGATCGTGCCGGTGAAGACGATTCACATCGGTGAGGTCGACTACAAAGACGTCACGCTTCTGCGCAAGTTCATCTCGGATCGTGGCAAGATCCGTTCTCGCCGTGTGACCGGCCTGACTGTTCAGGACCAGCGCAAGGTCGCCCAGGCGATCAAGAACGCTCGCGAGGTCGCCCTGTTGCCGTACGCCACCTCGGGCCGCTGATAAGGAGAAGAAGGAATGAAGCTCATTCTCACAACCGCTGTTGACAAGCTCGGCATCCCCGGCGACATCGTCGATGTCCGTCCCGGGTACGGGCGCAACTTCCTCCTTCCCCAGAACCGCGCCATCGCGTGGAGCCGTGGGGCGGAGAAGCAGATCGAGGGCATCAAGCGTGCTCGCGACGCCCGCGAGATCCGTGGCATCGATCACGCCGCCGAGATCCGCACCCAGTTGGAAGGCCTCACGGTCACGGTGAAGGCTCGCTCCGGCGCCTCCGGGACACTGTTCGGCGCCATCACCCACTCGGCTCTCGCGCAGGCGGTGAAGACGGCCGGCGGTCCGGCCATCGACAAGCGCAGCATCGAGGTCGTCAAGCCGATCAAGACCCTGGGCACGCACACCATCAGCATCAAGCTCCATGACGCGGTGACCGCTCACATCCCTGTGGAAGTCGTCGCCGCGTAAGGGTGGAACAGGTGGTCCCACCCTTCCAGACCATGATCGCTGTCGGGGGCGCCCGGCGTCCCGCGACAGACTCATGTTTCCATGACAGGGGGTCCCATGGTCGAGCCTGACCTGACCGGGGTCATGCCCGTCACTGAGCCGTTGGCCCTCGCCTTCGCTCAGGCGGGGTACCGGCTGTACCTCGTGGGAGGTCCCGTACGCGACGCCGTGATGGGGATCGAGTCCTCGGACTTGGATTTCACCACCGCCGCACGTCCCGACGAGATCGAACGCATCCTGGCCGGGTTCAAGGGTCCGATCTGGGACATCGGCCGCGAATTCGGCACCATCGGGACGCTCATGCGCGCCGGGGGCCGCGAATGGCAGGTGGAGGTCACCACCTTCCGGGCGGACGCTTATCAGCCCGACTCCCGCAAACCTGAGGTCCGTTTCGGGAACAACATCGAAGACGATCTGAGACGACGCGACTTCACCATCAACGCCATGGCGATCGACATGGTGGACGGAACCTTCGTCGACCCCTTCCGGGGCGTCATCGACCTGGACGAAGGGGTGCTTCGTACCCCCGGAACGGCGACCATGTCCTTCGAGGACGACCCCCTGCGGATGATGAGGGCGGCCCGCTTCGCCGCGAGGTTCGGATTCCGCCCCACCCCGGACGTCATTCGCGCCATGATGGACATGGCCGGGCGTCTGTCGATCGTCTCCGCCGAGCGCATCCGGGACGAGTTCACGAAACTGCTCTTGACCGACACCCCACGCATCGGCGTGGACATCCTCGTGCGCACCGGCTTGGCCGACCACTTCCTTCCCGAGCTTCCGGCTCTACGTCTGGAGATCGACGAGCACCACCACCACAAGGACGTGTACGAACACTCCCTGGTCGTCCTCGACCAGGCCATCGCGTTGGAGAAGGCCCGCAACCACGAGCCCGACCTCGTCAGCAGGCTGGCCGCCCTGCTCCACGACATCGGCAAGCCACGGACCCGCCGGTTGGAGCCGGGTGGGAAAGTGAGTTTCTACCACCACGACGTGGTGGGCGCCAAGCTGGCCACCAAGCGGCTGACGGCGATGAAGTACCCCAAGGACGTCGTCGAGGCGGTGACTATGCTGATCGACCTCCACTTGCGCTTCCACGGGTACGGCGAGGGGCAGTGGACGGATTCCGCAGTGCGCCGCTACGTGCGCGACGCCGGCCCCGAGTTGGAGCGGCTGCACATCCTGACCCGCGCGGATTGCACGACCAGGAATAAGAACAAGGCCGAGCGGCTGCGCCGTGCCTACGAAGAACTGGAATGGCGCATCGACGAGTTGGCGTCCCAGGAAGAGTTGGACGCGATCCGTCCCGACCTGGACGGCAACCAGATCATGGAGATCCTGGGCATCGGCCCGAGTCGCGCCGTGGGCCAGGCGTACGCCTTCCTCCTAGAGCGACGCCTGGATCGCGGCCCCGTCTCCGTCGAGGACGCCACCGCCGAACTCATGGAGTGGTGGGCGTCGCGGTAGGCGGTCTGCGGGCCCTGTGAGTCGCGTGCCTTCTGTGACTCAGGTGTTCATCGCGGAGTGGGGGTCGCACGGAGGGGCCGCGCCATGAGGCTGCACATATGGCCTAGCCCCGTGCACGTCATCCTTTTCCGGGGGAGGGGTACGCATCCCAGTCGGCCCCATCCTCATCAGTGACCTCGATCCCGACCGTCGCTAGGCAATCCTCCTTCAACTTGTCCGTCGAGTGATGGCTTCTGTCAGGACTCACGGCCTGATCAGGCGGAATCTGTAGCAAGGGCCGACAATTTCATGTCACTCGATCAAGAGGGGCAACACTAGGTGACATCAACGGTATTGGCGACGGACGGGGAGTGAGGCCCTCTCCTTGTGGTTGGTGACGAGGGCGACCACGAGCAGGACCAACCCTGTGATGAACCCGGCGATCCCCACGAAGAACCCGGCGACGATGATCAACACCAGGCGGTTCACCGGGGAGGGTGGGGCGACCATGGCGTACCCACCGGAGGTCGGGGCCAGGCAGAGGACCGTGTAGTCCCCGGCCGAGGTGGCTGTGAACGTCACCGATTGGTACAGCCCCGAGGACTCCAGCGGCTGGGTGGCGCCGGGGGTCGTGGCGACAGGGGCGCCGCCGAAGGAGACGGCGCAGGTGGCCGGCGTGGAGAACGACCAGACGGCGTACTCCCCGGGTGTGTCCAGCGGGACCTGAGCGGGGGCGTTGAGGTCGAAGCGCGGGTTCGAGGACCAGGCCTTCATCTCGGACGTGCTGTAGCGGTTGGCGCCCATGATGGCGATCAGGGGGACGAGCACCATGATCGCCACCGCGACGATGACACGGTTCTGGCGCCTGCGGTGGGCCTTCGTCTCGGCGGAGAGCGGAGGTAGGCCGAGGGGTTGCTCGGGGGTCATGGTCGCTCACCTTTCAGGTCACGGGCTGCGAGGCGGCGTCCCCGCCCTGCGGTCACAGTGATGCCCACGGAGGCCGCGATCACGCAGGCCATGGCCACCACGTCGGACGGGCTGAGGCGTTCGCCCAGGATGATCAGGGCGAACAGGGCCGCCATGGCCGGTTCGACGGACATCAGGATGGAGAACACGCGCTGGTCGAGGGTGCGCAGGGCGGCCAGTTCCAGGCCGTACGGCAGGACCGAACTGAGCAACCCGACCGCGAGTCCCGTGGCCCACACCCACGGGTGGGCCAGGACGGGGGCGTACCAGACGAGGACGGGGACGACGAGGACGACCGAGCCCGCGACGTTGGCGCACACCACCGCCTGGGCACCTTGCCAGTGGCGTCCCACGTGCGGGGTGACGAGGATGTACCCGGCCCAACACGCCGCCGCCAGGAGGGCGAAACCGATGCCGGTCCAGGTCAGCGATCCCGGCGACCAGCCCAGCAGGGCGACGCCGAACCCGGCGAGCGCGACCCAGATGAGGTCGCGCAGCCCTCGGCTCTTGGCCAGAGCGACCGCCAGCGGCCCCAGGAATTCGATGGTCACCGCGAGCCCGATGGGGATGCGCGACATGGCCTGATAGAAGCTGATGTTCATGGTGACCAGGCACCCGGCGTACCCCAACAAGCTCAGCCAGTCAGCCCGCCCGCGGCCTCGCAGCCGGGGACGCACGACGAGGATGAGGAGCAGGGCGCCCATGGTCGCGCGCAGCCA
Source organism: Propionibacteriaceae bacterium (assembly GCA_009780915.1). Classification (GTDB taxonomy): domain Bacteria; phylum Actinomycetota; class Actinomycetes; order Propionibacteriales; family Propionibacteriaceae; genus WQYJ01. The sequence continues at coordinate 95,471 of WQZD01000001.1, forward strand.
CGCCATGGCCAAGGGGCCGGCGACGGGGAAGAGGTTCTTGGCGAAAGCCGATCCGATCTGGACGCAGACGATCGACCCGAGCGTCATCCAGATGGCTTTCTTCATGGGTGCAGACTAGCGCAGTCATCCGGCTCGATGGGGATGTGTGGGCGAATGGGAGATGTCGCGGGGTCTGTCAGCGCTGGGTGCGTGACGCGGTCGACCTGGTGGCGTCGTCGTCCAAGTGGTTCAGCAGGTCGCCGAGGGGGAGGTCGAGGGCGCGCGCGATGGCGTGCCATGTCCGGACGCTTCCCTCGTGGTATCCGTACAGGACGCCCGTGACCGTGGACTCCGCGATGTGGGCGCGCTGGACGAGTTGTTTCAAAGTGAGATTCAATTCCTGCCGTCTCACGTGTGCGGCCAACCTCACCGCGTCGAAGTTGGGCACATTCGCGCGGCTATTCAGATCGTTTGTTGACTGAGCCACACCACCCATCACAGCCGAGGAGTGGAAACTATCAAACCTTGACACTACGGAGTGTAGACTTTCACTACGAGAACTCGGATCGCCGGCATTGCTTCAGGTATCGGGAACTCTGCAGCCACACCGTGAATTCCAATATGAGAGGACCCTTCCATGGGTGGATTCGACAGTGCCATAGTCCGCGCGGATGGCGAAGGGAGGTGGCGAGGTGCTGCTGCTTGTATTTACTATTGCACGAACATGGTCGCCGACTTTGCCGCCACGGCTCGAAGGATCGGGATGCGGCCGGAGGCCATGGACCCCGTCGTCGCGCCGTGGCCAGTGTCCTGTGTGGCGGAAGGGGATCACGGCGGGCGATGGGCCCAGGCCTGGATCCTTCTCCTGAACTCCAGCAGCCGTGACACCGTCGCCCAGAAGGCGGCGGCCGCCGCCATCGCCGTGGATGGGACGGCGTACCTCAACCAGCGCCACACCTCGGCGTTGGTCCTGGGGCGGGTGCTGGCCGGGCTGTGCGCGTACGACACTGAGGTTGCTCAGAATCTCTTCAAGGCGGCCCTGACCGGGGACCCCTTCGCGGCGCCCCTGTTCGGTCTGGGGTGACAGCCCCCGCGCCCGACCGGTGTCGGGCGGCTGTTCAGGCTGTGAGCTCGGGGAGCACATCGCCGCACAGGTGGACGGTGAGCCCCATGGCGGAGAACATGGCGGCCTTGGCGATCAGCGCCTTGTCGGCGGTGGGAGCGTCGGGGGCGTACACGACATTGAGGTGGTTCGCCTTGTGCCGTGCCATCAGATGGTCGCGGTCCACGCCGTGCAGGACCGCGTTCATGATCGGCCATTCCGGGTTGGTCGAGTCCAGGCGGCGGCGCACCTCATGGTCGGGCATCTCGACGCAGGTCCCCCGGCCGAGGTCGACGTGGAGGCCGCCGTCCATGATGAACACCCTCGACCACACGATCTCACCAGGGCGGCAGACCCCGGACAGCGTCCCTCCGCCCAGGGGGAAGAAGTAGTAGGCCTGGCGCATGGAGCACGCCTTGTCGTACCCACCCAGGTGGGAGGCCGGCACGGACCCGGAGATCTCCAGGACCCAGACGAAGTCGCCGTCCCAATCGTCGCCCCAGCGCACGTCGTGGAGCGTGGAGGCGGGGTCGAGGCCCATCGCCGTCCACACCCGGTTGGTGACGAGGAGGTCGACGGCCACGCCCTCGTCCACCTCGTTGAAGTGCGGCAGGGCCTTGCCCTCGTACAAGACCCGCGTCCCGTCACGGGAGGTGACCGGCGGGCGGTCGACATTGTTGAGCAGGCCCTCGGCCAGGTCGGAGGCCGGGACCGTGTCTTTCAGGCCCTGTTGGTACTGGATGCCGAGGATGTCGGCCCCGAAATCGTCGGCCATCCGCAGGGCGGCCACGTACATCTTCAACTGCTGGAGCACCTGGGCGTCGGTCAGGCAGTGCCGCTCGTCGCCGTCGTTGTCGATGTGGAAGGTCAGGCCCTTGGCGTCGAGCCAGTCGCGTACGGCTTGCGCCTCGGCGTCGGTGACGGTCGCCATCTCGGCCACCAAGGCGGATTGGGACAATCGCTCCTTGTAGATTCCCGTGGGGTTCAGCATCTCGTCGTCGATGAGGGCGTTGTACATGCCCATGCAGTACTCGTCGAAGATGGCCATGATGGCTTTGCGCTGTCTCAACTGCTGTGCGAGGGCGATGCCCAGGCGCTTCTCGGGCGAGTCGGGCAGGGTGGGCAGGTCAGGCAGGTCGCGCACGTGGGACTCGTCGTGGCGGATCCGACCGGTCAGGAGCCATTCGCGCAGCTTGTCACGGGCCCAGTCGTCGGTGAAATCCGTGGACCACAGCGCGGAATGGGCCACGCCCATCTTCGTCAGGGACCCGGTGAGGTTCAGCAGGCCCACGAGTCCGGGGAAGTCGCCGGCGAAGTTGGCCACCACGAGGATCGGACCCTCGTGGTCGCGCAGGCCGTGCAGGAGGTGGTGGCTGTACTGCCACACCGCTTCCACGATCACCAGGGGAGCGTCCTTCGGCACCGAACGGAACACCTTCATGCCCAGGTGTTGGCTGTCGATGAATCCATGTCCGGTCGCGGGGTTGACGCCGTGGGTGCGCCGTACCCTCCAGCCGAGGGACTCGACGGCGTCCCGGAACTGCGCTTCGACCTCCTGTTGCTTGGCCCACGTGGTGACGTTGGTGGTCAGACGTAGGTCGCCGTTGGCCATGGTGTAGACCGTTTTCGGCTCCGCGAGGAGTGGTTCCGCGATCTGGGGGAACAGGTACGTGCTCATGGGTTCTCCTACCTTCGTTGGTGGCTCCTGTGACGTGGGGACACTCTCATCCTGACATGAAATCGATTTCAGCGCAAGGGGTTCAGGGGAGATGTGAGGGGAGTATGGAGATGTGAGGGGAGTATGGAGATGTGAGGGGAGTATGGGGATGTGGTGGGGGTACGGGGATGTGGTGGGGGGTACGGGGATGTCTCGAGGACCGTACTCAGCGCCGCCGGTCGGTCGGCTTCCGGGGGACGGACTGCTTCCACGCTCTCAGTCGCTTGCGGTAGGCCAGGCTCACCCAGATGGTCGCCATCCAGATGGGCACGCCCAGGACGGTCAGGCCGAGACCGGCGTTGGGGTCATAGACCCACCCACTGATGGTCCAGGCCAGCCAGACGATGGAGACCACGAGGAGGAAGATCCACACGCCCATCATCACAGTGGGTTGACGGACGGGAGCCACGGGCGTCCCGGTCGTCCCGGGGCCCCGTCCTGGCGTCCCCGAGGTGGGCACAGGTGTCGCGCCGGCCCCCGACGCGCCCGCCACCGTCTCCACAGCCGGCACGGGGATCGCGTCCGGGCTCCGGGCGGGTTGCCACGCGACTTTGTCGGCGGGGATGGACTGGTCGATCCACGCCCGTACCCCCGGATCGAGGCGCCACAAGGTCGGCTCGATGTGGATCGTGGTCGCGTCCATCGCGACCAGGCGCCGGGCGCCGTCGGGCCAGGCCAGCATCCCGGCGCAGTCGTCGAATCTCACAGTCCGGCTGGCCGGGGGCGTACGGACGGTGATCCCCTGAGCGGAGAGGACCAGTCGCTGCGTGGACGGCTCGACGGGCGCCACCTCCGTACCCTCGACGGGCCCGTGGATCGAGGTCGGCGCCAGGGCGTACCCCGCCCAGTCGGCGCGCAGGCCGACGGGAACGCAGAGCAACGCCGACCGCGCGGCCTCCTCGGCGACCGCGTGCAGGGCGGCGTCGTCGATGAGCTCGATCTCGGCCAGCAACTCCTCGCGTGTGGATGTCGGGGCCCCGGTCAGAAGGTCGAAACATCCGCTGGGAAGGGTCAATGCCTCCCAATCGGGGTCGTCGAGGGATCGGCGGGCCGCGCCGATGGCCGAGGCGACGTCGTCCGCGTGGAGGCCGCCCCACCGCGATTGCGTCATGAGGTCGATGAACCCTCCCAGCGCCGCGTCTGTGGTCGTGGCGCCGGAGTCGGCGAGGCACATCAGGGAGGCATGCTGCGCGTCGACAGGGGAGTAGTCGGTGTCCACGGTGTAGGAGTACCCATGCTGTTGGCGCAGCTCGCGGAACATATGGCGACGCAGGACGTCGGAGTACACGGACGCGGCCATCGACCGTCCCACGATGGCTTGCCACCCGATCGTGCGCGACCCCTGGGAGAAGTACGCCGGGTAGGCGTCCACCATCTCCCGTCGCACGGGCATGGGCAGGGGCACGCCCGAGGGCAGGGGAAGGGACCAGGACGGGGGCGCCTCGGGGCCGGCGAACCACACCACCGCGTTCTCCCGGGTGAAATGGCGACGGGTCCAGTCGGCGACCATGGCCGGTGTCATCCCCGGCAGCCCCCACTCGCTCAGTTGGCCGCTCACGCCGTGTCGCCACGTGCGCATCCACTCGCCCATCGACGGGGAACGCCCATCGGCTTCCGTGCGCAGGACCTGTTTCTCGAGGTCCAGCCGGTCCAGGGGCAGGTCGCACAGAGCCTGGCAGACTCTCGTGATGAAGGTCGTGACCTCGTCCGGCGTCCCTTGCGAGAAGAAGTGGGTCATGTAGGGTGCGGTCGTGCCGTTGAAGTGGTAGTCGGTCTGGCCCAAGTGGTGCAAGGCGAGATGCTCGACCAGGTGGGTGGCGCCGGTGTACTGGAAGGGCTCGTCGCTGTACCCCACGCGGAAGGTGATCCCTCCGCGTGCCTGTCCGGTGGTGGGTGCGGTCAGCAGCCGCACGCCGTCGACGTACGTGCTCGTGATCATCCCAGCTCCAGGGCTTGCGCGCGGTTGGCGAGGAAGCCAGCCTGAGGGTTGGGACTGAGGTAATTCCATGAGCTGGAGTTGGCGTAGGGGCCCAGTTGCAGGAAGCAGTACTTGGACGCCGACCAATCCCCGCACAGGGCCAAGGCGAGGCCGAAGGCGCTCATGGCGGACACCCAATGGGCGCGGCGGGTGAAGGCGGACGACAGCACGGACTTGTGGGCGGCCCATTGGATCTGCGCCCGCACATCGTGGCGGTTGAAGTGGGCCACGGTGGCGTCGCGTGCGGACATCTCGGAGTTCCTCGTCATCTCCAGGACGATCTCCCAGTGGGCGAGCACGACGAGGGTGGGATTGACCGATCCCACAGGCGCGGCCTCGGCGCAGGCGATGGCGAACTGGTGCATGGTCTGGTTGTCGCCACCCCATTTCGCGCAGAGGATCGACAGCATAGAGGTTTGGGCGTAGTAATTGTGGGGGTCGATCTGGGCGATGTGATCGTACCGGCGCCGGGACTCCGCCTGGCCCAGGCTCAACCCCTTGCTCGTCGTGAGTCGGTGGGCCCAGGCGGGAAGGTACCCTGGGTCGACGGCGCATGCCCACGACAGCACTTGGTCGGCCTGGTTCAGACGATCAAGGAATTGTCGCGCTTGCTCGGGGCCGACGGTCCGTCCCCACCCACTGCCACGAATCCTCCAGGCGTCCATGATCACCGCGCTGCCCAGGAAAGTGGCCGCCACAGGGTTCGGCTGGTCGGCCATGATGGATTGCAAGAATCCTTCGCAGTCGGGTCCCGACACCTGGTCCATGCCGAGCAGCAGGTCGTCCCAGGTGGGCGCCGACTGGCACGCCTGGAGCAACCGCGGCCAATCGGCGGCGTGCGCGGCCGCGGAGACGGCGGCCACGGTCGGATAGGCCGACCGAGGGTCGAAATCGGGAACAAACGGCGGTGTGGACTCAGCAGTCATGGGCACAGTCTAGGGTGTCGCGTGGTGCTGTGGATCCTCCATGGTGATGGGTAAGACGATGGACCTGGCGGGGATGTCAGCGCCGGCGATGCGTTCGAGGAGCATCGTGGCGGCGGTCGTGCCCATGTCGATCGTGGGCAGGTGGGTGACGATGAGGCCGGGCGGGGTGAACAAGACGGCGGGCGGACCGCCGAAAGAGACCAGTCCGACCGCCGGGGGGAGGAGGCTCAGCCGGTGCAAAGCCCTCAGCGTCCCCGTCGCGAGGCGGTTGTTGGCGGCGAAGATGGCGTCGGGGGGACGCGGGGAGGTCATGAGGTGGTACGCGGCGCGTTCGCCGTCCTCCGTGTCGACGTACCGGGCCCGCGCGATCAACTCGGGGTCTGGGTCGCTCCCGGTGTGCTCGCGGACGGCGTCGGCCCATCCCGCCAGACGCTCGTTGGAGGTCTCGACGGGCGCGGGGCCGGTGAGGCAGGCCAGCCGCTCGTGTCCCGCCGCGTAGAGCAGCCGCGTCGCGCACGCGGAGGCGTGCCGGTCGTCGGCGACCACCGCGTCGACGTCGTACGAGGGCGCATGGCGGTCCACGCAGACCACAGGGACCTGACGTTCGAGGGCCCAGTCCAAGCGGGAGGCGGCGCTGGGCACCATGACGATGCCGGCCACGGGCTCGCTGGCCGCTACTCGCAAGTACTCCTGCTCGCGAACGGGGTCGTCGTCGGTGTTGCACAGCATGACGGAGTACCCGGCGGCGCGGGCCACATCCTCGACCGCTCGGGTCAGGACGGTGAAGAAGGGGTTGGCGATGTCGGGCACCATCATGGCGATGATCTCCGAGGAATGGGTCCTCAACCTGCGCGCGTTGCGGTTGGGGACGAATCCGAGCTCCTCCGCCGCCCGGCGCACGGCGTCGACCTTGTCCGCGGCGACGGGAATCCGCCCGCCGAAGACGCGGGACACCGTGGCGGGGGAGACGCCAGCCCGCTTGGCTACATCATAAATAGTGACCATGATTCCTCGGATCTCACTTTACACGTACATCGTGAACAGATAATTGCACTGTTATCGAACTGGACATCGATGTCCTCTCTTTCCCGCGTCCCGGCCTTGCGGGAGCAGGGGGTACGGCGGTCATCGGCCCGCCGTCCGCGCTGGGGGCAGAACTGAGGCGGACCCCCGGAACCGGAGCCCGCCTCAGTTCGTCACGTTACCTCAGTCGTACAAGACGGCGGCGATTGTCGGATCGGAGATGTTGGTCTTGTCGTACCAATAGAAGCCGGTGTCGATGAACCCCGGCAGGGACTGCCCGTTCATCGCCTTCACGGCCGCGTCGACCACGGCCGCCCCCATGCCCACCGGGTCCTGGGTGATCGCGCCGTCCATCGCGCCGGAGCGGATGGCGTCGGTCTGGGCCTTGCCGGAGTCGAAGCCGACCAGGGCGATCTTGCCAGCCATGTTGGCCTCCTGGACGCCCTTCAGCGCGCCGATGGCGGAGCCTTCGTTGGAGCCGAAGATGCCGGTCAGATCCGGGTTGGCCGCCATGAGCGACTTGGCGATGTCGGCCGACTTGGCCTGGTCGCCGCCCCCGTACTGGGGCTCGAGCACGGTCACGGAGGGGCAGTACTCCTTCATGCCGGCCAGGAACCCGTCACGGCGGTCGGTGCCCGACTTGGAGACCTGGTCGTGGACGACGAGTCCGACCTTGCCCGCGTTGTCGATCAGCTGGCACATGTGCTTGGCCGCTTCTTTGGCCGCGGCCTTGTTGTCGGTGGCGGCTGTGGCGAGGGGGATGTCCGAGTCGACTCCGGAGTCGAAGGCGATCACCGGGATCTTCGCGTCCTTGATCTTCTGCAAGGTGGCGGCGGCTGCTCGCGAGTCCAGGGCGGCGAACCCGATGGCGGCCGGTTTCTTGGACAGGGCGTTGTCGAGCATCGTCATCTGGGCCTCGACTTCGGACTCCGACGCCGGGCCGACGAACTCCATGTCCACGCCGAGTTCACGGGCTTTCTGTTCCGCGCCGGCCTTGACCGCTTGCCAGAACTGATGCTGGAACCCCTTGGACACGATGGAGATGAGCGGCTTCGTGCCGTCGCCTCCTCCCGGGGCGGGTGAGGGCGTGCCGCTACAGGCTGTCAACGACGCAGCCAGGGCGAGTGCGGCCAATACCGCAAGTGTCTTCCGCATTGTTTCTCCTTTACTTGTCAGTGCGGGTGGCGGGACGTCCCTCCCTGGGCGCCCCTACGTCCAGGGGTGTCAGCGGGTCTTGGCCTGCTTGTTCCGCAGTTGGTCGATGAACACGACGATCACGATCACGGTCCCGAGGACGACGTTTTGCCATTGTTGGGGGAGCATGATGATCTGGAGCCCATTGTTGATCACGGAGATGATCAGGGCGCCGATCAGGGTGCCGATGATCGACCCCTTGCCTCCCGACAGGGAGGTCCCTCCGATCACGGTGGCGGCGATGGCCTGCATCTCGTACCCGGCCCCGGTGGCCGGCTGCGCCGAGCCCAGGCGGGCGGAGATCATGACTCCGCCCAGGGCGGTGAAGACCCCGGCTGTGGAGTAGATGACGATCAGCCATTTCTTGACGTTGATCCCCGACAGCGCCGTCGCCTCCATGTTGGATCCGATGGACACGTCGTACCGCCCCAGCAGGGTCTTGTTGAAGACGAGGTAGGCCACCGTCACGGCGATCAGCAGGACGAGGATGGCGTTGGGGAATCCTGAGCCGGGGAAGAGATTCCCCGTCGACAGCCACAGATAGGACTTCTGGGCGACGGGGTCGAAGTAGATCGGGTGCACGCCTGACACGACGAGGGCCAAGCCCTGGCAGATCATCATCATGGCCAGCGTGGCGATGAAGGGCGGCAGCCCGAGGATGGTGACCGCGGTGCCGTTGACGAAGCCGATGAAGGCGCCGAAGGCCAGGGTGAGCAGGATCCCCAGCCACACGGGAATCCCCCAGGTGACCATGAACGTGGCCGCCATCACCGCGGACAGGGCCATGCCTGTGCCGCAGCTCAAGTCGATGCCGGCTGAGACGATCACCAGGGTCGCGCCCATCGCCAGGCAGCCGATCACCACCGCCGAGAACAAGATGTTCATGACATTGGAGTACGTGGCGAAGGTCGTCGGGGCGGCGATGGAGAAGGCGAGGAAGATCACGAGCAGGCCCGCGAAGGCGAGCAATTGTTGGAGTCGCTGTTTCCAACTGTCGAGTGTTCGGGCAGGGGCGAGTGCTGCGGGCGGCGCGTCGAGAAGAGACATCACTGTTCTTTCTTGTCTTGTTGATGGTTGGTGGCGAGCGCCATCATGGATTCTTGGGTGGCATCCTCGGCGCTCAGGGTGCCGGTCACGCGACCGTCGCTCATGACGACGACGCGGTGGGCCATGCGGAGGATCTCCGGCAGCTCTGAGGAGATCATGATGATCGACTTCCCCTGGCTGGCGAGGGTGTTGAGCAGGTGGTAGATCTCTTCCTTGGCGCCCACGTCGATGCCGCGTGTGGGCTCGTCGAAGATGAGGATGTCGCAGTCCTTGACCAGCCATCGGCCGATGATGGTCTTCTGCTGGTTGCCGCCGGAGAGGTACTTCACGCGCTGGTTCACGCTCGGCGTCTTGATCTTGAGCAGGTCCACGGTCTGTTCGGCGGCCCGGCGCAGGGCGCCTTTCCTCTCGAAGACGCCGGCGCAGAACCGGTGGGCGACCGACGAGATGCCCACGTTGTGGGTGACGTCGAGGTTGAGCATCAGGCCGTACTTCTTGCGGTCTTCGGAGAGGTAGCCGATGCCGAGGCGGGCCGCCTGGGCGGGGTTGCGGATCGTCACGGGCTTGCCCCTCAGGCTGATCCGTCCCGAGGTGATCGGGTCGGCGCCGATGATGGCCCGGGCCGTCTCTGTGCGTCCGGCCCCCATCAGCCCGGCGAAGCCCAGGACCTCCCCCTTGTGCAGGTCGAAGCTCACGTCGTCGACCATGGTCCGCGTCCGTAGACCCCGGACGGACAGGATGACCTCGCGGTCGTCTCGGACTCCGACGGGCGTGGCGGAGGTGTCGACCGCCCGTCCGACCATGTGGGAGATCACGGCGTCCAGGGTGGTCGAGGCGGTGTCGGTGGTGGCGATGTACTTGCCGTCGCGGATCACCGTGATCCGGTCGGTGATCGCCGTCAGCTCCGGCATCCGGTGGGTGATGTACACCACGCCCGTGGAGGGCGTGACGAAGCGGCGGATGAGGGTGTGAAGCTGGGCGACCTCTGCCTCGTTCAGGGCGGAGGTGGGCTCGTCCATGATCAGCACCTTGGCGTCGAAGCTCAGGGCCTTCGCGATCTCCACCATCTGTTGTTTGGCCACGCTCAGGTGTGCGACGAGCGCTCGGGGGTCGAGGTCCATCTCCAGGCGGTCCAGCAGTTCGCGGGTACGGCGGATCTGCTCCCCAGGGCGGGTGAACAGGCCCCCGGCCAGGGGTTCACGTCCCAGCCAGATGTTCTCGGCGACCGTGAGGTGGCTGACCAGGTTGAGCTCCTGGTGGATGATGGACAGTCCGCGTTCCTCGGCCTCTCGTGGGGTACGCACGTCCAGAGGCTCGCCGTTGAGCCAGAACTGCCCGGACTGGCGGGCGTAGATCCCGGTCAGAAGTTTCATCAATGTCGACTTGCCGGCGCCGTTCTCCCCGACCAGCCCCAGGACCTCCCCGTGGCGCAGATCGAGACGCATGCCTGACAAGGCGGAGACTCCGGGGAAGGACTTGTGGACGTCGTCCACCTGGAGCAGAAGGGAGGAGTGTGGTCGCATGGGTGTTCCTACTCGGGTCGGGAGGGGGGGACCCCTTTGAAGAAGAGGGCGTTTCCGTAGATGCGGGATTCCCCGGTGCGGACGATGAGCTCAGCGGTGGCGGCGCGGTCGTAGAAATCCTGGCGGCTCAACAGGCGCACATGGGACGAGGTCGGGTCGGGGGCGTGGTCGCTGCTGGAGATGGTGACGCGCCCGAGGTCGGCCGCCTGGATCAGTTCGGCCTGCACCTCCAGCAGGTCGTCGCGGGTGGGCGCCATGAGGCCGAGTTGGAAGAGCTCGTACTCGTCGGGCACGATCACCGATCGGATGGCCCGCAACACCCGGGGGGTCGACAGGCCGGGCAGGTTCACGAGGTGCTTGCGCGCCAATTTCGATGCCGTGAAATGCGCGTCTGCGACGACGACACAGTCCCCGTGCCCCATCCCGTCCAGTGCGAGGAGGAGTTCTCCTGTCAACACCGGGTCGATACCTACCAGCACCTTTGCCTCCATTGAAATCGATTTCATCAGCTTAGGAGCAGGATATTCGCTTGTCAACTACCTGTTATGGAATTGTGATGGAAAGGGGGAGGTCGGGGGCGATATGGGCGCGACAAGACGTCGTGAGCGGGAGGATGGTTCACGTCGACCTGATCACTTATGCTATCTCTATGGCGTCACCGTGTGTCGGTGTGGGGCCACGCCCTTTCGGGGTCTGGCCCGACTATGTCGTCCCCGTAGGATGGGATGAGTTCACAGTTGAGGATGAGCAAGCGTGGTACGGGGATGAGTTCCTCTGTGCGGTCAGCGGGGAGGTGCTCGTGGAGGCGGGGTCGGGGCTGGGGCTGGGGCGTGTGGGAAGTTCAGCATGATCGGAGGTCTGTGCCCTGGTGTGTCGGGGTTGGTGGGATTGGCGGGCCTGAGACCCGCGAAATCTGGCCGCTGATTCAGCCAATCGGTGTCGGATCCGGGTGACCGGGTCAGGGTATGACCGCGCGGGCACGAACCGCCGATTGACTCGTATCACCAACGATTCGCGCCCACGCTAACACAGCCCCTATTCATATCGAGAGTCACCCGTTACCACATCCGCCTGAAACATATGGTGACAATGCTCTACACCATATCCAGACTATGGTCAGCATCAGTGGTGCGTGATGTCTACCACGTCGAAGGTCATCGGCGTCTGTGACGTCGCGATGACGGCCGCCAGCACGGGAGCGTCCTTCTCAGTCAGACCCGCCACCCCCATGAGCACCCTTGGCACTTCCACGTTCGCCATTGAGACGGGCGAGTTGATGACGACGCCGTCGAGGACTGTGGCGAACTGGTTTCGCGGTGCCGGCTGGCTCATCAAGTAGCCCGCGACCGACCAATAGTCGTGTATCAGGGGAGGCACGAACTCGATGGAGACGCTCGGCGTCGTAAGAAGGTTGTGCGCCTTGTCGGGGGCGTACGCCGACCCGACCACCATCCCGTCCACGAGTGTCGGCCCCAACAGATCGGCTGCCTGCTGGGCGGAATCGCAGATGAAACCAGTTCCCGTCACAGGGTCTCGCTGAAACCATCCACCATCTGACGGACACACATCACCATAATGAACCCCACTCACCTCGTCGGCGGTGGGACGCCAGCCGAGCTTGTCAGCCAGACCGGGATCCAGGTCCGAGGAGTCAGTCCCAGGCCCAGGCACGACAAAATCAGGGGAGTACACCGTGGCCTGCGCCAGAACCTGATGGAAAGTGAGGTCACCAGCGTGGGTCACCCACCCCAGCATCCACGACAGGTCAGAGTCCGCGATCTGCTCACACACGTCGATCACCACATGTGACCCGTCGCCCGCATGGACGGTTGCCGGAACACCCGTCGCGTCGACACGATACGAGATGATGCCCACAGCCGCGTCGATGTCACCCGCGTCAGTCGCCAACGTGACAGACACCCACGTCGTCGCGTCCGAAGCACACGCCGGTCCGGTCGGTGTCGCAACCGGGGACGGAGTCAGAGACACGAATGGCAAGGGCGCCGAAGATTCCTGTGGCACAAGGGTCGCCCTATACACGGCCAGAGCGACACCGATCCCCACCACGATGATCACCACTAAGGCGATCCACCAACGCCTCCGACTCTCTGATCGAGATAGGTCAGCAGAATGTCGTACAACCATTGCTCCCCCCTATGTCAAACCGAGTAGTACCAGTTCCTCTGCCTTCACATGTGGAAATCTCACGGAGTAGAACCCTCACTGATAGCACGAAACCTGCAACACTCCATCGCCGAGAATGGACAACCATATTCAGCCCCCTTGGCTTGTCTGCCCAGTCGCTCACTAGCCTAGCAGTATGTTAATGGGAATTGTACCTGGCGGAATGACCCCCTCAAGGAGAATCATTCCGCCAGACTACCTACTCATCAATGTTGGTGCATTTGGCTAGTAGCGCACCTAAGACATCATATTCCCGCCCTGAACTGCCCAATGGCAATAGTCGAACAGTAGGTGGAGGCTCCCTGGAATTTCGGATATGCGAGAACGTTTCCCCATGGAACAGTTCCTCTTGTATCGGCATAATCCGTGTACCCAATCCAGTACCATTGTGACCATATACCAAAGTCAGAGCCATTATATCCCTCATAGAAACCGAGTGCAGAACCATTTGCCCCGGAACCAACGCTCAAGCCAAACGTCTAGGTCATTCTCACTCCTTGATATCCAGCAATGGCTGGGCTCCACTGTGCCACAGGTCCGTACCCGCACCCCAAGGGGGCACTCCATTGAACCCCTGAAACACGCAGAGGACCGGGATCCGTTCCGACATTTCCGGTGTTGACTTCCATGGACGTTGCCTGAGCAGCTTCAGCCCTCCTTTGGGCCACCATGTCTTTCAGTTGTGATTCAGTAATACCACCAGGAAGACTTCCGTCTGCTTCTGCTACCACCACCAACGTATCAGGGGCCAAGGGACCCGTTGGATAGAAGGTTGCACCTCCAACTTGTTGACCCGTGGCTTCATTAACAATGACATAGCCGAGTCGGTCGGCCCGTGTATCGGCTCCATCTACTCCTGCTGCATGAGATGGAACGACTAGCGATCCGCATGTAGCGAATACCGAAAGGATCGCCAAGCCAAGCTTTACTTGTTTAATCTGCTTCATTGCAGAACCTCATCTTTCTTTGTCGAGAGAGAGAGAGAGCACCAATGCCCTCCCGGATGCGTTGTAGAATATCTGAATTCAAAGAGATAGTCAATTCCGCGATTAGCCTCACAACTACTGCCCGTGTATGGGGGCTTGCCTCATAGTGTTTTGCCCGCGAAATGGGGCGGGTGGATGGTTGGGTGGTGGGAAGCGAGTTGTCGATGGCCGCGAGGGCCGAGATTACGAAGAAGTACGCTACGGCGTATGCGCGGGCGGACAAGACCACCCTAACCCCCGCCGGCCACGTCGGCATCAACCTACCCAAAACACGACTCCATGGCTCCACACAGATTGACAGGGAGCGTTTCGGTCCGAAATGCGCGGTTCGTGCCCCGGGGTGGCTCACTTCTCGGAGGAGGTTGGTGGAGGGGTTTCTCCGGGTGTGGCTCTGCTCCGTGGGTGGGATTCAGAAGTCTTGAGGATGAACGTCGACGCTGCCGGAGCAGGGGGTGGGGACTCAATCACCCGCACGGCGACGATGTGTGCAGCGCGGGCACATGCCTGTCAGGACAAGGCTCGTCGGCGATGGGACGGGATGAAACCGACCCCGACGAGAAGCAGCACAGCGATCCCACTGAGAGCGACGGCGGCAATGGTGCCCACGGGCCATCCCATGTTCGGCTGTGATTCTCCATGGATTGCGACGAAGCCGGCGAGGTCGATGGGACCTCCGCCCGACACCGGCTCCCCTGCCTCCGCCGTCGCAGCGGCGTCCGCGGAGCGTTGCTCCTTGATGGCGTCACGCAATGTCGCAGTGGTGGTCGTGTAGACATCACTGGTCGTGAAGGCATGGGGCTTCTGGTGGACGGCAGTCTGGGTGGCTTGGTGGACCGTGGTGCCGTCGATGATGAACGCCGCGTTCCGCACATCGTTTACGTACCGCCCGGACGCTGGCATTGTGATGATCATGGCAGCATCGGACCAGTCATTAGATGCTGATGCGAACTGCACCGTGCCGTCAGATGCCCGATACGCTTTGATCGTTCCCACGGGAGTATCCGCAGACAACACGGGGGCAGTCCACTCCTGGATGGGTGTGAGCTGCGACTGAGATGGATTGCTGTTCGCAAGGAACCCATCGTTCCACTGGTACACCTGCGTGACAGCCCCTAGGGTCGAGTCGGCCGGGAAGTCGAGATAGTCGGAATTGGCGGTCAGTTCAGATGATGACTCATGGGCGAACCACTGAACGACGTCAGCTGGGATCGCTGGATCGGCGGCTTGTGCTGGGGCAATAGCAAAGAGGCCGACACTCACGGCGAAGACAACGTCAGAGCAGATTTCTATGATTTTCATTGTCGTACTCCTAACCCCATGATGTGCCACACTACTCCTCAACTATGGAGAAAGCACATAGGGACAATGATCTCGGCGAATAAGATCATCACATTGCCGTGCCAGGTTTCCGCCAGGCCGTGAGACCTCTGTGTCCCGTGGGTCGGAACCGCCCCTACACCGTCGGCGGCATGAGGGACGGCGCCGGGATGCCAGCGGCCGTCAGGGCCGCGATGGCGCGTTCGCGGATGTCCCTGGAGGGGCCGTTCTGTTGGTTGGGAGGGGTACGGATGAGGATGCGCATGGTCAGCGTCGTGGCCGTGATCGACTCCACGCCGAGCAGATGCGGCTCTTCGAGCAGTTTCTCCTCCGCATCCGGATCGGCCCAGACCTGGTCGAGCACCTCGTTGAGGATCTGCGTCACCTGCGCCACATCCGCGTCATAGGCGACGGGCACGTCGATCAGCCCTGTGGAGTACCCCTGGGAGATGTTGCCCACGCGCAGGATCTCGCCGTTGCGGACGTACCAAATCATGCCGGAGTTGTCACGGAGCTTGGTGACGCGCAACGTGATGTCCTCGACCGTGCCGGTCACCTCGCCCACGTTGATCTGGTCGCCCACGCCGTACTGGTCCTCCATGATCATGAAGATCCCCGACAGGTAATCCTTGATGAGCGATTGCGCGCCGAAGGCCAGGACGACGCCGCCGATGCCGGCCGAGGCCAGGATCGGGCTGAGCGGGATCCCGATGGCGGTCATGATCATGAGGACGACCACGATGACGAGGACGAAGGTCCACACCGAGCGCAGCAGGTGGGCCAGGGCGGTGACGCGTACGACGGTGCGTCCCGGCTTGGCGATGGTGGCGCCCAGGGCTGATGCGGCCTTGCGTGTCAACGTGTCCTCGGGGCCCTCGGCGATCTTCCGCAGCCGGGCCGTGACCCGTTTGATGAGCGTCACGACGATCACGTGCGCCACGAGGGCGATCAGGATGGTGGCCGCGATGACGAGCGCGGTGTCAGGCCATTCCCAGGTCAGTGCAAGCAGGGTCATGGATCAAGAATAGTCGCATGGCCCCATGCGGGCGGCGGCCTCAGGGCCGACGGTGGTGATGTCCTCGAACCATCACTTCTGGTCGGGCACTCCTGACGGCTGGCTGAAGTTGGGTTGCGCCCAGTCGGCCCCGGGCGCCGGAGCGGGCGGGGTGGCGAAGGGGGTGCTCATCTGCTGGGGCAGGGCGGCGGGTGCGGCGCTCGGCGCGGCAGGAGCGCCGGGCGTGCCGAAATCCACCACAGGCACTTGGCGTACCGACGGATCCTGGATCTGGAAGTAGTCGGCGCGGGTGAAGTGTCCGATCCCCGCCAGCATGGAGTTGGGGAAGGACTCGATCATGGCGTTGTACGCGCCCACATTGGCGTTGTAGTACTTGCGGGCGTTGGCGATCCGCGACTCGATCTGGCTCAACTCCCCTTGCAACTGCACGAATCCAGCGTTGGCTTTCAGGTCGGGGTATGCCTCGACGGTGAACGCCACGAGGTTCTGCAACTGGCTCGACAGTTGTTCCTCGACCTGGGCGCGCTGGGCGGGGTTGGCCCTCGACCCGGCCAGCGCGGCCGCCTGATTGCGCAGGCCGACGACGGCTTCCAGGGTCGACTGCTCGTACCCCGTGGCCCCCTTGATGGTGTTGACCAGGTTGGGGATGAGGTCGTACCGCCGGTTCAACTCGACGTCGATCTGGTTCCAGGACTGCTCGACGAGGTTGCGCTGGCGCACCATGCGGTTGTAGGCGCTGATCCCCCACAGGACGATTCCCACGATGATGACGACAATGATGATCCCGATTAACATGGACGCTCCTTCGTTTCGGGCCTTGCGTCCAAGCTTAATGGATAACCTCGTCGCAGGTCAGGCTCACATCGGCACGTTGCGCCGCCGGAATCCGATCAGGCCGGCGACAGTGAACACGGCCGCCACGAGGGTCAGGACGATCAACGGTGTCCAGGTCATGGGCACCGCGGGCACCGCCGGGGTGGCGTTGAACGGCATGATGTCGAGCACCCATTGGGGGATCTTCAAGGCGATGCCGATGATGAGGAAGACCCACAGGGCGCCGACGACGATCCAGGTGACGGTCACGGCGAAGCGCGGCCACCAGCCGAAGCCGAGGACGAAGATCGACGCCAGGACGCAGCACGCCGGGATGTACACCAGGAAGGACCCCAGGATGACGGGCAGCTTGGACATGTCGTTCGCGTACGACCCGTACGAGGCCCCCAGGCAGACTCCACACAGCAGAAGCATGACGATGGTGCCGACCAAGGTGACCGCCAGGCGCTGGAGGGCCCACGAGACACGGCCGACGCCGGTCGCGAGTTGGGACTCCAAGACGCCGTGGGCTTCGTCGGTGCGCAGCGTGGTCGCCGACTGGGCGGCGAAGACCCCGACGGCCAAGGCCAGCAGGGGTATGAACAACTCGCCGAGGACCCCGTCGACCGTGGTCGCCAGAGTGCCGATCTGCGTGTCGGTCAAGAGGTCGCGGATGGACTTGATCACTGTGCCGAGGACGAGGGGGAAGATGATCAGGCCGATGCCCCAGCCGAGGAACGCGCCACGCTGGAGGCGGATCCCCATCCCCCAGACGGTGGTCAGGATCGGGGACGCGCTCGCGGCGCGGGATGTGGACGCCGCGGCTTTCGGGGCAGTCGCAGCATAGGTCCCGGGGGTCGGCTCGGCCGCGGGCGGGGTCGGGACATGGCCTCGCATGACCACGGAGTCGCCCAGGTCGCGTCGGCTCTGGATCACCCAGGCGACCACGACCAGGACCACGGCCAGGACGACGACCGCGAGGAGGGGCCACCAGCGGTTCGCGCCCCAGGGGTCCATCTTCTGCGCCCACCCCATGGGTGAGACCCAGCCCAGCGCGCTCGAGTTCAGGTCCCCGATCATGCGGATCAGGTAGAACACGGCGAAGATGCCGATCCCGATGCCGTTGGCGGAGCCGGACGACGGGCACAGCTCGTTGACGAGAGCGCCGACGCCGACGCCGAGCAGCCCCATGGCGGCGAAGGACATACCGAAGACCCAGGCGCCTTGCGAGGCTTGGGCGACGGTCGAGACGCTGGCCAGAGCGCCCACCGTGCTCGCGTCGGTGAAGAAGGACGACAGGACGAGGGCGGACAGGACGCCGATGAGCACGGAGAGCGCCGACATGACGATCACCGAGGCCCCCAGACGCGAGTGGATGCCCAGGGGGGTGGAGCGCATCAACTCGGCGCGTCCTTGGTCCTCGTCGCCGCGCAGGTTGCGGGTCATGAGGAACAGGATGCCGATGCTGAGCATGAGCGACCCGAACATCCAGTACTTGCACCAGGTGGCGCCGGCGATGCTCTCCGGGTTGGAGATGATGCCCACCATGGCCAGGAGCGAGGGGGAGTGGACGGTGTCGATGAACCCCTGCAGGGCCTTCGGGTCGACGAAGAGCGTCTTGTAATAGTCGAAGATGAAGGCCAGCATGCCGACGATGATGAGGATCCACACGACCAGTCTCAGCCAGTTCCGGCGCACGGTGAACCGGGTGAACGTGGCGAGGTGGGCGAGGCTGAGGCGCTGCGCGCTCGCCCCCGGAGTGGTCCAGGCGGTGGTCGCACTCATTTCTGACTTCCTTGGTCCTTGGCCACGTCTGTGTGGTAGTAGCTGAGGAAGATCTCCTCCAAGCTGGGCGGGTTCGCCGCCAGCGAGCGGGGGTTGAGCCTGGACAGGCGGTCCAGCACGCTCGGCAGGGCGGACAGTTCGACGGAGAACGTCACGTGGCTGCCGTCCACCGCCAGGTCGTGGACCCCGTCCAGATTCCTCAGCGTGTCGGCGCCGGAGTCGAGGTCGGTGCGCACTTGGGTACGGTTGAGATGGCGCATGGACGCCAATGTGCCCTGCTCGATGGTGTGGCCCTCGCGGATGATGCAGATCGTGTCTGCCAGGGACTCGACCTCGGCGAAGATGTGGCTGGAGAGCAGGACGGAGCGTCCCTCGGCCTTCACCTGTTTGATGCACTCCTGGAACTGCCCCTCCATGAGGGGGTCCAGGCCGGAGGTGGGCTCGTCGAGGAGCAGCAGTTCGGCGCGGGAGGCCAAGGCCGCGACCAAGGCGACCTTCTGACGGTTGCCCTTGGAGTAGGTACGGGTCTTCTTGGTCGGGTCGAGTTGGAAGCGCTCGAGCATCTCCTGCTTACGGCTCTTCTCGATGCCACCGCTCAAGCGGCCCAGGACGTCGATGATCTGTCCGCCCGTCAGATTGGGCCACAGGGCGACGTCGCCGGGGACGTACACGAGCCGGCGGTGCAGGGCCACCGCGTCGGTCCACGGGTTGAGGCCCAGGACTTGGGCGCGGCCGGCGTCCGCTTTCAGCAAGCCGAGGAGGATACGGATAGTGGTGGTCTTTCCGGCACCGTTCGGGCCGAGGAACCCCGTCACTTGGCCTGTGGCGACGCTCAGATCGAGACCGTCGAGGGCGGTGACCGATCCGTAGCGCTTGACGAGACCGACAACTTCGATAGCGTTGTCAGGCATGGTTGTCCTTTCCTGGGATGACGACAGTCAGGCGTGTCGTACGGCAGATGTCCGCCGCGCGACGCGCACTGTATATATCAGCGATGTTCGGGTCCGGATCGACGGACCCGCCCCCAACCCCTGGCTGTACTGTATGCACATATAGCAGACTATACGCCTGTATAGCACACTGCAAATCATGGTGATCAATGTCCGGGAAAAGTCCAGGGTTTGATACGAACTGTTCCGCGTGTCGTGCGGCGGTTCTGGCCTAGCAACAAGGTTCCGATTGGATCAAAAGTGGGGGAGATGGGGCGTTGTCAGTATTTGTTCGGGTCCAATTCGTCTCTGACGTCGTGATCGCGGTGTGGTCGGGTGGGGGCTTCGTCAGGACCACATCTCGGACGAGGACGCGGGTCGACGAGGCGATCACCTGAGAAACGCCTAATAATATGGTCGGGTGCGACGCCCGGGAGCGGGGCTTCTGCGCGTAGGCGGGTCTTATTGAGAGCGAAATTCTCGTCAAGGAACTCCATCCACAAGGGGTGAAAGAATTGCATCCAGCAACAGAAAGCGATAAGTTCGCCGTATGAGTCCGGATACCATTGCCAGGTGGCAATTTGGCATCACTACGGTCTATCACTTCTTGTTCGTGCCGATCACGATCTCGATGAGTGTGCTGACCGCAGTGCTTCAATCTGCCTGGAGAAAAACAGGCAAGGATGCCTATCTGCGTTTGACGAAGTTCTTTGGGAGATTGTTCCTGATCAACTTCGCAATGGGGGTTGTAACAGGTATTGTGCAGGAGTTCCAGTTCGGTATGAACTGGTCGGAGTATTCCCGTTTCGTCGGTGATATCTTCGGCGCTCCTCTCGCCCTGGAAGCCCTCATCGCCTTCTTCCTCGAGTCCACATTCATCGGTTTGTGGATCTTCGGGTGGGATCGCTTGTCCAAGGGAGTACACCTGGCCACCATTTGGTTGGCCGCTATCGGTACTTTCGTTTCTTCCATCTTCATCATCGCGGCCAACGCCTGGATGCAGAACCCCGTCGGCGCGGTCTACGACCCCGCCAAGGGACGCGCCCAGCTTGACTCGCTGTTGGCGGTGCTGGCCAACCCGGTCTTCCTGACCCAGTGGCCTCACACCATCGCTGCCGCGTTCCTCACAGGTGGCGCCTTCTTGGCTGCCATCGCCTTGTATCTTCTCGTGAAGAAGAACAAGGAAGGCGCTCCCGCCGCCGATCTCACCGCGTACCGCAAGGCTGTCAAGCTTGGCGCGTGGGTGCTCATCGTCGCGGGTGTCGGCTCTGTGATCACGGGCGATCTGCTCGGTAAGGAAATGGTGCAGACCCAGCCGACCAAGATGGCTGCTGCCGAGAACATTCAGGAGTCCTTCGCCGATGGCCAGGCTCCGTTCCAGCTCCTGCCCGGCGTCGACCTGTTCCCCGGCTTCCTCAACTGGCTCTACGGCACTGATCACATTCAGTCCGTGCCTGACCTGGAGAAGCAGTTCCTGGAGAACGGCTACATGCAGTTCAACTCCTCGACGGGCAAGCCTGTCGAAGGCAACACGCTGCAGACCGAGTTCGCGTCTTCGCTGAAGGACAACAACATCTCGTTGATCCAGCTCGTGTGCGGGACGGATCCGACGGCATGTCCGAATGCGGTCCCGAACCAAGGCGTGGCCTTCTGGTCCTTCCGTCTGATGATCGGTGTGGGCATGCTCGCCGTCCTCGGTGGCATCCTCATGCTCATCTGGACGCGCAAGGACAAGATCCCGAACCCAAGTGCTGGTATGACGTTGTTCGCGGTTCTGATGCCGCTGCTGCCGTTGATCGCCAACTCCTTCGGCTGGATCTTCACAGAAATGGGTCGCCAGCCGTGGATCGTCAACGGCGTCATGCCGACTCTCCAAGGCCTGTCTCCCTCTGTTGGGGTCGGCCCGGTCTGGTTCTCCGTGATTGTGTACACCCTCCTCTACGGCGTGCTCGCTGTGGTCGAGGTCAAGCTGCTGCTGAAGTACATCAAGCTCGGTCTGCCCGACGAGGTCACTGTTTCCGTCAAGGAAGAGGCTGAGCCTCTCTCCTTCGCGTACTGAGAAAGGGGATGAATCATGACTATCTTTGATATTCCCGCCTCTGCTCCGAGCGCTCTCCAGGTCGTCTGGCTGCTTCTCGTGGCTGTCCTGTGGATCGGCTTCTTCTTCCTCGAGGGCTTTGACTTCGGTGTTGGGATGCTCGTTCCCTTCCTCGGAAAGAACGACCAGGGTCGCCGTGTTGTCATCAACACCGTGGGCCCGCACTGGGACGGCAACGAGGTATGGCTGCTCACCGCTGGTGGCGCCATGTTCGCGGCCTTCCCCGGTTGGTACGCCACCCTGTTCTCAGGGCTGTACCTCCCGCTGTTCCTGGTCCTGCTCGGCCTCATCCTCCGTGGTGTGGCGTTCGAGTACCGTTCCAAGGTCGACTCCAAGGCTTGGAGGACTCGTTGGGACTGGATCCTGGCTATCGGCTCGTTCATTCCCCCGCTGGTCTTCGGCGTTGGCTTCGCCAACTTCCTGAAGGGCCTCCCCGTCGGACCGCACACAACGGCGTTCGGCACTGAGGTCACGCTCTACACGGGCACCTTCTGGGGTCTGTTCATGCCCTTCTGCCTCATCGGCGGTCTGCTGTTCGTCGCACTCTTCTTGACCCACGGAGCTTTCTTCGTCGGCCTCAAGACCCGCGGCGAGATCCATGACCGTGCGCAGAAGTTCGGCGGCACGCTGGCTCTCATCACAGGCGTGCTCGCGCTCGCCCTCGTGATCTGGGGCAACATGGCGTACTCCCTGCCTGGGCAACTCAGCTGGCTGCGCCTCGTGGCGTGGATCACCGGCATCGTGGCTATCGTGTGCATCGCGTTCGCGTGGTTCATGAACTCCAAGGATCGCGACGGCTGGGCCTTCATCGGCACCGCACTGGCCACCGTGATGCTCGTGGTGATGTTCTTCGCGCACTTCTACCCTGGCATCGGCTTCGACAACTCGGTCAACACCGGGCTGCCGATCGACCTGACCACGGCGTCGAGCTCACCGCACACGCTGACACTGATGACGATCGCGGCATGCATCATGGTGCCGATCGTCCTGATATACACCGTATGGAGCTACTTCTTCGTGTTCAGGCGTCGCCTCGACACCAAGAACATCCCATCCTTGGATGTCACAACCGCCGCCTGATAACCAGGCAATCAAACATCGATGAGTACGGGGTCGCCTCCAAGCGGCCCCGTACTTCTTCGTGGGGGCACGAATTGTCGGTTCTCCCCGGTGGTTTTCAATCCCGGGGGCACGAACTGTCGGTTCTCCCCCCGAGGATCAACAGTTCGCGCCCCCGGGAGTTCTTCCGTTGTGGTTCTCCCCGGGGTTTTCCCGCGGTGGTTTTCCCGCGGGGGCGCGAACTGTCCGTTTTCGGTCCGAAATGCACGATTCGTGCCCCCGGAGATTTTGTGGGGGCGCGAACTGTCCGTTTTCGGTCCGGAAAGCACGATTCGCGCCCCCGCGGGTCGGGGAGTACGAATGGTGGATCGTGGGTATGAGAATCCCCACTTCATACCCCAGGTCGTGAGAACGACTCAGCGGGGACAGGCAGAATAGAACAAGCATCGACGAAAGAGGAACCGTGGCCAAGGAAGCGACACCGGAATCGAAGGAACGCCGCTCGGCGGCGCCGATCGACCCGCGACTGGTCAGACGTGCCCGCGCGACGCGTACGTATATGATCTCCGGAGTCGTGGTCGGCTCCCTGACGGCGGTCCTCGTCTTGAGCCAGGCCAAACTGCTGTCGAGTTCCATCGCCTCCGTCTTCGCCACTCACACTCTCAACGGGCTGGGGCTGACCCTGGGACTGCTGGTCGCCGTCCTCATCGGGCGTGGGGTCCTCGCGTGGGCCTCCTCGTGGTTGGCCCAACGCACATCCTCGGCTGTGAAATCCCAGTTGCGCCGTGACATCCTGGCCGCGCGCATGGCGTCGCCGGCCCATCAGACATCCAGTTCGTCCTCGTTGGTCACCCTGGTCACTCAGGGTCTGGACTCCCTCGACGGGTACTTCTCGAAGTACCTCCCACAACTCCTGCTGGCTGTGACCGTCCCGGTCATCGTCGGCGCGGCGATCCTGTTCTCCGATTGGCGCTCGGCGCTGATCATCGCCGCCACGATCCCCTTCATCCCCCTGCTCATGGC
Organism: Propionibacteriaceae bacterium; assembly: GCA_009780915.1. GTDB lineage: Bacteria > Actinomycetota > Actinomycetes > Propionibacteriales > Propionibacteriaceae > WQYJ01. The sequence goes on from WQZD01000001.1 coordinate 119,169, forward strand.
GCTGGTCGGTTGGACGACCGAGAAGCAGGTGTCCAAGCGCTGGGCATTCCAGTCTCGCCTGGCGAGCCACTTCGCCGACCTCGTCTCGGGACTCCCCACGCTTCAGGTGTTCGGCCGCGCCAAGGCCCAAGCGGAAGGCCTGAGGAGGACGGAGAACGCCAACCGTCGTGAGACCATGGCCATCCTGCGCATCTCTTTCCTGTCGGCTTTCGTCCTCGAACTCTTCTCCACCCTGGCGGTGGCCGTGATCGCCCTGGTCATCGGCACCCGGCTCGTGTACGGGCACATGGACTTCTCCACAGCCCTGTTCGTCCTCATCCTCGCACCCGAGGTGTACCTCCCCATCCGACAGGTCGGAGTCCACTACCACGATTCCGCCGACGGTTTGGCGGCCGCCGAAGCCGCCTTCGCCGAGATCGACCGTGCCGGAACCCCGGAGGGGAGCACGGGTGTCCCTCAGGACGGGACTCGTACCCCGGATGGCCGCGCCGGCAACCGTCCGGCGGCGACCATGGTCCAGGGCCGTACCCCATCCCTCGCGGGGGCGCGAACTGTTGGTTCCGCCCCCGAAAATCGACAGTTCGCGCCCCCCGAAAAATCGGGGGGGCGTGAACTGCGCATAACCGGCCCGGATCTCGACAGTTCGTGCCCCCGGGATGGGGAGATCGACAGTTCGTGCCCCCGGGATGGAGAGACCGACAGTTCGTGCCCCCGGGATGGGGACGCCTACCCGCCGTCCATCGAGATCAGGGGGTTGACGTACGTGTACCCCGGATCGGACACGGCCGTCGGGCCCTTCACCCTCGACGTCCACCAGGGTGAGATCGTCGCCCTCGCCGGTCGCTCGGGAGGCGGGAAAACCACGCTGCTCAATTGCGTCCTCGGGTTCCTGACGCCGACGACCAGCGACGATCCGAGCACACCCGAGCCGATCCGCCTCGGCGGGATCGACGCACGCCACATCGATTGGGCCCGGTGGCGGGCCGGTACGGCGTACGTGCCCCAGGTCCCCGGCATGGTCGACGGGACCATCGCCGACAACGTGCGTATGGGGTGCGCCGAGGCCACCGATGACCAGGTACGCCAGGTGCTGGCGGCCGCCGGCGCCGCCAACCTGGACCCCGGCAGAAGTGTGGGGGAGGAGGGCGAGGGCCTGTCCGTCGGCGAGCGTCGCCGCGTGGGCATCGCCAGGGCCCTGGCCCGGATCGAGATCGGCGGCGCCCGCCTGTTGATCCTGGACGAGCCCACCGCCGGGTTGGACATCGACACGGAAGCCACGGTCCTAGCCAGCCTCAAGGAGTCCGGCGCGACCGCCCTGATCGTGTCCCACCGAGAAGCGGTCCTGAAGTACGCCGACCGAGTCGTGGAGATCGCCACCAAAGAGGACCCCACACCGCAGACCGGCCACACCCCCACCAAGCCAATCCCCGCGGAAGAGGGCCACCCACAAGACACGACCCACACCACAACCACAACCACACCCACCTCCCAAGCCACCAGCCCCGCCAAGGTGACCCGCCCCCAAGGAGACACCTCCTTGATCGTAGACAAGCCTGCCAAAGCAGCCACTGATGCCACGGAGCAAAGCCCAACAAGGGAGAATGACGCGCCCGCGACACAGGGCAATGGAGACTCAAGAGTCACAACTGACAACGGAAACCGCTCCGAATCGCCCGCGCCCGCCGGGGGGGCAACCCAGGACCGCAGGGGCGTCCGCCAGGACGCCCCGAGGACGCCTGGGGAGGACCCGGCGAGGCAGGGCAGACCGACCATGCAATCCCCGGACAATGAACAGCCAACCAAGCAAACCCACCCCCAAAACAAGGATGGCGAAGCCGACGACACTACGCATAGCAACACAGACAGCACCCTAAGGACGAAGTCCCCCCTGCTAAAGCTGGTCTTCCAACTCCTGGACTCCGTCCCGAAAGCGAAGTCAAGACTTTTCTGGGCGGTCATCTTCGCCGCCTGCGCCTCGGGCGCCGCCGTCTCCCTCATGGGCGTCTCCGCATGGCTCATCTCGAAAGCGGCCCAGCACCCGCCCTTCTTGGAGCTCTCGGTCGCCGCCGTGGGGGTCCGGTTCTTCGGCATCTCCCGGGGCGTCTTCCGGTACGTGGAGCGCCTGATCGGCCACGACGTGGCCCTGTCCATGCAGTCGGCCCTCAGGCTGAAAACCTACCAAGCCCTGTCGCGCACCACCCTGCTGGGTCGTCGCCAGGGCGACCTGTTGGTACGGGTCGTGGCGGACGTGGGCGCCATCGAAGACATCGTCGTACGGATCGTGCAACCCTTCCTGGCCGCCAGCATCGTGGTCGTCGGCGTGTGCGCCATCCTCGCCCGCTTCTCCGTGGCCGCTGCCCTGACCGTCCTGGCGAGCGCCATCCTGGGCGGCTTGGTGGTGCCGTGGATGACCCAGCGGGTCTCCCTGAAAGCGGACGAACGTGCGATCCCCTTGCGGGGGGATCTCGGCGTCGTCGCCCATAACCTGTCGCGCAACGCCGTGGACCTGGCCGCGTACGGCGCGCAGGAGCGCGGGTTGGCCCGCCTGGCCAGCGTCGACGCCGCCCTGCGTGAGACGGAAGAAGCGGCCGCGTGGGCCAAGGGGATCGGCGCGGGGTTGCAGACCATCGCCTCGGGGATCGGCTTCATCGGCGGCCTGTGGATCGGTTCGGTCGCGGTCGCAAACGGCCTCATGGGCGAGCGGCTGTTGGCCGTCATGGTGATGGCCCCCTTGGCGCTGCATGAGGTGTTCGCCACCTTCTCGCAGGCGGCGCAGACGTGGACCAGGGCCAAAGTCGCCCTCACGCGAGTGACCGCGATCCTGGACGCGCCCCCCGTTGGACACGGCGACGTGGACCAGCGCCAGGCCAGCGAGACGCCCAGTCTGACGTGCCAGGACCTGGAGATCGGCTGGCCGGGTCATCCGCCGGTGGCGCAGGGCCTCACCCTCGCCGTCGCCCCCGGCGAGGCCGTGGGCGTGATGGGACCCTCCGGCGTGGGCAAGACCACCTTGGCCGCCACTGTCATGGGTCTGATCCCGCCGGTGGCCGGCGAACTGGCCACGTCGGGCCGTATCGGGTACCTCGCCCAGGACGCGCACATCTTCACCACGACCATCGCGGAGAACGTGCGGATCGGCAACAAGGACGCCACTGACGACGAGGTACGCGCCGCTTTGGCCGAGGCCGGTCTGGATATGCCCCTCGACCGCGAGGTGGGGGAGATGGGCGTCGGACTGTCCGGCGGCGAGGCGCGTCGCCTCGCCCTGGCCCGGCTGTTCGCCGGGGACTACCGCCTGCTCATCCTCGACGAGCCCACCGAGCACCTCGACCGCGAGACCGCCGAGCAACTGATGGACGAGATCATCGACGGTGTGGCGCGCCGCCCGGTCCTGGTGATCTCCCACGACGAGACCATCGCCGCCCGGTGCGACCGGGTCCTGACCATGGACGAGCGGTCCGAGTAGGACGGACACGCGAGGAGCGCATGGGCGTCCGACGGCCCCGTCGACTCCATCGCTCCGTTCGTCCCCCGATTTTCGTACGTCCCCGTCCCCCTCAGACTGGGGTCCGGCGCAGGGCCGGGGCGATGAGGATGGTCATGGCGCCAAGGCAGATGAGGGTGGACAGGGGTGCCAGCCACACGCCGAGGTACTGGGGCGGACCCGGGGTCAGGAGGAAGGAACCGGCCGGACTGGCGAAGACGAAGGCCGCGAGGTACCACAGGAAGTACGCGGCCGCCACGACGAGGAAGAGGATCGCCCACCGCCGCCTGGTCGAGGCGGATCCCACCGCGCTGGCCGCGAAGAGCAGGGGCAAGGACCACACGACGACGTACACGATCAGCAGCCCGGCCAGGATGCTGGTCGCGCCCGCGCTCGCGAAGAGCGAGGGCATGAAGATCGGTCGGGTCATCGGGGTGGGCGACCCGGCGTCGATGAAGATGGGGATGACCAAGAGCAGATTCTGCACGGTCAACAGGGCGGCGACGCACAGGATCGCCGTGCTGGGGCGGCGGCGTCCGAGGACCAGGGCCAGGGCGGCGCACCCCGCCAGGACGAGCACGGGGGGGATCAGCCCCCAGCTGAAGAAGGCGCGTACCCAGGTCCAGTACGGGAACAGCACCAGGTACCAGTTGAAGGGCAGGGCGATCGGCAACCCGATGCCTGAGGTGACGATGGCGGCGCGGGAGAAGGCGGTGGACATGTACAACGCCTGGATGGCGGCGAAGAACGCCGCGGCCAGGAAGAACAGCCCGGCGATCAGGGACGAGTGGGAACTCTCGCGCGGGAGGCGCCTCGGTGCGGGCGTGGTCAGGATCTGCGCTCTCGTGTCCAGCGCGTCGGCTTCCGCCCGGGCCGGTCGGGTGGCATCTGTCCACGCCAGCCCGTCCCACCATCGCACGAGGTCCGCGTCGGACTCATCCGGGTACCAATCAGGCAGACGAGCTTGGCTCATACACACCAATGTACCAACAACGAGTCGACTCCCGGGGGAATGGTCCCGAAGCGTCGCCCGTCCGACCGCGATGACCGGTCGTCAGGCCTGCTCAGGTTCGGCGATGAAGTGGACGGCGATCTGGGCCGTGGTCTCGATGACCGCGGGGGTGATGTCGATGGTGTCCATGTGTTGTTCCTGATGGGCTGTCACATCGTCGGCGATGGGCGTGTCGACGGGTTCGGGCCTGTCGGCGTCCAACAGGTTGGGATCGGCGATGGTGCGGATGCCGGTGATGTCCAGCCCGGCGGCCACGGCGAAGGTCTCGGCTTGGCGGCGAGCGTTGTTCACGGCTTCGATGCTCAAGGCGATGTCGATCTCGTTCTTGGTGTCGTCTTGGAAGCCCCACGTGATGCGCTCCACTTTGACCATCTCAGTCGACACGTGGAAGATCCACTGGCTCATCACCTCGAAATCGGTGAAGACCGCGTTCACGCGAACGCATTCGGAGAAGGACGCTCCGATGTCGTCGGACCAGTTCTTCTGCGAGTGCTGGCCGATCCAGGGTTGCGCTAGACCGTCGGGGTGTTTGGCCGCCAGGTCCTTCAGGGTGGTGAGGACGGACTCCACCGTGTCCGTCACCGTCTCATGGGTCGCCGTGGCGTCGTGCCCCCAGCCGCTGACCTTGAGTCGCACCTCGGCACGATCCGACGTGCGGATGTCACGGGCGAACCCGTAGACCCTGATATCAGTCGTTGGCATAGGGACATTGTAACTCACCGATGAGCGAGCGCAATTCGGGGGTTGATCCTCGAACATCCACGCTGGGACGGCCCTCTCGTCCACCCCTCACACTCGCTGCACGACGAGCGCCCGGGCGCCCGTGGTCGTGGGGGTCAGGATGAGAGTGGCGGGGTCCTTACCCTGGGGGTGGAGTCGTCGGCGGAGGACGGCTGGATCGACGTCCAGGCCGCGTACTTTGATCTCCAGGGTTCCGATCCCACGGTCCCGTACCCACCCGCGCAGGGTTTTCTCCGAGAAGTCGAGGGTGTCCAGCACCTCGAAAGCCGTGGCGAACACCGTGGGGACCAGCCGCGGCCCGGTGAGGTAGGCGATGGACGGGGCCACGGGATGGGTGCTGGTCAGGCGGGCGAGAGCCCCGATGGCGGAACTGCGGATGACCGCCGGGTCGGGTTCGTAGATGTAGCGGTCCAGGGGCCCTGGGGCGGGCAAGGGGTGGGACGCTATCAGCCGCTGCTCATGATCGGCCAGGATGACGGCCTCGCGTACCCCCTGAGCGAGGGGCCACGACCACAGGGTCGTCTCGACGAGGGAATTGTGATGCGAGACCCACGTGATGTTGGCGTGATCGGGCAGGACATGGCGGGGGAAGCCGGGGGCGAGTTTGACCACCACGACGCCCTGCGAGCGCGCGAGGATCTCGGAGACCGTGTCCCAGGAGGGGCTGAGATCCGCCACGTCCCACGAGCGTCCCCGCATGGTGCGGCGGGCCGGGTCGAGGAAGATCGCCGTCGCGGGGTCGGCCAGCCAAGGATCGATGTCCACGTCCTCCAGTCGACGGGTCAGGACATCGCAGGTCTGCCCGTCGCCCAGGCGGCGCAGGTTCTCCTGGGCGAACGTCGCGGTCACAGGATCGGCGTCGATGCCGACCACCGACAGCCCGGCTCGGCACATGGCGATGGCGTCCATGCCGAGCCCGCACCCGGCGTCCACCACACGCTCGACGCCGAGGGACGCTATCTGCTCGGCACGCCAGGCGGCCACCGGCGCCCGGGTGGCCTGCTCCAAGCCGTCGTGGGTCAGGAAAGCCTGGTCCGCCATGTCGCCCAGCTTGGTCCGGCCGCGGCGGCGCAGGGCCTCCTGATCGAGGACGGCGGCCGCACGGTCACCGGGCAGATCCTTGCGCAGCACGGCCCCAGCCGCGAGCGACGTGGGGTCGCTGACACGTCGTGCCAGGTCGATGTGGGGCGCCGCGTCCGGCGACACGAGCCATCGTGCGATGTCTTGCTCCATGGGACTACTCTGCCATGGACTGACAAATATGGCAGCATATAACCATGGAATTCCGGTGCGCAGCCTCACGATTCGAGGCGATCGACGATGGACATGTCGTCGGATGGTTGGACTTCGAGCAGGAGGGGGACGCCGTGGCCATGACCCACACCATCGTCCCCGACGAGTACGGCGGGCGCGGCATCGGCAAGGCGCTGACGGCCCACGCCGTGGAGTACGCTCGCGAGCATGGATGGTCCATTCTTCCGTACTGCACGTTCATCCAGGCGTACCTCGCCCACAATCCGGAACTGGCTGGTTTGGTGCCGCAGAGCCGTCGCGCGCAGTTCTCTTTGTGAGTCGCGTCGGGCGTCATGGATGACTCTGGGACGCTGGTCGGCCTCGCGGGGTTGTCCCGTACGATGAACCCATGAGTGACAAACTATGGATGGAAGACTTCCATGTCGGGGACCACATCGTCTCCCAGGAAGCGATCGGCGTCACCGCCGACGAGATCATGGCCTTCGGCAGGCTGTACGATCCCCAGCCGGGCCACATCAGCGAGGAGACGGCGCAAGACAGCTTCTTTTCCGGGTTGGCCGCGTCCGGGTGGCACACCGCCGCGATCACCATGCGGCTCCTGGTCGACATGGGGTTCACGGGTGTGGTCGGCGTGAACATCTCCCTGACCTGGCCGACCCCGACCCGTCCGGGCGACCTGCTGAGCCTCGATCTGCGGGTGACCAGTGTGCGCACCTCCCAGAGCAAGCCAGACCGGGGGATCGTCGAGGTCGAGTACGACACCCTCAACCAGGCTGGTGAGGTGCGCCAGCACACCCAGGCCACCATCATGGCTTTCCATCGGGACCACTGACGAGACGTCGCCCGGGGCTGCCGTCGGGGTGGGTAGCATAGGACGCATGCTCGGATACTTCGGCCCTCCAGGGACCTTCGCCCATCAGGCTCTGCTCAGTCTGGCCATCGACGAGGAGGCGCAGCCGTTCGCGTCGGTGGGGGCCACGCTCGACGCGGTGCGCTCTGGCGTCGTGCGCGCGGGATTGGTCCCGATCGAGAACTCCGTCGAGGGCGGGGTGTCGGCGACCATCGACAACCTGGCCCAAGGAGAGCGGCTGCAGATCGGCGCCGAGGTCCTCCTCACGGTCAACTTCGGGTTGTACGTGCGCCCGGGCACGCGCTTGGAGGACGTTCGTCGGATCGTCACCCACTCCCATGCGGCCGCGCAGGTGCGCGGATGGGTGCGTCAGAACCTCCCCGAGGCCACGATCACCGAGCAGGGCTCGACCGCAGGGGCGGCCGCCGAGGTCGCGCGAGAGGACTCCGCCTTCGACGCCGCCGTGTGCGCTCCCGTGGCCGGGGACCTGTACGGCTTGACCGCAGCGGCCCAGGACATCGCCGACCACGCCGACGCGGTGACGCGATTCGTCTTGGTGTCGCGCCCCTTCCGTCCCGATCCTCCGGTGGGCCACGACAAGACGAGCATCGTCGTCCACCTGAAGTCCGACCACCCGGGGACCTTGATGGAGATGCTCCAGCAGTTCGCCCTGCGCGGGGTCAACCTGTGCCGCATCGAGTCACGTCCCGAGAAGGACAAGATGGGCAATTACTACTTCTCCATCGACGCCATCGGCCACATCCACGAGAAGCGGATGCGAGAGGCCCTGACCGGCCTGCATCGTACCTGCCGCGAGGTCACCTTCCTGGGATCGTACCCCCGTGCCGACAAGGTCCCCCAGTCCGCCGAGATCGGGACCACGGACGCTGACTTCGCCGAAGCCGATTCCTGGCTGGGCGGAATCCTGGGATAGCACGCGCTCGACGGACCCGGTTCGAGATCGCCAGCCCTGGGCACGACCCAGGGCGTACGACCGTTCTGTCATGGGACTCTGCCCGCGCGAGGACCCACCGATATTGGATAGAGTCAGCAGTGACATTATGTCGGTGGAAGGAAAGGAAAACAACAATGAGGATGTTAATCATGGGTCCCCCGGGCGCCGGGAAGGGCACGCAAAGCAAGAAGATCTCACAGGACTTTGGAATCCCCGAGATCTCGACGGGGGCACTCTTTCGGACCCACGTCGCCAATCAGACTGAGTTGGGCGCGATCGTCTCGGCGATCATGGAGAAGGGCGAACTCGTGCCAGACGCGGTGACGGTCGCCATGCTGGACGACCGGCTCACCCAGCCGGACACCGCGCCGGGCTTCCTGCTCGACGGATTCCCGCGCACGGTCGCGCAGGCGGACGCCCTCGATCAGATACTCGCGACGCTGGATGTCGACCTTGACGTGGTCCTGAGCTTCAACGTCGACCAAGAGACCCTGATTCAGCGCATGCTGAAGAGGGCCGCGATCGAGGGGCGTTCGGACGACAACGAGGAGACGATCCGTCGTCGTTTCGAGGTCTACACGGCGCAGACAGAGCCGTTGCTCGCCCTGTACCGAGACCGTGGGATCCTCGTCGAGATTGACGGCATGGGTACGGTCGATGAGGTCCACGCGAGAATCATGGAGGCATTGAAGAAGTGAAACGGTCACGTCGTTCCGGTGGGGAGATCCTTTCCGACGATGAGCTGAAACTCATGCGGAAAGCCGGTCTGGTCGTGGCGCGCGCCCTCGACGAGATCACACGAACCGCCCGCGCGGGGATGACGACACGCGAGGTGGACGCCATCGCCGTCGAGGTCCTGGCGCGAGCCGGAGCGGCGTCGAGCTTCTTGGGGTACGAGCCTGGGTACGGTGTTCCACCGTACCCGGCCGTCACCTGCCTGTCCGTCAATGAGGTGGTCGTCCACGGCATCCCCTCGGATCGCGTCCTGGCTGACGGTGACCTGCTGTGCGTGGACTTCGGCGCCATCGTGGGCGGTTACCACGGCGATGCGGCGCGGTCGATCGCCATCGGGGAGGTCGAGCCCCAGGTGACCAAGCTCTCCGACGCCACGAGGGAGGCGATGTGGGCCGGCATCGGCGCGGCCCGGATCGGCGGAAAGATCGGTGACATCTCCTGGGCGATCCAGCAGTCGATCACGTCCAGCGGGAGGTACGGCATCGTGCGCGACTACACCGGACACGGCATCGGCCACCAGATGCACCAGCCCCCGGACGTGCCCAACTACGGCCCCGCCGGGCGAGGCCCGGTGATCCAGCGGGGATTGTGCCTGGCCATCGAGCCCATGGCCACCGCCGGCAACCACCGTACCGAGATCCTCGACGACGAGTGGACGGTCGTCACCTGCGACAACTCCGTCGCCGCCCACTGGGAGAACACGATCACAGTGACCCCCCACGGCTTGTGGGTCCTCACCGAACTCGACGGCGGTGAAGCGGAACTGACGCGCCGAGGACTTCCCTTCGGACCTCTGGCCGATTGAGGCCATATGGCGTGCCCCACAAGCGTTGTGTGGTGAGGCGGTCACTCGGGCAGTGCGAGACTGCGCTAGTTTTCATCCACGCCCTTCACCGCTTCCTGCACGATGTCGGCCATCTGGGTGACCGGCTCGTGCTCCCATAGGCGGATGACACGCCACCCGGCGTCCTCGAGGAGGCCGGTGGTCTGCTTGTCCCGCTCCTCGTTACGTCTCACCTTGGCGTCCCAGTAGTCGGTGTGGCTCTTGGGTTGGCGATAGTGCTCGGGGCAGCCGTGCCAGAAGCATCCGTCCACGAGGACGGCGACCTTGGCGCGGGGGAAGGCGATGTCGACGGTCCGGCGCACATGGGGCAGAGGGGCGACGCCGACCCTGTACCTCAAGCCACGCCGAAAGAGTTCGCGGCGTAACGCCATCTCAGGACCGGTGTCCCGGCTCTTGTTGGCTCGCATCGACGCTCGCGTCCCCGGAGAGGTCGCCCATGATTCGGACTCCACACACCCAGCCTACGGCGATGCGGGGATGTCCAAAACACTGGGGCTCGCCCTTTTCGTGTCGTACCCCCCAAGTAGAATGCTTGGCATGACGATAGTGACCGATGACCTCACGGAGATCTCCCACCCGCCGCAGGCGCTGGAGTTCTTCGCGGGCATCGGCCTCGCCCGCCTCGGGCTCGAAGGGGCTGGGTTCCAGGTGGCGTGGTCCAACGACTACGAGCCTGACAAGCGAGCGCTCTACGAAGGGAATTTCGGCCCCTCGCCCGGACATGAGTTCGTGCTCGGTGACATCCGCGAAGTGCGGGGCGCCGCTCTGCCGACAGGTGTCAGCCTGGCGTGGGCGTCTTCTCCCTGCACTGATCTGTCGTTGGCCGGCGCTCGCGCGGGTCTGCGAGGGTCGCAGTCGGGAACTTTCTGGGAGTTCATCCGTATCCTCTCGGAGATGGACGCCGACCGACCACCCGTGGTCGTCCTCGAGAATGTCGTCGGTCTGGCGACCTCTCACGGGGGCGAGGATCTCGCCGCGGCCGTGAGGGCCTTCAACGGACTCGGATACTCCGTCGACGTCCTCGCCATCGACGCCCGGAGGTTCGTGCCCCAATCGCGTCCGAGACTCTTTCTCGTCGGCGCGACCGATCCACCCGACGCGATCTGCCAGGACAGTCATGATCTGCGCCCGGATTGGCTGTGGAGAGTCTTCGGCGACAGCACTCTTCGTACCCACCGCGCCAGCCTGCCGCCCGTGCCCGCGCCACTGACCTGTGGGCTCGGGGTGTACGTCGAGGAGATGTCGGCGGCTGACGAGCGGTGGTGGGACCAGGATCGAACCGACGCTTTCCTCGCGTCGATGTCCGCCACGCAGATCCAGCGTGTGACCCAGTTGCGAGAATCGGTGGGCGTGTCATACAGGACGGCGTACCGTCGCACCCGGGCGGGCGTCGCCGTCTGGGAGGTACGTCCGGACGACATCGCCGGATGCCTGCGCACCGCGCGCGGGGGGTCCTCCAAGCAAGCTGTGGTGCGTGTGGGGGACGGGGATCTGCAGGTCCGGTGGATGACGCCACGCGAGTACGCCAACCTCATGGGAGCTGGGCAGTACCGACTCGACGGCGCCCGCACCAATCAAAGCCTCTTCGGGTTCGGAGACGCGGTGGCGGTGCCGGTGGTCGAGTGGCTGGCCGAACACTATCTGATGCCACTGGTGACAGGGTGGGGAGGCTCAGGTCAGGATGCCCGCCGCCAGACTTCCTCACCGCACCGACGTGAGGGAATGTCACATGGATGACAAGACACGGGCTGATCTAGAGCGCTTCCAGGCGGACAACAAAGTCACCACCAAAGGTCCACTGTCCTTGGTGGTGCAGTTGAGCGACGCTCTGCGTCGTCATAGGCAACCATGGCAGCCGCAAGACTTCCTCACCGAGAACAAGGGGCAGGTCGCTGGCCTCGGCGGCGCCAATCTGAAGAAGATTCTCGCGCGGCATGGCATCACACGGATCCTGTCGGCGGAGGGCGGCCGCACGAGTCGAGGCAACATGGGACTGATGATGAAGTACATCGACTTCATGAACAGGCTCAGGGAGGACGTGGGCATCGATTACGAGGGCGTCGAGGAATTCTGGGCAGAGCAGGTGGGTCGCTATTTCCACAACCAGCCCTTCACGCTCAACGCGGACGCGACACGGACGCTGGGGGCCAACCTGGACGACCTCTTCCAGCAGGCGCGTAAGCGGCAGTCTGAGAACCCTGGCACACAGTACCTCGGGACAATGCTCCAACATCTCATCGCGGCCAAACTGTCTATCGTGCTTCCCGCTGGTTCATTCCAGGTCTTCGGAGCTGCTGTGGCGGATGCCCCGAGTGCCAGAAGTGGCGATTTCGTGATCAATGACACGGTGGTTCATTGCACGACATCCCCAGGGGAGCCACTCATCCGAAAGTGCGAGGCCAACCTGAACGCTGGGGCCAAGCCGATTATCATCACGCTCTTCGAGCGGGTGCGTACGGCCCTCGACTTGGCTGCCGACGCCGGTCTCGCTGGCCGGGTGGATGTGTGGGATGTGCAACAATTCCTCGCGACTAATGTCAATGAACGCAGTCTCTTCGATCCAGCCGCACGAGCGGCGCAAATCGGGGGAATCATCGCCGTGTACAACCAGATCATCGACACCGTCGAGACGGATCCGAGTCTGCGAATCGAGTTCGAGGCCAACTGATGTGCGTGGGGCGCGCGTCAGGGGCGAATGGCGAGGCGCTGACCTGACGGTTCTTCCGCGAAGGACGCCACGGTCCCGTACGCAGCACGTTGTCAGTGATAAAATTGGGCCATTGCTAGAGCGTATCCTGCACTCCCAGGCAAGGATAGAAGGAAAGGATTATTATGTCATTAATCGGAAAAGATGTTGCTGAGTTCTCCGTACAGGCATACCAGAACAACGAGTTCAAGACGGTCACGAAGGCGGATCTGCTTGGTAAGTGGTCTGTGTTCGTGTTCTACCCGGCGGACTTCACCTTCGTGTGCCCCACCGAACTCGGCGACCTGGCGGATGCCTATGCCGAGTTCCAGAAGATCGGCTGCGAGGTGTACTCGGTGTCCACCGACACCCATTTCGTCCACAAGGCGTGGCACGACGCATCGGACACGATCAAGAAGATCCATTACCCGATGCTGGCCGACCCGACCCATGCCCTGTGCCGGGACTTCGAGGTCCTGATCGAGGCGGACGGCGTCGCTGAGCGCGGGTCCTTCGTGATCGGCCCCGACGGCAAGATCGCTGCCTATGAGGTCAATGGCGGCAGCGTCGGCCGTAGCGCGCAGGAGCTCTTGCGTCGCGTCGAGGCGTCGCAGTTCGTCGCCACCCACGACGGCGAGGTGTGCCCCGCCAACTGGACCCCGGGTGCGAAGACCCTGACTCCGTCCCTGGATCTCGTCGGTCTGCTCTGATCCGGTCATGGACACTCTGTACGACGCGGTGATCGTCGGCGGCGGGCCTGCGGGCCTGACCGCCGCGATCTACCTGGCCAGGGCGCGGTATCGCGTCCTGGTGGTGGAGAAGGATGTCATCGGCGGACAGATCACGATCACCGCCGACGTGGTCAACTACCCCGGCATCGTGCGCGCCTCCGGCGAGGAGATCACCTCGCACATGCGCCAGCAGGCCATCAACTTCGGCGCGGAGTTCCTCGCCGCCGAGGTGACGGGGTACGACATGGGCGCGCCCGTGCGTACCGTACGTACCACGACGGGCGACCTGCGCTGTTTCGGGATCATCCTGGCGGTCGGAGCATCGCCCAAGACCGTCGGTTTCGTCGGCGAAGCCGAGTTCAAGGGCCACGGCGTGGCGTACTGCGCCACCTGCGACGGTGAATTCTTCACCGGCTTGGACGTGTTCGTCGTCGGCGGAGGGCTGGCGGCCGCCGAGGAGGCCATCTTCCTGACCACCTACGCCCGCCACGTCACCATCCTCATCCGGCGCGACGAGTTCCGTTGTCCTGGCTCCGTGGTGGAGAAGGTCGAGGCCAACCCGAAGATCACCGTACGCTACAACACGGTCATCGACGAGGTGACTGGCGACTCGGTCCTGCGTACGGCCCGGCTGCGCTCCACCCTGGATGGCACGACCGAGGACTACGCCCCGCCGGCGGGGGAGACCTTCGGGGTCTTCGTGTTCGCCGGGTACGCCCCCGCGACCGCCGGGGTACGGGATCTGGTGGATCTCGACGACGCCGGCTACATCCTGACCGACGCCGCGTTGAAGACGAAGGTCGACGGGGTCTACGCCGCAGGCGACGTGCGTCCCAAGACGCTGCGGCAGATGGTCACGGCCACGTCAGACGGCGCCATCGCCGCCACCGAACTCGAGCGCTATATCTCGCACATGCGGGAGGAGACCGGGCTCACCCCCGAGCAACCGGCAGGGATGCCCGTGGCGCAAGCCGCCGCGCCGGTCACGGAACCAACCGCGGGCGCCGACGCGACGTCCGAGGGCGGGTTCTCGCAAGAGATCCGCGACCAACTGACCCTGCTCTTCTCGAAGATGGAGTCCCCGATCGAATTGAGGGCACATCTCGACGACAGGGACGTCTCGGCGGAACTGAGGGGTTTCTTGACCGAACTGGTCTCCTTCTCGGACAAACTCACGCTGACCATCGCCGATCCGGGCGAGGGTCTCGCGCCCTGCGTGTCGGTGTGGAAGGACGGGAGGCCCACGGGCGTGGGATTCCACGGAGTTCCAGGCGGACACGAGTTCAACTCGTTCGTGATCGGGTTGTACAACGCCGCAGGTCCGGGGCAGGCCCTCGACGAGGCCACCACTGCGCGGATCGCCGCCATCACGGCGCCGATCGACATCAAGGTGTTCGTGTCCTTGTCCTGCACGATGTGTCCGACGACTGTCATGTCGGCCCAGCACATCGCCACGCTGAGCCCGAATGTCACGGCTGAGGCGTTCGACCTGAACCACTTCCCAGCGTTGCGCCAGCAGTACTCGGTCATGTCCGTGCCCTGCATGGTCGTCAACGACGCGGATGTGCATTTCGGCAAGATGAGTGTCACCCAGGTCCTCGACGCCCTCGGCTACTGAGCACTCCCGTGCCCCCCGCTGTGCCGTCTGATCTCGGCGCGGGGGCGCGAACTGCTGATTTCTACCCGAAAAGCGACAGTTCGTGCCCCCGACGATGCCCACACCTCGCCGATAATTTATGTTAACGATTAAACTAAAATAAACGAAAGATGCGGTGACAAACGGGGGCAATGTCGAGTACTATTGGCATATCAACACATGGTCATAGTGAGACGAGGTGGATTCACACCGGCCATGATGCCACATGATAGTAGCGGACCAACGACCATGGACGACAGCGCAGGGATGCTGCGCTGGAACATCTTCCTCAGATCAGACACAGAAGAATGACAGTCATGCGACATGGTCGAATGTCCGCACCCGAGTCAGGATTGGAGGTGGCGAAGGATGATGGCGCTGGTGGACGTCACTGCGGTTCGTGCGTGCCTGACTTCGTCCGGCTCCATGACGCGTCTCAAGATTTCTCCGTCCGGCTCCATGTCGGGCCGCGTGGCCCGACGTGATCCCCAGTTCGAGTCAGACCTCCCATGGCCTTCGCCCAGGCCTCGACCGGTGGTACGCCGACCGCCTGCCCGTACGGGCATGGCGCCTGCGACACCCCCTTCCACTGGCGCGGCGATACTGATCAGACGATGGCGCAGAGCGTCTTGATCCTCGCCGGACACGGAGAACAAGAAGTCCGTCTCACTGTGATTAGTGAGACGGACTTCTTACATATGTCCCGGACCTCAGGATCGATTCCATCACCCGGGTGTGGTCGGACCTGAGAGATCCGAGCCGGGTTCAGCGACCGAGCAAGCGGTCCAGAAAGCCCTTGGAGGAGTTGGCGGCGGCGATCTCGTCGGGGGTGTGCTTGCCGTCGCACCACTGGCCCTTGGGGACGGTGGCTTTGACTTGGGCGATGTGCTGGCCGCAGCCAGCCCAGGTGGTCTTGCCGCAGACGTTACATGTCACAGGACGACACATGGGGGTTCCTTTCGGTAGGTGCAATGAGGAGTGACCACGCGGGTGCGTGGATCACACAAGGATCGTGCCAGCGTCACGTCCAAGCCAGGCTCTGAGGGTCAACATGCCCCCGGAGAAGGTCGCGGAGTCGAATCCCGCCGCCACGAGGACGCGGTGGGCGATGTACGAGCGCATCCCCGATTGGCAGATGACCGCCACCGGGCGTCCAGCCGCCAACTGCCGTACCTCGTCCACGCGGCCGCGCAACTGGGTGTGCGCGATGTTGACCGCCTCCGGAAGGTGTCCGGTCGCGAACTCGGCGGGGGAGCGCACGTCGAGGAGGAGGACCTCCTCGGAGCGCGCCCAGTCGAGTTGCTCGGGGTGCCACAGCCGCGTCTGTCCGGTCATGATGTTGTCCGCGACCAGGCCGACCATGGTGACCGGGTCCTTGGCCGAGCCGTACGGCGGGGAGTAGCACAGGTCGAGATCGATCAGGGCGGGCGCCGTCAATCCGGCGCGGATCGCCGTGGCGAGCACGTCGATGCGCTTGTCGACCCCATCTTCGCCCACGCCTTGGGCGCCGAGGATCTCTCCGGTGTCCAGGTTGATGTGGACGACCAGGTGCATCTGCTTGCTGCCGGGGAAATACCCCGCGTGAGAGCCGGGGTGGGTATGGATCGTGGTGTACGCCCGTCCCGCCTCGTCCAGCGCGGCGCGGTTGGCACCGGTCATGGCGGCGGTGAGGGCGCCCACACGGACGATGGCCGTGCCGACCGGGCGAGGGATCGCCCGGGGCGGGAAGGCCCCTCCCAAGACGTCGGCCACCAAGCGGCCCGCACGGTTGGCGGGACCGGCGAGTTGGATCGGGCGGCGCTTGCCGGTGATCGCGTCGACGCTCAGGGTGGCGTCGCCCACCGCGTACACATGGGGAAGGTTCGTGTGCCCGTGGTCGTCCACGATCACGAACCCGCGCTCGCAGGCCAGCCCGGCCTCGGCGAAGACGGTGGTGTCCGGGGTGCCCCCGACGGCGAGGATGACGACGTCGGCCGTGACCGACGTCTGGTCCGAGAGCTCGACGGTGGCTTGGCCGTGGTCGTCCACGACGGCGGTGGCGCCCACCGACTCGCGCACGTCCATGCCCAGGCGTCGCATCTCCTCGGCGACGAGCCAGGCCATCTCCTTCTCCAGGGGAGGCAGGACGTGGGGGGCGAACTCGACCACGGTGACGGCCAGTCCACGCGCGGCCAGGGCTTCGGCGGCTTCGACACCGATGAATCCGGCGCCGAGCACGACGGCTCGACCGGCCCCTTCCATGGCCAGGTCCCGGAGGGCCTTGGCGTCGTCGACCGTCCGCAACGTCCTCACACGAGGATGGTCGAGGCCGGGGATGGGGGGTTTGGCCGGCAGGGCGCCGGGGGAGAGGATGAGGGCGTCGTACGCCAACTCCTCCACGCCGGAGGCGGAGGACACGGACACGCGATGGGCGTCGGCGTCGAGGCCGACCACCGTGTGGCCGATCCGTACATCCAGGTTGAGGGAGGCTGCGAGCGACGCGGGGGTCTGCAAGAGCAGGGCCGACTCGTCGGTGATCTCACCGCTGACGAAGTACGGCAGACCGCAGTTGGCGAAGGAGACATAGGGGCCGCGTTCCAAGACGATGATGGACGCGGCTTCGTCCAGGCGGCGCAAGCGGGCGGCGGCGGACATTCCACCGGCCACTCCTCCGACGACGACGTACTTGTGTTGAACCATGAGCCCAGTATACCCTAGGGGGTATCCGTACACGGCACATTGGAGTGAAGAAAATATGGCCAAACTAGTGATATTGGGCGCGGGTGTTGCGGGGCACACCGCTGCTCTCCACGCGAAAAGAATGCTGGGTTCCCACCACGACGTGATCGTCGTGTCGCCCAACTCGAACTGGAACTGGATCCCATCCAACATCTGGGTGGGAGTCGGAAAGATGCCTGTCAGCAAGGTCGTCTTCCCGCTGGCGCCGGTCTACAAGAAGAAGGGGATCGACTTCCATCAGGCGCGCGCCGTCGAGATCCATCCCGAGGGCAGTGACGCTCACCAGCGCGGGTACGTCGTCGCCGAGTCCACCAAGGCTGGGCAGGAGGGCACCCGTGAGGAGATCGAGTACGACTATCTCATCAACTGCACCGGCCCCAAGCTGAACTTCGGTGCGACCGAAGGACTGGGCCCTGAAGGAAACTCCTTGTCAGTGTGCACATCGGCGCACGCGGAGGAGACATCCAAGCACCTCGCCGCCGCCATCGAGCGCATCAAGGCGGGGGAGAAGATGCGGTTCGTCGTGGGCACCGGCCATGGCACCTGCACCTGCGAAGGCGCCGCCTTCGAGTACACCTTCAACCTCGATTTCGCCCTGCGCGAGGCCGGGGTGAGGGACAAGGCCGAGGTCGTGTACCTGACCAACGAGGCCCAACTCGGCGACTTCGGCGTGGGCGGGCTGATTTTCACCCAGCAGGGTTTCCAGACCACGTCCAAATTGTGGACGGAGTCCTTCTTCCGTGAGCGTGGGATCCAGGCGATCCTCGGGGCGCACTGCACGAAGGTGGAGCCGGGAGTGGTCCATTACGAGCAACTCGACGGCTCCTTCCACGAGCTCAGCTTCGATTTCGCCATGCTCCTGCCTCCCTTCCGGGGCGCGGACCTCAAGGCGTACGACCGCGAGGGCAACGACATCTCGGACAAGGTGTTCAACCCCGCGGGCTTCCTGAAGGTCGACGCGAACTACGCCGCGGGCGGGTACGAGAACTGGCGTGCGGAGGACTGGCCCAAGACGTACCAGTCGCCGATGTACGACAACATCTTCGCCGCAGGCATCGCCTTCGCGCCGCCGCATCAGATCTCTCAGCCGCGCACCTCCCCCAACGGGACGGTCATCACGCCCGCGCCTCCGCGTACGGGCATGCCCTCCGGCATGATCGCCAAGGCCGTGGTCCAGACCATCGTCGACCGCGTCAAGGGCGTCGGGGCCCCCGCGCACGAGGCGCCGATGACGGGTATGGGGGCCGCGTGCGTGGCGTCCGCCGGCATGAGCTTCCTGGGCGGGTCCGCCGCCGCGATGACGATGCACCCTGTCGTCCCCGACTGGCAGAAGTACCCCAACACCGGGCGCGACCTGAAGGGCACCTCCGGCGAGATCGGCCTGGCCGGTCACTGGATGAAGCACCTGCTCCACGTCCTGTTCCTGTACAAGGCCAAGGCGCGCCCCTTCTGGTGGATCATCCCAGAATGATGGTCGACCGTCCCCTCCCCATCCACCAACTTTTTGTGAAAGGAATCGACATGAGTGACATCGATCCTCAGTCCCAGCAGTCCGTCATGGCTGCCCCACTGCCCACGCCGGCCACGCTCAAGCATCGGAAGAACCTGTTCTATCAGTTGCTCCGCTTCGCCGCGATCAATGTGAAGATGATTCGGGTCATCGGGTCGTCCCACCACTAGGTCGCGACCTGGACTTGGCCCCTCGGAACCGTCGGGTCAGCGCCGTTTCTGGCGGTCCTCACGTGCGAGAATGTCCTCCACCGGACGAAACAGCCACGAGTCGACCGCCAGGAACGGCTTTTTCATGATCAGCAGCCACACCCCGCAGGCCCCCAACGCGAGGTCGCGCACGATCTCCCAGGGGTACTGGGCCATGGCTTTCGCGTGGTCGACCGGACCGCCGTTGCCGAAACATCCGCAGTCGATGGAGATGCCGCGGACCCACACGCTGGTGATGGCGACGATGAAGACGAGCATCAGCGCGGCACCCATCGCCCCCATGACGCGGGTGAACAGCCCGATCACGAGCAGCAGTCCCAGGGCCATCTCGGCGAAGGGCAGAGAGTACCCGATGAATTGGGCGACCTCGTAGGACACGATCTGGTACGCCAGGGCGGCCTGGACGGAGGACTCAAGGTTCCCCATCTTGCTCGCGCCGGCCCAGATCAGGACGATCCCGAGCACCAGGCGCGCGGCCAGTGAGACCCAGTTCTTCCATGCTCGCATATCAACATTCAGGCTCATGAGTTCATCGTAGTACGTGAGTATGACAAGGGCCGACTTGTGAGATCAGCCAGGATCAACCAGAAGATGATCAACAAAGTGGCGTGGTTTTCACGGGCGGGCCTTAGGCGAAGCCGCGTCCTCCAGAAGGTGAGAGCGTCAATCGATGTGTCCGAGGAGTTTGAGGAACCCGGACTCGGTGATGATGGGAATAGAGTAGTCGGCCGCCTTCCTGGCCTTCGTAGACAGGCTGTCAGGATCTGCTGCCACGACGACGGACACCTTCTTTGTCACGCCGGGATGTGGATGGAGGCCCGCAGCCACGGCGATCCGCTCCAGGTCCTCTCGCGAGCGGGACATTTCTCCGGTGAACACCACCCAGTCCCCAGGGTGCAACTGGAACCCCGAGAGTGAGCGAGGGGGTGTGGTTGGCACTCGACCGGCGACATCCTGCTCCCGCTCATGGCACCATTCTTGGTCGAGGGCAGTACGAACGCTCTCGGCGCCGAAGCCGAGGAGTTCCGCCACCAGCACCAGATCGGCGAACTCGGAGTCGGTGACCTCGCCATCGGCCTTGGCCACGCGAGCCACCGCGTTGAGATAGTCGGTGTTCAGGCGAATGGCAGTCGCCCGGTCAATGCCGAGATCCGAGGCCAGTCGGACCAGCTCGTCTGCCTCTCGTGCTGAAAGCACGCGGTCGATCAACGCTGAATCGAGCAAGGCAAGATAGGTGTTGTGCTCGTCTGGCCCACTGACCGGTGGGAGTCGTTCGGCCAGCCGGTTCAGGTAATGCACGGTGTGGGAGGTGGCGTGGCCGCGATGGACGCACGTCACGCCACGGTATGGAAGGGAGGGCAAGCTGATGGAGGCGAGGCGGTTACCGACATCGATCTGCGACCCGAAAGTGGCGAATCCGCCGAACGCGGGCATGAGGTGCTGGAGCAGGGCAGCGGTGGCGCGTGCGTCGGCCAATGCGGAGTGAGCCGCTTCGTTGACGACGCCGACTTGTCCGCAGCATGCTTCCAGATTGCGTGGTGCCTTTGGCAGAACCTGGGCTGACAAGCGCATTGTACATAGACAGGATTCGGAGGGGATGAGGGTGTCGAGAAATCCCGCACGGCGGTACTCGGCTTCAATGAAGGCGGCATCGAAGCGGACGTTGTGTCCAACGATGACACGATCGCGGAGGACTTCCGCGAGATCGCCTGCGATGTCGAAGAAGTGGGGGGCGTCGAGCACATCGCGTGCGGAGATGTGATGGATGTCGGCGCTTCCCAAGTCACGGTCAGGGTTGAGGAGGGTGGACCACTCACCCTCCACCGACCCGTCGAAGCGTAAGCCGACGGCGGCGATCTCGATGATCCGGTTGTTGTTGACTGTCAAGCCAGTGGTTTCCGTATCGATGACGGCGTACCCGTAGGTCATCTCCTGCTCACCTTTCTGATAATCTGGTTGGCCATCCAACCGGTCACGTACTCCACTGGCCGGATCGATGCATGAGCCGTTCCGTTCGTGGTGGGGCGGTCACGATTGGGCATGGGCCAATTCTATGGTGCGTCACCGACATAACGCCGATGTGGGCAGAGCTGCGTTTTCCCAGGCTTGTGGATAGCAGAGAAAAATGTCGGAGGATCATGTCAGACTTATTTCTATGACTGTTCCTGACGGCTCGTCTCCCACGGTGGAGGCGCCGACCGACCCTGGGGCGTACGCGCCGCAGGGTCCTGTGTACGGCGGGCCCGGGGGTCCGGGGGCGTACACGGCCCCAGAGCCCACGCGGCCCCGGCTCTTCCTGCCGACCTCCCTGAAAGACTCGATGCGGTTCTTCCAGGTCCCGGCCAGGAAATGGTGGTGGGGGCTCATCGCCCTTGCTGTGCTCGCTGTGGCCTTCGTGCTCACGACACTCATCGCCTCGGTCGTCATATACCTCGTGGACCCTGCTTCGGTGGTCCCCGACGCCTCGGGGCAGACCACGACCACGCCCATGTTCTTCCTGATCAACAACCTCTCCATCGTGGTGGACATCCCCGTCTGCGTGCTGATCTCGTGGTTGTTCTTCCGCCAGGGCTTCGGGTGGCTGGTGTCGGTGGTCGGCCGGTTCCGGTGGAAGTGGTGGGGGATCGTCCTCGGCATCATGGCCGGGGGGTATGCCATCGAGATGGTCATCGAGATCCTTGTGTACGGCCCTTCGGACGCCGGCTTCGGTGACCTCCATATGCAGTCGTCGACCTGGTTCATGCTCGCCGCCATCATCCTCACGACCCCCTTGCAATGCGCGGGGGAGGAGTTCCAGAGCCGGGCCTTGTTGTCGCGGCTCGTCGCGGCCATCGTCCCCTTCCGCTGGGCGGGCCTGGCGCTGTCCGCGATCATCCCTAGCCTGATCTTCATGTATCTCCACTCCGCCCAGGATCTCTGGTTGAACATCAACTATTTCTGTGTGGCTCTCATGATGTGGTGGCTGGCCTACCGCACAGGCGGCATCGAGGCGAGTATCGCCTATCACATCGTCAACAACCTCTTCAGCGAGTGGATGCTCCCGTTCACGGACATCTCGGGGATGTTCGACCGCTCCTCCGGGACGGCGTCGCCCTGGGTCATGATGTACGTGGGATACCAGCTCATCTTCGTTCTGGTCGTGGATATCGTCGCCCGACGCTTGCGGATCGTGCGCATGTCCTCGCCAGCCGCGCAGACCCCCGAGGTGGTCAAGCCGCGTCGACTGTTCTCCCGCATCTCCCAGACGGTGTCCGTCGCGACGAAAGAGGACCTGCCACGGCTGGAGTCCACGATGCGCGAGACCCCGGCTCTCCCGTCGGCGGGGGCCTGGTCGGGGGCGCCGCTGGTGTACGCCCCCTTGCCGGGCCAGGGGTACGCGCCTGTGACGCCGCCCGGATACGTCAGTCTGCCGCCGTATGGATGGACACCGGAGCAGAGTGTGCCACCCGCATACGGGGTGCCACCGGGGTATGGACCGCCACCGGGGTATGGACCGCCGCCGGGGTACGGCGTACCACCAGGATATGGGCCCGTGCCGGAGTACAGCGTGCCACCTGGCTACGGGCCAGCATATGGGGTCTCGCCTGACGACGGGTCAGGGTACGGTGTGCCACCTGGCAGCGGGCCGGCACCGGGGTATGACCCGGGGAGTCTGGATGTGGTGCCACCGTTCGAGGAGCCGTCCTCGCCGACCCATGGGTCGGCGTCCGACGCTCTGTGCGGCATGCCGGTCGAGCCAACCATGCCCTGTCCGCTGGCGGCGGACCCAGCACAGGGCGACGATGGTGAACCGCACGCTCAGGGGGCTACGCTCCCTGGCGAACCACCTGTTTGATGACGCCGACGAGGGGAGGGCGGACACTGAGCTCGGTGACGCCCATGCCGATCAGGCGGGACACCGCCTCCGGGTGAGAGGCGAGATCGCCGCAGACGGCCACAGGTCTCCCGGCGAACGCACGGGCGGCCACCTCGATCAGGCGCCACACTGCGGTGTTCGACCCGTTGGCGACGTGGGCCACCTGGGGATTCCCGCGGTCGACGGCCATGGTGTACTGGGTCAGATCGTTGGTGCCGATAGAGATGAAGTCCGCCACGTCGAGGTAGTCCGCTGCGCACAGGGCCGCCGAGGGGGTCTCGACCATCATGCCGACGGGCAGTGGTGTGGGAGTCGGGGCAGTTGGGTCGTTCGGCAGGGGGACGGGTGCCGCGTCGGTTGGGGTGTTCGGCAGGGGTGTGGGTGCCGTATCAGCTGGGTCGTTCCGCGGGGGTGTGGGCTCCGCGGTCGTCGGGTTGTCGGCTGGCCCATCATCGGCGGTGCCGTCGTGACCTGCGGACATGTCACCACTCCCGACGCGCTCGGCGAGGGTGCGTTCCACCTCCGCCAGTCGCGAGCGCGCCCACGTCATCTCCTCGGGCACGGTGATCATCGGGAACATCACCCGCACATTGACCACGCGACTGGCCAGGAGCACGCCCGCGAGTTGCTCGTCGAGCAGGGCGGGAAGTCTCTGCATCGCCCGGATCCCGCGCTCGCCCAACATGGGGTTGGGTTCTGGGTCTTGGGCCAGGAAGGGCAGGGGCTTGTCGCCCCCGGGGTCCCAGGTGCGGATGGTGATCGGGCGACCGCCGAGCGCCTGTCCGATGCGAATGAAGATGTCGGCTTGTTCTTCGGCCGTGGGGGCGTGGTCCCAGGACGCGAACAGGACTTCGGTGCGGACCAGCCCCGACCCGTCGGCCCCTGCTTCGCACGCCGTGGCGGCATCCGGCACAGAGGAGAGGTTGGCTTCCACGAGGATGCGAGTCCCCGACTCGGTGATCGCGGGTTCGTGCGCGTGGGCCTGGGCCTCCTGCTCCGCAGTTCGGCGCTCGGCCTGCGCCAGTTCCAGTCTGGCGATCTCGTCCGGGCTGGGATCGATCCACAGTCGGCTCTCGACGGGGTCGATGGCGATGAGGGTCCCATCGGGGATGGACGCGGCGTCACTTTGGCCGGTGAGCAGGGTGAAACCCCTTGCCAGGGCCATGAGAGCGCCGTGTCCGGTCGCGCCGCCGCTGATGGTCACGATCCCCTGGCATGTCTGAGGATCCAGCGATGCGGCGGTCGCCGGGTCCAGTTCGTCCAGGATCAGGATCCCATGGCCCTGCTCCCCGACGATGTCCATCCCCATGAGCGCTCGCAGCATCATCCGCTGCAATCCCCGTTGGTCTTCCGCCCGAGCTCTCAAGTACGGGTCGTCAAGGGCGTCCAGTTGGCAAGCCATGTCGTCGCAATAGGACTGAACCGCCATCACGGCAGTTTCCCCGTGCGAGCAGTCCTCGCGCAGGGGCGCCTCGGCGTCCGAGAGCATGAGTTCCTGCACCTCGAAGATCGCAGCGGAGGGCCCCTGGCCGAGTTGATGCAGTGCCACCCGGACCCGCGCCGCAGCCTCATCGATCCGACGGACCTCTGTGGCCGAGTCCCCCGGTTGGTATCTAGCGACGTCTGGCGCCGCCACGGAATGCCAAGCCGGTCCCACGACGATCTCCCGACCGGTACGTACAGGAGGTGCCCCAGTCGACGAGGAAGAGTCCACGAGTCCAGGTGTCGGCGACGAACAGCCACCGGGTGCAGGTGAGTTGCCCGAGTCGCCAGACTCCGGTGACGCCGGCTCAAGTGGAGCAGCGGCCTGGGCGGAGTCACGCGGCCCACCGGCCCCATCGACCGACCCACCGGACGGAACCGTACTAGATCCAGTCCCCTCGACGCTCTCCCCGAAGTCCCCTTCCGCCAGCCGCGCCACCGTGTCATACGCCAGTGACGCCTGGGCGCCGATGATCCGTACCTCCATCTGGTCCCCCGCCCGCAGCCCCAGAGTCTGCAGCCGGGTCAGGCTAGCAGCCGACACGGGCCCCCGCCCCGCAGTCACGTTCCGTACGAAGACCTCCGCGTCGATCCCCCGAAGCCCCGCCACCAGCCCCGCCGCCGGTCGGGCATGCAACCCATGCGCATTACGCACAGTCCACACAAAGTAGAGTTCTCCTGGCACAAGGTCAGACTCAGCCCCCAAGGCACCCCCCAAGGCAGTCCCCGCGACAGCACCAGTGACAGCCCCGGTGGCGACCCCACCCTCGTCCCCAGTCCCGGCCGAAGGCCCGGTGCGACCGCGCCCGGCGGGGGGGCGACCCACGTCCGCAGGGGAATCCCGCAGATTCGAAGAATCTGCGGATCCAGATTCCCCGAGGACACGTGGGGGGGTCCCGCCGAGGCAGGGAGTAGTACCCCCGATGTCGTCAGACGAGGTCCCGGACAACTGGTGGCCGATGAAGCCAGACGAGGGCCCTTGTCCGAAGTCGCCAGACGAGGGCCCTTGTCCGAAGTCGCCAGACGAGGGTGACATGTCGTCATTCCCTAGCGTGGCAGCCAACTGCTCCTGCTTCCCGAGCAGCCCCGCAGCCGCCTCGTCCAAGACCACCCCCAGCGCCGCCCCCGTACTAGCCGTCACCAGAGCCGCGATCAGTCCCTCGACAAGCGCCCCCGGAGACACGACAGTATGAGCGGCCACGGACGGATCCACGAACTCCAGCGCCATCTGGGCCGACAACACGGCGCTGCCGAGATCGACGAGCACGAGCACCCCGTCGGGCGAGTCCACCGCCATGATCGCGTCCGCGATCGCCACCGCGTCCGTCCCGAAGGTGGTCTCGTCCAACCCGGCCGCCACCCGTACAGGAGGGCGAGCCGACGCAGGGACCATCTCGTACGCCAACTCCACGGCGGCGTCAGCCAACGCGCGTGAGTGTGAGACGACGACGATTCCGATCATGGCGCCCCTTCCCGTCGGTGGACACGATACAAGGGTCGGGCGGCGACACCGACGCCCGACCCTTCGCGCACAGTCCGTACCCTAGAAATTCTCAGTCAAGTGTACGGCTGGCGGCTTCGATGAGCATCGTCATTGACGTCGCTCCTGGGTCCTGATGCCCGATGCTGCGTTCTCCCAGGTAGGAGGCACGCCCTTTGTGGGCTATCAGGGGGATCGTCGCATCACGGCCGTCGGCGCACGCGGCCGCCGCCGCCGCGAGGGCGACGGCCACCCCGTCGCCCGCATGGGCGTCGAACGCGTCGAGGGCAGGGGACAAGGCATCGACCAAGGTCTTGTCTTGGAGGTTCGCCTTGCCGCGCTGGACGATCCCGTCCAGCCCAGCCCGAAGGGCCAGGCCGAGACTGGGGGCGTCCACCACCGCGGGCCATGCCGTGCCGACTCGGAGGAAGAAGGTGCCGTACAGCGGCCCGGACGCCCCGCCCACCGTGGAGACCAGGGTCATCCCGGCCTTCTTCAGGTAGTCGGCGGCAGTGGGGAAGCTGTCGGGGTCCAGAGCGGCCACGGCACGCATCCCACGATCCATGTTCGTGCCGTGGTCCGCGTCGCCGATCTCGCGGTCGAGGTCGGTGAGCAGTTCGGCATTGTCATGGCACTGTGTGGCGAAGTCCTTCAACCAGGCGGAGACGGCCGCGACGTCGAAGGCCATTACCGCCCCCACCTCAGTCCGGCGGTCACGACGGGAGCATCCCACAGGTGGATCATCTCGTCGTCGGCCTTGAGCAGCGTCACCGAACACCCAGCCATGTCCAGGCTGGTGATGTAGTTGCCAACCAGGCAGCGGACGACGCGGATCCCCTCAGCTTGGAGGATCTTCACCACTTCGGCGTACATGATGTACAGCTCGATCAAGGGGGTCGCGCCCATGCCGTTGACGAAGGCGATGACTTCCGAGCCACGGTAGTCCAGGTCGTCGAGGATGGGGCGTACGAGCATTTCGGCGACCTCGGCCGCCGTGCCGATCGTACGACGCTCGCGTCCCGGCTCGCCGTGGATGCCGATGCCGACCTCGATCTCGTCGTCAGCCAAGTCGAAGCTCGGCTTCCCGGCGGCGGGCACTGTGCACCCGGACAGGGCCATACCCATGGAACGGCCATTGGCGGAGAGCCGATGGGCCAGGGAGACCAGGTAGTCCAAGTCCTTGCCCTCTTCGGCGGCCGCGCCGAGGATCTTCTCCACGAGCACGGTCAGCCCGACGCCGCGCCGACCCGCCGTGTACAGGGAGTCTTGGACGGCCACGTCATCGTCGATGAGGACGGATTCGACGCGGATCCCCTCGGCGGAGGCCATCTCGGCCGCCATGTCGAAGTTCATGACGTCGCCGGTGTAGTTCTTGACGATGTGCAGGACGCCCCTGCCTCCGTCCACCAGCTTCGTCGCGGCGAGCATCTGATCGGGGACGGGAGAGGTGAAGACCTCCCCGGCGCACGCCGCGTCGAGCATGCCTAGCCCGACGAACCCTCCATGCATGGGCTCGTGTCCAGAGCCGCCCCCAGAGATGATGCCTACCTTGTTCGCGACGGGCGCGTCGACACGGTAGACAACTTTATTGTCATGATCAACACACACGAGGTCGGCATGTGCTGCCTCAACCCCGAGAAGTGAATCTTTGACGACATCATTGACATCATTGATGAGTTTCTTCATAGCAGGAGTCTTTCACCAAACGAGAAATCTGCATAGGCTGCGGACAAATGTGCAGTGTATGGCGCTCCGTCTGGTCGTCTGCCGGGCCGAGGCGGGAGGACAGGGACGTACGACGCGTGCCATGAGGTGGCGCACGGTAAACTGACGCCCATTGTGAAAGTATCCGAATCTGAGATTGACCGCCTGGAGCCCCTCCTGCCGCTGGTCTCCACTCCTGTCCAGTACGTGGGCGGGGAAGTGAACTCCACTGTGAAACCCTGGGAGTCCGTGGCTCTGCGGTGGTGCCTGATGTACCCCGACGCGTACGGCGTCGGCCAGCCGAACCAGGGGCTGGCGATCCTCTACGAAGTGCTCAACGAGCGCGACTGGATCCTCGCCGAGCGCACCTTCTCCATCTGGCCGGACCTGTCGGGGCTCATGCGCACGGCCGGGGTGAGGCAGTTCTCGTGGGAGACCACGCGCCCGGTCAGGGACTTCGACATCGTCGGCGTGTCCTTGTCCACGGAGCTGGGATTCACCAACCTCTTGGAAGCGCTGGACCTGGCCGGCATCCCGCTGCATTCTCGTGACCGTGGCCAGGACGACCCCCTGATCCTCGTCGGCGGGCATGTGGCGACCAACCCCGAGCCGGTCGCCGACTTCGTGGACGCGGTGGTCATGGGGGACGGCGAGGAAGCCGTGCTCCAGATCTCCGAACTCGTCCGCGACGGGAAGGACCGCGGCCTGGGCCGGGAGGAGATCCTCGCGTCGCTGGCCGCCACGGGCGCCGTCTACGTCCCGCGGTTCTACGACGTCGAGTACGGCGAGGACGCGACCATCCGCTCCATACGCCCCAATCGCGACGACGTTCCGGCAGTTGTACGGAAGTACACGCTCACCGACTTGGACGCCTGGCCGTACCCCAAGCACCCTGTCGTGCCGGTCGCCGAGACCGTCCACGAGCGCTATTCGGCCGAGATCTTCCGCGGATGCCTGCGCGGATGCCGCTTCTGTCAAGCGGGTATGATCACCCGGCCCGTGCGGGAACGCTCCATCGACGTCATCGGCGAGATGGTGCGGTGCGGGCTGGACGCCACGGGGTACGAGGAAGTCGGGTTGCTGTCCCTGTCGAGCGCCGACCACTCGGAGATCGGGGCCATCTCGCAGGGATTGTCCACCAGGTACGCCGGCACCAATGTGTCACTGTCCCTGCCCTCCACTCGCGTGGACGCCTTCAACATCGACCTCGCCGAGCAACTGTCCCGTAACGGGCGCCGGTCGGGCCTGACGTTCGCCCCCGAGGGCGGGTCCGACCGCATGCGCAGGGTGATCAACAAGAACGTCGACGACGAGGACCTGATCTCGACCGTGGAGGCCGCCTTCGCGGCCGGGTGGAGGTCCATCAAACTGTATTTCATGGCGGGCCTGCCCACCGAGACCGACGAGGACGTGATGGCCATCGGCGACCTGGTCCGCCGGGTGATCGACCGTGGCCGTGCGGTGACCGGCCAGCGGGACGTGACCTGCACGGTGTCCATCGGCGCCTTCGTGCCCAAGCCCCACACCCCCTTCCAGTGGGCGCCCCAGGCGCCGGCGGATATCGTCACGGCCCGGATGCGGGCCTTGAAGGACTCCATACGGGATGATCGGCGCTATTCCCGCGCCATCACCGTCAAGTACGCCGACGGCCGGCCGGGTCAGGTCGAAGGGCTCTTGGCCCGGGGGGACCGTCGCGTGGGCCGGGTGATCGAAGCCGTGTGGCGCGCCGGCGGCATCTTCGACGGATGGAGCGAGCACTTCTCCTATGAGCGGTGGACCACGGTGGCCGACGAGGTCCTGGGCCCCGAAGGGGTGTCGATGGACTGGTACACCACACGCGAGCGCGCGAGGGACGAAGTCCTGCCGTGGGACCACCTCGACGTGGGCCTGGACCGTGACTGGTTGTGGGACGACTGGTGCGACGCCCAGGCGGAGACACCCGTCCCGGATTGCCGCTGGGAAGGGTGCACCGACTGCGGGGTGTGCCCCGGTCTGAAGGTCGCCATCGAGATGGGCCCGTCAGGCCGTACGTTGCTCCCGGTGGTGGCCCATGCCTAGACAAGCGCCTCCCCAGCAACCGCCCCCCGTGATGAAACTGCTTGTCAGATACGGGAAGCGCGGCGCCATGCGATTCGCGTCCCATCGGGATTTCGCGCGGGTCTTCGAGCGGGCCCTGCGCAGGGCCCAGATCCCCATGGCCTACTCCTCGGGGTTCAACCCCCATCAGCGGGTCTCGTACGTCAACCCCGCCCCCACGGGTGCGCTCAGCGAGGCGGAGTTCGTGGTGATCTCTCTGCGAGAGGTCGTCGATCCGGCAGATGTACGGACGCGTCTGTGCGTCGCCATGCCCGTCGGGTTCCCGATCATCGACGTGACGCCGGTAAAAGCGGATCAGTGTTTCGACGCCAGCCGATGGCAGGTCGGTCTGGGGGGTCTCGATCGAGGCGACCTGGCCGGGGCTGTCGATTCCCTGAAGGGTCTGTCCGAGGCGCTCGTGTCCCGGCAGACCAAGAAGGGGATCCGCACGTTCGACGTCCTCCCCCCGCTGGAGGCGCTGCGCCTGGTGGGCGCCGACACCCTGGACATGGTGATTCGTCAGACCGAGCCTCTCGTACGTCCCGACGACGTGGTTTCCGCGGTGCGGGCCGCCGGTGGGCTCGACGAGGTGACGTCCGTGATGACCCGTCTGGCCCAGGGCCCGGTGGCCGACATGGTCGGCCTAGTGGAGGACGCTCAGGCCTAGCGGCACGTACTGGTCGGTGGCGGAGTCAGCGCTGAGCAAGGTGGCGCCGGTTGAGATGGCCTGCCATATGAGCATCCTGTCGAAGGGATCGCCGTGCAGGCGCGGAAGCTGGTGGCTCGATGCGGCGATGGATGGGTCGAGGGGGAGGCACTCGAAGAAGCTGGATTGAAGTTCGTCGAGGAACTCCTCGGGGGTGACACCGTGGATAGAGAGCTTTCCCAATTGGTACTTGAGAGAAATCTCCCACAGGTTGATCGGGCTGAAGTGGATCACCGATCGAGGGTCGAGGAAGACGTCGACGATCTCTCGTGAGAGTTTGCGCGGTGACTCGAAGACCCACAGCAAGATATGGGTGTCAGCTAGATACCTCATGAGGCGAGTAGCTCTTCATCTGTCATGGCCCAATCGTCGTGGAAGACCACGCGCATCCGGCCTTCCAGCGTCCCGAGCTTGCGCTCTTTCTTGGCGCGGTACGTCTTCATGGGGATGATCGCGGCAACGGCCTCCTTCTTGAGGCCTCTGGTCACGATGACTTCCTCACCGGACTCGACCTGGCGTAGGACATCTGAAAAGTGTGCTTTAGCTTCGGCGATAGGCAGTTCTGTCATGACGCTTCCTCTCGGGCTCGCGGGGGAGATTCGCTGTCTCTCCTTTAGTATGACCACTGAGGTCAGATAGGTCAAGAGCATGGCGCTGAGCGGTTCACCACCGACTGCCGCCCATCTCGGTCCGGACGCGTTGGCCGTAGCGAGACATGCGAAGGGCCGTTCCATGCCGCGAGCGGATGGAACGGCCCTGCCTTCTTTCTACTCTAGGGTGTAGAAAGACTGGGGGATCGCGATGGGGTCATCGGCGATCATCTATACCTGGAGGATGACCTTCAGGGCATGGTTGGCAGCAGCGTTGCCGAACACGTCGTAGGCTTCGAGCATCTGGTCGAGGCGGAAGCGGTGGGTGGCGAGTTTCTTGACGCTGAGCTTGCCCGCATCGACCAGATCGATCAATGTGGGAGCGGAGACACCGTTGACCAAGCCCATCGTGACTGTGATGTTCTGGATCCACAGTTCGTCGATGGGCAGTGTCACGGGCTTGCCGTGGACGCCGATGTTGGCGACGTGGCCGGTCGGGCGGACCAACTGGAACGCGGCCTCCAGGGTCGGCGGGATGCCGACCGCTTCCATGACCACGTCGGCGCCGCCATGACGGCAGAGCGCCCGCACCTGGTCCATCCAACCGTCCTGGCCGGAGTTGATGGCGTGGGTCGCGCCGAAGCCCTTGACGGCCGCGTCGAGACGGAAGGGGTCGAGGTCGACGGCGATGATCGTACGCGGGCCCATGAAGCCGGCGGTGACCATGGCCGACAGGCCGACAGGTCCGGCGCCGATGACCACGACATCGTCGCCCGGCTTGACCTGGCCATTGAGCACGCCCATCTCGTACCCGGTCGGGATGATGTCGGACATGAAAATGACCTCTTCATCGGACAGGCCGGTGGGGATGGAGTGCAGCGATGTCTCGCCGAAGGGGATGCGGACGTACTCGGCCTGGGTGCCGTCGACCAGGTGCCCGAGGATCCAGCCGATGCCTCCGGTCGACTGGCAGTGTGACGGGGAGCCGATACGGCAGTAGGCGCAGGTTCCGCATGTGGTGATGCAGTTGACGACTACTCGGTGGCCCACTTTGAATTTCGAGACGCCGGAGCCGACTTCGACGATGGTGCCGACGGCTTCGTGGCCGAGGACACGGCCATCTGTGACGGCGGGTACGTCGCCTTTGAGGATGTGCAGGTCGGTCCCGCAGATCGTCGTGGTCTCCACCCTGACGATCACATCATTCGGATCTTGAATGACCGGGTCGGGGACGTCTTCCCACGCCTTTTTGCCCGGTCCGTGATAGACAAGTGCCTTCATTTTGCCTTCTCTCTCTGCAATGAGATATGACTATCATTGAAAAAACTACACTTTATGGGGTTTTGTGTAGATTGATTTCACCATAATCGTAACAGCGGGATGCTGAAATTGTCTCGGGTTGTATCGCTATGTGGACTAAATATTTTATCTTACAGAAATTTAGCGGGCTTTGTATGTTGCGTGGGCCTCTGCGGGGCGTGGCCGAAGGCGACGTCGGACGACCCTCTGGGACTGGGACGGTAGGATTCTGATGTGTCTCTCACCATCGGTATCGTCGGTCTTCCCAACGCGGGAAAGTCCACCCTGTTCAATGCGCTGACGCGCAACAACGTCCTCGCGGCCAACTATCCGTTCGCCACCATCGAGCCGAACGTCGGGGTGGTCGGGGTGCCGGATCCGCGTCTGAAGGTGCTGGCCGGGGTGTACGGATCCGAGCGGCTCGTGCCGGCCACCGTCAGCTTCGTGGACATCGCCGGCATCGTCAAGGGCGCGTCCAAGGGCGAAGGCATGGGCAACGCCTTCCTGGCCAACATCCGTGAGGCGGACGCGATCTGCCAGGTGACAAGGGTTTTCGAGGACGAGGACGTGACCCACGTCGACGGCGCCGTCAACCCCGCCTCCGACATCGAGACCATCACCACCGAACTGATCCTCGCGGACCTCCAGACCATGGAGAAGGCGATGCCACGCATGGAGAAGGAAGCCAGGATCAAGAAGGAGTCCCAGTCGACCCTGGACGCCTGGCGCGAGGCGTACGAGGTGCTCAGCCAGGGCCGTACCGTCTTCGCGGCCGGGCTCGACCCCGAACCCCTGCGCGACCTGTGTCTGCTCAGCGCTAAACCTTTCATCTACGTCTTCAACTGCGACCAAGACGAGTTGGGCGACGAGGCGGCCCTCGACCGGCTGCGTGCCATCGTCGCCCCCGCCGAGGCCATCTTCCTCGACGCCGAGTTCGAGTCTGAGCTGGTCGAGATGGACGAGGTGGAGGCCAACGAGTTCCTCGCCGAGATGGGGGTGGACGAGCCCGGCCTGAACAAGCTGGCCCGCGTCGGGTACGCGACCCTGGGCTTGCAGAGCTACCTCACCGCCGGGCCCAAGGAGGCCCGCGCCTGGACGATCCACCAGGGATGGACGGCGCCCCAAGCCGCCGGTGTGATCCACACCGACTTCCAAAAGGGCTTCATCAAGGCCGAGGTCGTGTCGTATGAAGACCTCGTGGAGCTCGGATCCATGGCCGCCGTGCGTACCGCCGGCAAGTCCAGGATCGAGGGCAAAGAGTACGTGATGCGCGACGGCGACGTTGTCGAATTCAGGTTCTCGTCATGATTGCCAGCTATGTGGAGTTTATCAGGTGTTTTACAGATGTCTACGGTGCGACGGAACCGGTATCACAAGTCTGTAATGCTTGCTGATTGCCGAGCCTCGTCAGAGTTCAATCCGCTGCGACGAGGCCCGAGTTCAATCCTGGAGGATAGTAGCAATTATTCTACAGTGTACACTCTCCTTATGACAATGCGCCCAACAACCGTCGGCTGGTATCCATCGCCGCACCGTCCAGGAATGTGGCAATGGTGGAGTGGGGAGGCCTGGGTAGGCCAGTATTCATCAAAGCGGCCAAGCCGGGTCGGTGAAATGGTGGACGATGGGGAGCCAAAACCCGAGCGGGCGAGTTCGCCCGTTGGCACAACACCGGCGGTTTCGGCAGAGTCGTTTATCTTTGGGAAGGGGTCGCTCAACGAGAAGATCGTCTGTCCCCACTGTCAGAAGGTTGGGCGCGTTTATGTGCGAGCGACCGCTCACCGGTCTGGTGTGTCGAAAGCCAAGGCCAACCTTGCCTTCCTTACTGGTGGCCTGTCGATCGCTGCCACTGGGCTGGCGCGAGTCACAGTGAAAGTGAACCGGATGTACTGCGCCAACTGCAGGATGACATGGGAGTCGTCTCGGTAGGTCAGGGTCCAGCGACTGTTGACTTAGGGCGGGAATCTGAAGCGCTGCCCGGTCTTAGGCGTGGGAGCGCGTCAGTCGATGGGAAATGCCTATCGGCTACGTGACCCGGTCGAACTCAGGTTTTCGTTCTGATTGCTCGTGATGCGCGATGTGGAGATGACCGAAGCCAACCTACAAGCCAAGTTCGCTATGCGAACCCAGCCTGATCAGACGTAGCGTGCCCGCGTCTGGAGTGGAATAGGTCAGGATCAGATCGGGTCTTAGGTGGAGATCTCGGCAATCTTGCCATTGAGACCCCAGCTGGTGGTCGCGATACTGTGGAGGCAACTCTGCATCCGCTCGCAGCATGGCAAGAACCGCCTCG
This sequence comes from Propionibacteriaceae bacterium, assembly GCA_009780915.1. GTDB lineage: Bacteria > Actinomycetota > Actinomycetes > Propionibacteriales > Propionibacteriaceae > WQYJ01. The sequence goes on from WQZD01000001.1 coordinate 154,020, forward strand.
AAGTCGGTCCTCAGTCTGACGTGATAGCGGCCCTTGTTTTCGCGTTTCCAGTCGCGGCGAAACTGACCGGTGGGCTCGACGACCCTGTCAGTCGTCGGCATCCAGGTAGTCCATGAGTGCGTCGGTCTGCGTGAACTGGGGCAGAGCTCCCGCGCGGGCTTCTCGAATGGCTGTAATAGTAGTTTCATTGGGGATGAGTGGATCGAACGGGAGCGCCTTCTCGGCGGCCGTACGGACCAAAAGCATCCGGAAGGCATCTGACACCGTCAGCCCGATGGCTGCCAGCACACTCGCGGCTTCTTCCTTGACGCTCTCGTCAACCCGGGCTCGTACAACAGCGTTGGCGGGCATTCGCGCCTCCTCTCATCTGAGCTACAGTGTAGCCCATGATGCGTCTAGAGCACAGGGATCCTCATCCCATAGCCGGCAACTCGTCCAATGTCTTGACCACGACCTGGCCCTCGTCAAGCTGTCGGATGGATTCAGACTCAGTACCGCACGTTAAGCGTTAATGTGCGGTACTGAAGAACCATGTCGAACTTTGTGAGTGTCCGCACCGGCATGCTGTATCAGTGCGCCCTATTCTCCAGTCGACGGGGATCAGTGATGAGATTATTTACGTAACTATGGGGTGTATCAATGAGGCGCATGCTTGATAAGATTAATTGGGAAGACGGGTCCTGTATCAGTCATTGGGAGGAACTATGCCCCGAGGTCGCCCAACGCGCGAGACGGTGTACAAGCGGCTGACCGCCGCCATCGATGAGCTGAACACCAAGTACGGAGGTTTGCCCACGCCTCGTGAAGCGGCTCGAATCTGGTCGGACATATGGCACTTGGAAGCCCATCACTCGACAGCCCTCGAGGGGAACACTCTCGTGTTGCGGCAAGTCGAGATGTTGTTGGGCAAGGGTGTCGTCGCAGGGGGCCAGCCGTACAAGAACTACCTGGAAGTCCAGGGATACGCCGACGCTGCGAAATGGGTGTACGACCAGGCCTGCCAGCCGACTGGAGATGAGGGCTCACCATTGGTGACCCTGCAGGAAATACGTAACATCCATCAGATGATCATGACGCCAGTATGGGGGTTCGCACCGCATCCGGACGCGACCGAACGGGAGACTCCGGGGAACTTCCGCGAGCACGAGATCATGCCTTTTGATGGAGGTATGACTCCGCCATCCTGGGTCTTGGTTCCAGCGGAGGTCGGGCAATGGGTGGATGAAGCCAACCGGCTTCCGGTCGGGTCACCGGTTGATGACATGCCGACGTTGGTCGAGGGATTGGCTAGCATGCACAACCGTTTCGAGCAGATCCACCCCTTCTTGGATGGCAATGGACGTACGGGTCGCCTCGTGCTCAATCTGCTCCTGGTGCGATCCGGTCTTCCTCCCATCATCGTTCGCAAGGAGAAGCGCACCTCGTACCTGCGAGCCATGAAGTACGCCGATCACGGTGACACGGCGGTCCTCGGCCAGATTTTTGCTCGTGCCATGGAGGACAGTCTGTATCGGTTCATCGTTCCCAATCTCGCCGGGCCGGCCCGTGAGGTTCCCCTGAGTTCCTTGGTGACGCCGACTCTCAGCCTCGTGGCGCTGCGCCAAGCTGCTCAACGCGGGCGTCTCGACGCTCATCAGGACTCTTCCGGCACGTGGCGCAGTTCCAAGCAAGCCGTCGAGGAGTATGAGCGGAGCAAACGCCGCACGTCTGTCTGACGTCTTCGCAGCCCTTGCTTTCGCGTTTCCAGTCGCGACGAAACTGACCGGTGGGCTCGACGACCCTCGCAGTCGTCGGCATCCAGGTAGCCCATGACGCGTCTAGAGCACAGCGGTCGTCATGTGCCTATCGGTGACGTGACGTTGTCGAATTCCGTTTCGATGGGTAGGTCAGCCCGTAAGGGAGGCACATTTACGCTCAGTACCGCACGTTAACGCCTAACGTGCGGTACTGTGGCACTATGTCGAACTTTACAGGAGTCGCCCATGAGATGCTGCCGTGGGTGTCCAGCATCCCGGACGACGTCATCTCCAGGCGTCAAGCACGCCGTATTCCGGCAACCTACCTATCATCGATCCCTGCTCGCATCGCACGGGCGGAGTTCCCGCTCCCATCCGACGTGGCCACAGCGGCGGAGGATGCCGCACGAGTTATCACCCGCCTGGATGTGTACGCGAGCCAGGCGTTGGGGCGCAGTGGTGTGGCTCCTCTGGCGTCGGTGCTCCTGAGGTCGGAGTCAGCGTCATCGTCGCAGATTGAGAATCTGACAGTGGGTGTACGTCAGCTCGCCGTCGCGGAGCTGGGGTTGTCGGCAAGCAGTAATGCTGAAATCGTTGCGGGCAATGTGGCAGCCATGAAGGCTGCGATCAATCTGGCGGACGACCTCGACGAGTCAGCGATTATGGCAATGCATGCTGCGCTAATGGCCAGTATGCCGCAAGAGGGGCCTGGCAGGTGGCGCGAGGCGCCGGTGTGGCTCGGGGTGTCTCAACTGAGTCCGGAGGGAGCCGCCTTCGTTCCGCCGACTGCCGAGCGGATTCCGGGCTGCATGGAGGATTTCACTGCTTTCATGCGTCGTACGGACCTCCCCGCCCTCGTCCATGCGGCCATCGCCCACGCCCAATTTGAAACCATCCACCCCTTCGCAGACGGGAATGGGAGGACTGGGCGAGCGTTGCTGCATGCGATGCTACGCGCCGCCGGTGTGATGAGACAGGTCACCGTGCCAGTGTCTGCTGGACTTCTCACAGACCTGGACTCGTACGTCGCCGGTCTGACGGCTTTTCGTCAAGGTGAGTTCGTGCCGATGGTCGAGTGTCTGGCGGACGCGTCGACGCAGGCGGCTGTCCTGGGAAGATGGCTGGTCGACGAATTGGCGGGCCTGGTTGAGACGAGAATGACTCAGGTGCGGCCCAGATCGGGGTCGGCACTCGCAGGCTTGATCTATCATGTGGCGGGGCAACCGGCCGTGACAGTGTCCTCCGTATCGCTCGCTCTCGGTGTGTCGGAGACCGCCGCACGCAGGGCCGTCGATCAGGCGGTCGACGCCGGGGTCTTGAGCCTGGCGACCGACAAGCGGCGAAATCGCGTGTGGCTGGACAAGGAGGTCATCGCCATCCTCAACGAGTTCGCTGAGCGAACTGGGCGTCGGGGTGCGAGTGGGTGATGTCGGGAATCCGCGCTCCCAGGGGCGCATGCCCTCCCAGCGATCTGGTACTGACTGATTAGATTATTTACATAGGCATGGGGTGTATCAATGAGACGCATGCTTGATGCGGCTCACGAGGGATGTGGGGCCTGCGTCCTGGACGGGGGTGACGCTGCTCCGAAGGCCCCCGAGTTGAGAGATATCGACTTACTGCATCGAGCCTCCGCGTATCGCTTGATTCCTGCTGCTACTGTGTGAGCATGGCCGATACGACGAACGACGAGGTTGTCCTGGAAGACACTGACCAGGTTGCCCCGGACGCCGATGCCAGGCCGAAGAAGCCCTGGCCGATCCCGATGATCGCCGCGCTGGTGGTCGCCGCGCTGGCGGTCGTGTTCACGGTCGCCATGGCAGCGCCGCTCATCATCAACGACGCGCTCCACCCGAATAATGCGTGGTTCGGTCTGGGGATCCTCGTGGGTGTCATCTTCCTCATCCCGGTGGCTGTCGTCGTGATCATCGGCGCCTTCGTCGTCGCCCGGTACTGGATCGCGCGCATCGTCTACACGGTCGCCGTCGCCGTCCTCGTGGGCGTCTGGGCGCGATGGACCTTCGGCGTGAGCAACGCGACCGGCGCGTACGTCACCTGGCCGACCGTGGCTCTGGTGGTCTCGGCCATCCTCCTGTGGCTTCCGGGCAACACCAGATTCTTCGTCCGGGACCCCAAGGACTCGGCGCAGGCCGATCCCCAGTCCTAGGGCCAGCCCCCATGGCGCACATCCATACCGAGCCGGGGCAGTACGACCTGACCGTGAGCGCGTACATCGTCCGGACCGACGCCCCAGAGCCGAACATCCTGCTCCACCGGCACAAGACCCTCGGGGTGTGGATCCAGCCCGGCGGGCACGTCGAGCTGGACGAGACCCCCTGGCAGGCCGTCGCGCACGAGGTGCGGGAGGAGACCGGGTACGCCATGGACCAGTTGGCCGTCCTTCAACCGACGGTACGCCTGACCGACCTCGCCGGAACCGACCTCCACCCTCAGCCTGTGTGCGTGCGCAGCTTCCCCTTCGGCGTCGGCACGAACCACTTCCACACCGACCTCGCCTTCGCTTTCGTCACCTCCCAACCGCCCCGGTTCGCTGTCGGCGAGGGGGAGTCCGCTGACGTGATCTGGGTCACACGGGCAGAGTTGGCGGGCCTGCCCAGGGAACAGACCTACGAGGATGTGCGACAGCTGGGGCTGTTCATCCTCGATGAGATCCTCGGGGCGTGGGAGCCGTACACGATTCCGTGACGATCCGCCACCTCGTGGAAGGGGCGGGCGGCGTCTTGTGTCTCAGATTCAGTGAAAAATGAGATTGTGATGCTATCGGCGTGCAATACGGTGCTAACATGACCATGCATATGGTCTTCTTGTGATGCCGCGATGCCTGGAGGGACGAGACACGCGATCACAGAAGGCTTTTGTGATAGTCCATGCGCTGGCATTGATGCGGCGCACCGTCCTGAAGAGGGAAACTATGAAGAATAAGGTCACCGCAGTGTTCACCGCGGTCGTTTTGGTCGTGTCTGTGGGTTGGTCCGCCCTGTCGTCCACAGCTGCGGCAAGCCCGCCGCAGGCGGATCCACCACAATCGAGAATGTCGCAGGTGAGGCTGGCCGAGGCCGCATCCACGCAGGCGAGTTCCCGTCAGGCGATGGCGGTTCCGGCGGCCACGAGCTCGACCTCTGCGGCCGAACCGGTGGCGACGCAGCACTCCATGGGGGCCAAGCTGCCGACGAAGCTCGTCGCGCCGCAGATCGTCCCCAAGGCGACCGCGCCAGCGAGTGCCGACCTGCGGCAGTACGCCGTGCCGGTGGGTGATCAGGATCCGTTGGGGTCGTGCACGGCCTGGGCCGTCGCGTACGCCATGATGGGGTGGTATGCCCAACGTGACGGGATGAACGCCCGGGCCTTCGCGCCGATGTACATGTACTCACAGATCAACGGAGGCGTGGACGCGGGGTCACTGTCGACCGACGCCTTCGACCTCGCGGTCTCTCAGGGGATCGACACTCAAGACGATTACATGCCACAAGGCAATTACGATTATCTGACTCAGCCGACGGATGCTCAGCGGGCGAACGCCGCGAACTCGAAGTTCACCGGATATGACACCTTGTTCGCCAATGACACTGGGGTGGGTCCGGTGTCGCGTACCCTGATCGAAGACGCGATCTCCTCAGGCCAGCCTGTGGCCGTGTCGTTCGCCGCGCGAGCGGGGTTCTTCAATATGAACGCCCAGTCGGATCTGTCTGTGCCGGACGACGACTACACCACGGACATCATCGGTTATCACGAGGTGTTGGCCTTGGCTTATGACGAGGACGGGCTGATCATCCAGAACTCCTGGGGCTCGGACTGGGCGGCCGGAGGGTACACCAAGCTCTCGTGGAACGTGGTCGCGGCAGACGTCTTCGAGGCGGATGTGGCCACAGGCTACGTCGCCCAGCCGAGCGTGCCTGTGGTCTCGGTGACTGTGCCTCAGTGGGAGGTGTCCGCATTCGGTGCGTCGACATCGCTCCAAGTACCCTCGAACACCGCGTGGGCAGTGACAGCCCCGTCGTGGATCACCGTGACTCCAAGCTCTGGATTCGGGTTGGTGACCGCAGGCCCCACGGGTGGACGCGGGAACGTGCCGGTGTCGCTGACGGCCGCACCGAACACGACCACGTCCCAACGCACCGGGACGGTGACCTTCACGAGCACAGTGGGCTCGCCCCAGGCCGTCGCGACCGTCGACGTTCTCCAACATGATACGGGCTATGACGACTGTGGCGCCTCCCTCACGGACCACTGCGACTGGCCAGACTTGTCCACGGAGGTCATGGCCGAGATGAATGCGCCCAATGATAGTGATTGGTTCGCGTTCTCTCCCAGTGTGTCGGGCATATGGACCCTCCTCGGGTCGGTGCCAAGGGTGGTCGGCGCCGTCCTGCCGGACTATGTCCGAGGCACGGTGTTGGCGGCGGACGGCACGACCGTCCTCGCCACAAACGAGAACGACGACATCAACTCTGCCTTGTACTTCACTCTCCACGTGTCCTTGCAAGCTGGTACGACATACTTCCTCGAGGCCAAGAATGCGGGGGGCAACTCTGGTCTCTACTCGCTGTCAGCGCTCCCCCCCACTCTCCAACCGTCTCTGGATCTGCCTAACCTGGGTTGGTGGATCTTCACTGATGACGCTCAGTCGGTGGGGGACTCCGTTCTGTCGAACACCACATGGGCCGCCACCACCGATGTCCCCTGGTTGAGAGTCGTTCCCACATCAGGAGTCGGGACCTGGCCGGTGGGCATCATCATGGATGCGAACCCGTCAGGCGTCCCTCGGACCGGGACGATCACCTACACCACCACGACCGGAACCCCCGTCATCACATTGACGGAATGGGTCCAGCAGTCTGTGCGACCCACGATCTCCGTGGATAGGTCATCGTGGAGTGTGCCGTCGGCGGGTGCGGAATCGATCACGGCACAGGTGACCAGTAACTACTACTGGTCGATAACGTCTGATGCTTCCTGGCTGTCGGTGTCACCGTCGAGTGGTGTGGTCAACGCCCCCGTGACGATCTCGGCCGACGCGAACACGACCGGGGCTCCGCGAACCGCGACTCTGACCTTCGCCACGGAACCATGGATCCCTCGGCAAGCCACATGGACGGTGACGGTGACTCAACCAGGCGAGGTCCTACCCCCTCCGACGTTGTCGTTGTCTGAGAACGCATGGTCGTTAGACTCGGCCGACCCTGCCACCGAGCTTGTCCAGGTGAGCTCGAACACCTCGTGGAGCGCGTCGTCGGATATGCCATGGATCACGGTGGCGCCCTCCGACGGTGTGGGCGACGCCATGGTTCAGGTGACCGTCGACGGAAACAGTTCGGCCGTGGCTCGTCATGGCACGGTCACGTTCACGACGCCTCCGGGGGTTGGTGGTCTGTCGGCGACGGCGACGCTGTCGGTCAGTCAGTCCGGGATGTCGATTCTCCCGAGCATCACGGTGGACCCGTCGACCTGGCAGGTCCCTTCGGACGCGTCGGCTGACACCTTCGTAGCGGTCACGGCCTCGACGTCATGGACGGCGTCGAGTTCGGATCCGTGGTTGACGGTGTCCCCGGCCTCTGGCGCGGGAGACGAGTCGGTGATGCTGACGGTGTCTGAGAACACTGGTGCTGAGCGGTCTGGCGTGGTGACGTTCTCGACGACGGGTCCCGAGGTGGTGTCCGCGACGGTGATGGTCACCCAGCCTGCGGGGGCGCCTGCTCCATCGTTGGAGGTGAGCGACACGTCGTGGGTGGTGGCTTCGTCGTCGGCTGACACGGACCGTGTCCAGGTGTCGTCGAACACGAGTTGGTCGGTGACGTCGGATCAGCCGTGGTTGACGGTGTCCCCGGACTCAGGCACGGGTGATGGGACGCTGACACTGTCCGCGACGGCGAACACCGGGTCGTCGCCGAGGATGGGTGTGGTCACGGTCACGACCACGTCGGGGTCTCCGGCGGTGTCGAGGACGGTGTCCGTCACGCAGCCGGGCGCGTCGGGCGGGTCGACCTTGACTGTGGGGTTGTCTGCGTGGAGCGTCCCGTCGGCTGTCGCCTCGATGGTGTCGACCATGGTCTCGTCGAGCACGAGTTGGTCGGTGTCCTCGGACGCGACGTGGCTGACGGTGTCTCCTTCGTCGGGCACGGGTAGTCAGGCGGTGATGATCACCGCGGGGACGAACCCAGGCACGGCGCCACGTGCGGCCACCCTCACCTTCACGACCACGTCGGGTTCCCCGCTGGTGTCGGTCAGGGTGCCGGTCACGCAACCGGGTCCCCAGGCTGACACGGACCTGACGGTGAACTTGTCGTCGTGGACCGTTCCGCGGTCGTCGGCGGTGAGCGCCACGGCGTGGGTGACGACGACGATGGCGTGGACGGCGTCGAGTTCGGATCCGTGGTTGACGGTGTCCCCGGCCTCGGGCACGGGGTCGAAGCAGGTGACGATGTCTGCGGCCGCGAACCCTGGCGGCGATCGCATGGGCGTCCTGACGTTCACGTCCACGACGGATCCGTTGGCCACGGCCAGGGTGCTCGTCACTCAGCCGGGCGACGGCCTCCCTCCGGGTCCGTCTTTGCTGTTGAGCGCCACCTCTTGGTCGTTGGGGTCCTCCTTGCCAGAGACGGACAGCGTCCAGGTGACCTCGAACGTGAGCTGGTCGGCGTCGTCGAACCAGGCATGGTTGACTGTGTCCCCGAGTGCAGGCACGGGGAACGGGACGGTGACCCTGTCCGCGACTGAGAACACCACGTCCTCGCCGAGGATGGGTCTGGTGACGGTCACGACCACGTCGGGGTCTCCGGCGGTGTCGAGGACGATCGCTGTCACGCAGCCGGGCGCGTCGAGTGGGCCGACCTTGACTGTGGGGATGTCGACGTGGAGCGTCCCGTCGGCTGCCGCCTCCATGGTGTCGACCTCGGTCTCGTCGAACACGAGTTGGTCCGCGTCGTCGGATCAGGCGTGGTTGACGGTGTCCCCGTCATCGGGCACGGGCAATCAGTCCGTGGCGTTCACCGCGGCGGCGAACCCGGGCGCCACATCGCGTACGGCCACCCTCACCTTCACGACCACGTCGGGCACTCCGGCGGTGACTGTGACGGTGTCGGTGACGCAGCCGGGCACGTCGGGCGGATCGACGCTGAGTGTGGGGATGTCGGCGTGGAGCGTCCCGTCGGCTGTCGCCTCGCTGGTGTCGACCATGGTCTACTCGAGCACGAGTTGGTCGGTGACGTCGGATCAGTCCTGGGTGACGGTGCTCCCGAATGCGGGCACGGGCAACCAGGCGGTGTCGATCACCGCTGGGACGAACCCGGGCACGGCGCCACGCACGGCCACCCTCACCTTCACGACCACGTCCGGCTCCCCGGTGACGACCGTGACTGTCCAGGTGACTCAACCGGGTCCCCAGGCTGACACGGATCTGACGGTGAACCTGTCGTCGTGGACGGTTCCGCGGTCGACGGCGGTGAGCGCCACGGCGTGGGTGACGACGACGATGGCGTGGACGGCGTCGAGTTCGGATCCGTGGTTGACGGTGTCTCCGGCCTCGGGCACGGGATCGAAGCAGGTGACGATGTCTGCGGCCGCGAACACCACGGGTGGTCCTCGCACGGGCACGTTGACGTTCACGTCCACGACGAATCCGCTCGCCACGGCCACGGTGATCGTCACGCAACCCTGACGGACGACGACCTCATTGGTGTGACGACGATCCGGCGCCCATACGGCGCCGGATCGTCCATGTCATGGTCCATCCTGACAACGATTGGTCGGGGGAGGGGGCCTTCGTGGTCGGGATCGTCATCCAAGTCGGCGGGCGATCCCGCCGTGGGGCGCCGGGGCTGGGACGCTGAAATTCTGGGGAGAAACTAGACCCTGCTGGGGGGTGCTCGCGTTTTCCAGGTAAATATGGAATCGAATAAGCGCGGAAGTATTAAGCTGATATCATCCACGATTATGTGGTCTTCTTGTGCTGCTCCAAGGTCTGGGGGGATGAGAGACAACCGAGAGGGTTGCATATGTCATTCCATGTGACGTCATGCATGTGACGCACGGTTGTGAAGAGGGAATATGAAGAATAGAGTCGCCGCAGTTTTCGCTGCGGTCATGATGGTCGTGTCCGTGGGGTGCTTCGCCCCGTCCTCCACATCTGCGGCGGGTCCGCCGCAGGAGAGTCCGCCGAAGGCGAGACTCGCGCCAACGAGAGTGGCGCAGTCGGCGCCTCACCAAGAGAATCCGACGCAGGCGGTTCCGATCCCGTCGGCCACGGGTCTGACCGGATCCGCTGAGGGGACGGCCGCTGGACATTCCATGGGCGCGAAGCTGCCGACGAAGCTCGTCTCGCCGCAGATCCTCCCCAAGGCGAGTGCCCCGACGAGCGCCGATCTGCGTGCGTACGCCGTGCCGGTGGGCGACCAGGACCCTCTGGGGGCGTGTACGGCATGGGCCGTCGCGTACGCCATGATGGGATGGTACGCCCAGCGCGGCGGGATGAACGCCCGCGCATTCGCACCGATGTACATGTACTCACAGATCAGCGGAGGCGTCGATGGAGGGGCGTTGTCGACGGACGCCTTCGACCTCGCGGTCAACCAGGGGATCGACACCCAGGCCGACTACATGCCGCAAGGCAATTATAATTACTGGTCGCAACCGACCAGCGCTCAGCGGACGAATGCCGCGAAGTCGAAGTTCACCGGGTTCACCACGTTGTTCGCCGGTCAGACCGGGGTCGGGTCGGCGTCGCGTCCCCTGATCGAAGGCGCGATCTCCTCGAGTCAGCCTGTGGCCGTGGCGTTCGCCGTTCGGGCAGGGTTCGCCAATCTGGCCTCCGTGTCGGATTTGTCCAGGATGGACGACGACTACACCACGGGCGTCATCGGCTACCACGAGGTGCTGGCCCTGGCCTATGACGACGACGGACTGATCATCCAGAACTCCTGGGGTCCCGACTGGGGGGCCGGGGGGTACGCCAAGCTCTCGTGGGACGTCGTCGCGCATGACGTCTTCGAGGCGGATGTGGCCACGGGGTACGTCGCGCAGCCGAGCGTGCCGGTGGTCTCGGTGACACTGCCCCAGTGGGAGGTGCCCACGTTCGGCGCGTCGTCATCGATCCAAGTGCCCTCGAACACCGCATGGCAGGTGACGAGCGTCCCGTCGTGGGTGACGGTGACTCCCGCCTCCGGATTCGGGTTGGTGACCACCGGCCCGACGGGAGGACGCGGGAACGTTCCTCTGACGCTGACAGTCGATCCGAACCCGGCCACGTCCGAACGCTCGGGGGCGGTGACCTTCACGACCACGTCAGGCTCGCCTCAAGCCGTCGCTACCGTCGCCATCCACCAACAAGCAGTGGGGTACGACGACTGTGGGGCTTCCGTCGCGAGCCACTGCGACTGGCCCGATCTGGCCACCTCCACATCGGGCGCGATCGACTTTGCGGGTGACACGGATTGGTTCACGTTCTCGCCCCGTACCTCGGGTGACTGGACCATCGTCGGCTCGACGCCGAGCGAGAAGTCGACGGACTATGCCCGCGGGACGGTGCTGGGGGCGGACGGCGTGACCGTGCTCGCCACGGACTATGTCGACGATCCCGCATCCATGCTGTACTTCACGCTCCACGCGACCCTGCAAGCCGGAGCGACGTACTTCCTGAAAGTCGAGGGCAAGGGCGGCACACCGGGCAATTACACGCTGTCAGCGCTCACTCCGACTCTCAACCCGAGCCTGGCGCTTCCGAGTGAGGGGTGGATGATTTTCGGCGATGACGCTCAAACCTTCCGCGATTTCGTCGTGTCCAACACCACCTGGGCCGCCACCACCGACGTCCCCTGGTTGCACGTCACTCCCACGACGGCGTTCTCGAACGCGACGATCGTCATCGTGGCGGACAAGAATCCGTCAGGCGCCCCTCGGACCGGGACGATCACCATCACCACGACGAGCGCATCCCCCATCCGGCGAATGACGGAGGAGGTCCACCAGTCTGTGCAACCCACGATGTCTGTGGACAGGTCGACATGGACTGTGCCCTCTGCGAGCGCGCAGTCGATATCGGCGCAGGTGTCCAGCAACTACTACTGGTCGGCGCAATCGGATTCGACGTGGCTGTCGGTGTCGCCCAACAACGGCCTGCAAGACGCTGCTGTGACGATCTCGGCGACGACAAACACGACCGGGGGTCTACGGAATGCGGTTCTGACCTTCACGACCCAACCCTGGATCCCTGAGAAAGCCACGTGGACGGTGACGGTGAGCCAGCCCGGCGTGGCACAGGCCCCTCCATCCTTGTCCCTGTCTCAGACCTCCTGGTCGATGGGCTCGTCCAACCCTGGCACGGACGTCGTCCAGGTGAGCTCGAACGCGTCGTGGAGCGCCTCGGCGAATGTGTCGTGGGTGACAGTGACACCCTCCGACGGCACGGGCGACGCCCAGGTTCAGGTGATCGTCGACGGTAACACCTCCTCCGTCGGCCGTGACGGCACGGTCACGTTCACGACGCGACCGCTGACGAACAGCGGCCCGACAGCGACGGCGACATTCACGGTGCACCAGCCGGGGATGTCTGCCGGCGGCATCTCCGTGGACCAGTCGCAGTGGCAGCTGTCGTCCGCCGCCTCGGCGAACACCTTCGTGGTGGTCTCCACGCCGGCCTCATGGACGGCGCACACGGATGCCGCCTGGATCACGGCGTCCCCGGGCTCAGGCACGGGTGGCCAGTCGGTGATGCTGACGGCGTCCGCGAACACGGGCGGCGACCGGGTCGGCACGGTGACGTTCCAGACGACGACCTCCCCGGTGGCGTCCGCGACGGTGACCGTCACCCAGCCGGGCACGACCTCGGCGCCGTCGTTGGTGTTGAGCCTGTCGTCCTGGGTGCTGGCTTCGTCCGCGTCGGAGACCAACAGGATCCAGGTGTCCTCCGACACGAGTTGGTCGGTGACGTCGAACCAGGCGTGGTTGACGGTGAGCCCGGACACGAGCGCGGGTAGTGGGACGCTGGTCCTGTCCGCGTCAGCGAACCCCGGGTCGGCGCCGAGGATGTGTGTGGTCACGGTCAAGACCACGGCTGGTTATCCGGCGGTGTGGAGGACGGTGTCCGTGGCGCAGCCGGGCGCGCCGGGTGGGCCGACCTTGAGCGTGGGGATGTCGGCGTGGGTCGTCCCGTCTTCTGCCGCCTCCCTGGTGTCGACCACGGTGTCGTCGAGCACGAGCTGGTCGGTGTCGTCGAATCAGTCCTGGTTGTCGGTGATCCCGTCCTCGGGGACGGGTAATCAGTCGGTGATGTTCGTCGCGGCGGCGAACCCTGGCACGGCATCGCGTTCGGGCGCCCTCACCTTCACGACCACGTCGGGTTCGCCGGCGGTGTCTGTGGTCGTGTCCGTGACACAGCCGGGCGGGTCAGGTGGGCCGACCCTGAGTGTGGGGATGTCGGCGTGGGTCGTCCCGTCTGCTGCCGCTTCGTTGGTGTCGACCACGGTCTCGTCGAGCACGAGTTGGTCGGTGTCGTCGAATCAGTCCTGGTTGTCGGTGATCCCGTCCTCGGGGACGGGTAATCAGTCGGTGATGGTCGTCGCGGCGGCGAACCCTGGCACGGCATCACGTTCGGGCGCCCTCACCTTCACGACCACGTCGGGTTCCCCGGCGGTGTCTGTGGTCGTGCCCGTGACGCAGCCAGGGCCCTAAGCGACATGGGTAGGACGGTGAACCTGTCGAAAGTGGACTGTGCCGCGTTCGTCGGAGGCGAGCACCACCCAACCCTGGCGGTGGCGACTGGAGTTGAGAGGCGTGGCGACGTGCGTTAACCTCTGTCTTTTGTTTATGGAGTGGCCCAGCGGGTCACAAGAGAGGGATGGCATGGAAGACATGACGACAACCACGGAAAACGCGCAGGCGATCCAGGAGCCGACGGTGGCGATGGCGGGGCAGGCGGCGAAGCCCATGAATGCAGATGGATCAATACTCGTAGCTGGAGTACTGGCTTTCGGCGCTCTCGTCCTCTTCATCGTCGGCCTCGTCGGCACGGACGTCAGTGATGGTGTCGGACTTTTCAGGACCCACTCCCGCGTCATCAGACTGGCGCCGATCTACTCCGGTATCGGCACCTTGCTCGCCGCTATCCTGCTCGTATTGGGGCGCATCATGACTATCCAGGTGCGACTCTTCAATGAGCTGCTCAAGCGGGCCGATAGCTGACCCTATCGCTATTGTCTGTGTCCCGGTGGTCTCGTGACTGCCGGGACACAGTCGCATCCGTGCTCAGTCCGTGCTGGAGCCGGTGCGCTTCGCCTCTTCCTCGCGCTCCAGTTCGGTGTACGCGATCTTGCCCACGCGCGTCATCGGGAACTGTGAGCGGAACTCGATCTGGCGGGGGACCGACCACTTGATCAGGTGTTTCTTGCAATGGGCGATCAGCGCGGACCGTACCTCGTCGGAACCCTCGGAACCGTCTGCGAGGACGATGAACGCCTTCACGGACGACATCTGGTAGTCGTCGGGCAGCCCGATCACGCAGGCGCGATTGACGAGGGGGTGGGCCTCCAGGATCTGTTCGACCTGCATCGGGTACACGGACATGCCAGAGACCTTGATGAGCCTCTTCATGCGTCCCATGAAGTACAAGTACCCATCGGCGTCCATCGTGCCCAGGTCGCCGGTGTGCAGCCAGGTCCGCCCGTCGGCATGGACCCGCAGGGCGTGGTCGGTGGCCTCGGGGTCTTTGATGTACCCCTTCATCAAGGTGGGGCCGGTCACGCAGATCTCGCCCTCGGCGCCGTACGGAAGCTCCTTGCCGGTGGCGGCGTCGGCCACTTTGATGGTCATCCCCGGCATCGGGATGCCCATCGAGTTGTCGCGGTAATGATGCGGCGGGGAGATCGCGCACGCGGTCACGCACTCGGTCAGCCCGTACCCCTCCATCAACTCGATTGTGCTTCCCTGGGCTTGGATCGCCGAGTCGAAGCGCCGTTTCAGGTCCGGGCTGAGCATGTCCCCGCCCGAGTAGGCGCCTTTCAGCGAGTCGAACCGGACTTTCGCGAATTTGGGGTGGCCGAGCAGGGCCTGGAACAGGGTCGGCACGCCGGCGATGTGGGTGGGGGCGTACTTGACCACGTTGTCCAGGTAGACCTCGGGGGAGAACTCGGGGACGAGGATGAAGTACGCTCCCATGGTCAGGGCGGTGTGGATCGTCAACCCCAGCCCGAAGCCGTGGAAGGCCGGAAGGATGGCCAGCACGGAGTCGCCGGGCGCCAGTCCGGAGATGGCGCCGATGGACACGGCCAGCGCGTTGAAGTTGGCGGAGGTCAGTTCGATCCCCTTGGGCAGGCTCGTCGTGCCGCCGCTGAACAAGACGACGCAGCCTTCGTCTGGCTCGATGGGACGGGAGTACGGCTCCCCGCGTCCGGCCATGCCCGCGGCCATGAACTCCTGCCAGGGCAGGACGAGGGGGTCTGAGGCGGGCGCCGGGGCGATCTTGCGGCCCTTGGTCAGCGCGAAGCCGATCTTCATGTGCGGCGCGAGGTAGTCCGGGATGTGGGCGATGATCAATCGCTTGAGCCCTGTCTTCTCGGCCAACTCGGCGAAGACGGGGTAGAACATGTCGACGGTGACGGCCCATCGGGATTCGGTGATGGTGATGTAGTGCTCCAACTCGTCCGCGGAGGAGAGGGGGTGGGTCATCACCGCGTAGGCGCCGATCTTGTTCAGCGCGTAGAAGCAGATCACCACCGCGGGCACGTTGGGCAGCGAGACGACCACGGAGTCATGGGCCTTGACGCCCTGCGCGGTGAAGGCGGCTGCGCAGGTGTCGACCTCAGCCAGGAGTTGTTTGAAGGTGAAGCGCCGGCCCAGGAAGAACAAGGCCGTGGTGTGCGGCCCTCTCTTCGCCGAGGCGGCCAGCATGTCGTACAGCAGCGCGTCGGGGGCCGTCACGTCGTCGCTGATCGTGTCGAAATACTTCAACCAGGGCTTTTTCACTGTCATCACTACTCCCATTGTGCGTGGTGTCTGGCGGGTGCTCCTATCAGGGGCGGGTCGGGCTCCGGGGCGGCGTGGCACCCGATTCCGGTTGGTCACATCTTTTCCAAGAGTGTGGGGTCGACGAGGTAGGTCTCCATGAGTTCGAGGGACCGGGCGTCGTAGTAGCCGTCTGCGATGCGCTCGTCCAGGGACACGCGCAGCTTGAGCCGGCGCCGTACCGTCGGCTGGCCGTCCTCGCCCACGCAGACGGTGGGTTCGATCTTGCCGATGGTCATGAACATCGAGCAGGTGCCCCACTCGAAGAGGTGGTGGTACGGCGCCCCCAGGCCGACGCTTCCGACGTTGGCCAAGTAGACGCTGCAACGCAGCGGGTCGATCCCGCGCAGGAAGCCGGGGGTGTCGACGTAGAAGTCCCACCATTCGAGGATCTTGATGGCCGCGCGCAGCAGGCCGCGCGGCAGGTGCAGGAAGAGGCTGATGATCTTGTCGTCCTGCTTCTGGCCGTCCGATTTGGCGGTATGGATCTCGCCACGCAGCTTGGCCAGGATCGTGGCGCGGTCGTCCTCGGGCTTGATGCGCACGAGGACGTTGGTCTCTTGGCCGTCGTCGGTGAAGGTCTTCTTGGCGATGAACGAGAACACGATGTCGCGTCGTTGATACAACCGTCGCCCGATGAAGTACCTGTTGAGCGTCGGGCGTTTCCGCAGGACGTTGGTCAGCGCCAGCAGGACGGCCTGGAAGATCGTGATCTCATTCTCGGTGCCCTTGTTGGCGGCGATGTACTCCAACAGGTTCTCCGCGTCGATGTCGATGGGGAAGTACGCGATCGACTCGTTCCTGCCCTTCATGAGGTAGGGGAAGATCGCATTGAGATCGTAGGGGACTCTCACGCGCGTCGCGTCGTAGCGATCTCCGCGCTTCTTTTTGCGAGTCGTCGCGCTCATGGAAACCACCCCTTTGTTTGTCGTCTGCCGTGGCACGATGTTAGTGCATCAAGGGTGATGATCGTGGAATTTCGTCCAGGTTCTGGACAATTCGTCTCCTCATGTCTTAGAGAATCCTGAGTTGTCGGTGTCTAGCGTGAGGCTCAGAGCGCGCAGAAGCGCGACGAGTCATCACCCGATGGGGGCGACATGTCGGACACATCAGATCCTGTGGCCACGAATCCAACACCACCTATGCCGCCTGTGTCACCTGTCCTGCCTGTGTCGGCGCCGACGGCGGCGCAGCCGGTGAAGCGGGGCCGGCGGCGATACCTTCGATGGCTCATTCCGGTGGTGGCCGTCGTGGTGGTCGCAGGCGTGGTCGGCACGATCCTGTTGACTCACCGGGCGTCGGCGTCCTCGACCCCGACGACGGTGACCCGGGAGGTCCAAGCGTCCATGGTGACCATGACCCAATCGGTGAGCGCGAGCGGGACGATCGAGCCCCAGCAGCAGGCCGATCTGAGTTTCTCCAGTTCGGGGACGGTCACGGCGGTCAACGTGGCGGTCGGCGATCAGGTCGCGGCGGGGCAGAGTCTCGCCACGATCGACACCACAGACCTGCAGTCGAGTGTGGACTCGGCCCAAGCGGCGGTGGACGCGGCGCAGTCCGACTACGACACGGCCGTGGCCACGGGCGTGTCCGCGCGGATCACGGCCGCGAAATCCACCTTGGCCACCAAGCAGAACGCCTTGACGAACGCCCAATCGGCGTTGGCCGCCGGCACGATGACGGCGCCGTTCGACGGCACGGTCGCCCAAGTCTCGATGGCGGTGGGCGACTCGGTCGGCTCGGGCGCCGGCTCGGGCGGCCAGGGCGCGGGCGGCGGCAACTACTCCGGCGGCTCGTCGAGTTCCTCGGACGTGATCACCGTCATCTCCACCAACCTGTACGCGGTGTCGACGTCGGTCGGCGCCTCGGACGTCACCCAGATCAGCAAGGGGCAGGCCGTCCTGGTCACGCCCAACGGCTCGTCGACGCCACTGGACGGGACGGTGACCTCGGTGGGCGTGATCGCGTCCTCCAGCACCTCGTCCGGGGCGTCCTTCCCCGTGACCGTCGACATCACCGACCCTCAGCAGGGGCTGTACGCCGGGGTCACGGCCTCGATCTCGATCATCACGTCCTCCCGGCAGGTGCTGGCCGTGCCGACAGCCGCGATCACGATGGCCCAGGGGCAGGCGAGCGTCCAACTGGTCACGGGGACCACGACCACGACCACGGCTGTGACCACGGGCGAGGCGAGCAACTCCCAGACCGAGATCACCTCGGGGCTCCAGGAGGGCGACACCGTCCAGATCACCATGCTGGTGGGCGGCAACGCCAGCAACAATCCGGGCGCCTTCTCGTCCCTCTTCCCGGGCGGCAACGGGACGCGCCGTCCTTCGGGCAACTTCACGCCGGGCGCGGACTTCAGCTTCCAGCCCGGCGGGGGAGGGTACGGGGGGTACGGCGGGTACCCGGGCGCTGATCAAGGCGGCAATGGTGCTGGGGCTGGCGCCCAACCCGGCGGGACCGCGACAGGGGGTCGGTAGGCCATGAGTTCTCCTGACGTGGCGCTGACTGCCCCGATGTCGTCCACCCCCGTGGTGGACATGCGGGCGATCTGGAAGACCTACGGGATGGGCCGCAAGGACTCGGCTGTGCGCGTGGACGCGCTGCGCGGAGTCTCCCTCACGGTGGAGCAGGGCGAGTACACGGCGATCATCGGGCCCTCGGGGTCGGGGAAATCCACCCTGATGCACATCATCGGGTGCCTGGACACTCCCACATCCGGCACCTACCTCATCGACGGCGAGGACGCGTCCGACCTGACCGAGCAGGACTTGGCCGACATCCGCAACATCCGTATCGGGTTCGTCTTCCAGCAGTTCAACCTGTTGTCCTCCCTCAATGCATGGCGCAATGTCGAGTTGCCCTTGGCGTACGCGGGCGTGCCCGCTTCCAAGCGCCGTGCCCGGGCCATGGAGGCCCTGGAGGTCGTCGGATTGACTGACCGCGCCTCCCACAAGCCGGGGGAGTTGTCCGGCGGGCAGCAACAGCGCGTCGCGGTCGCGCGAGCCCTGGTGAACAATCCGTCCCTGATCCTGGCCGACGAGCCCACCGGCAACCTGGACTCGGTTTCCACCGCCGACATGCTCACGCTCTTCGGCACGCTGAACGCCGAGGGGCGTACGATCATCCTGATCACCCACGACCCGGATGTGGCCGCGTCGGCCCGCCGTGTGGTGCAGGTACGGGACGGGTGCATCACGGCTGACCATGTGGTGGGTGCTGCGGGCGGACGCTCGTACGTCACCCTGGGGTCGGATGGGTCCACCGATGCACAGGTACGGCCTGACGGGGCGATGTCCGAGGTGGCCAGATGAACGTCGTCCAGATTCTTCGTACGAGTTGGGCCGCCATCGCCACCCATCGCTTGCGGTCCGCACTGACCGTCATCGGCATCTTCATCGGGATCGCGGCCGTGTCCCTGACCATCGGTCTCGGGCAGGGCGCTCAGCGCATGATCTCTGACGAGATCACCTCGCTGGGCTCGAACCTGCTCATCGTCACGCCGGGATCCTCGACCTCCTCGGCGGGGGTGCGCGGCGGCATGGGGTCCGCGACGACCTTGACCATCGATGACGCGACCGCGTTGGCCACCCCGTCCGTGGCCCCGGACATCGCGGGTGTGGCGCCGGTGATGACCTCGTCCCAGTCCCTGACGACGAGCAGCACGAACTGGACATCGACGGCGTACGGGACCACGGCGTCCTGGCTGACCGTGCGCTCCCGTACTGTGCAAGCTGGTCGATTCTTCACCGACGCTGACGTCACCGACTGCGCGACGTCGATCGTCTTGGGTCCGACCACGGCCGAGGAGTTGTACGGGCAGGCCAACATGGCCGTGGGGCAGTCGTTGACCATGGGCACGGCGCAATACACCGTGATCGGTGTCCTGGCCTCCGTGGGGTCGAGCACGATGGGCGACGAGGACGACATCGTCGTCATGCCGTACTCGACCATGAGCCAGCGCATCCTCGGCGGGGTCAACCGGGTGTCCACGATTTATCTCGCGGCCACCTCGCAAAATACCTTGTCAGCGGCCTATCAGGAAGCGACGTCCGCCCTGCTGGCCCGACACGGTGTCTCGGCGTCCTCGGCCGATTTCTCGATCACGAGCTTGCAGTCCGTGCTCGACGTGGCCAGCTCGATCACGGGGACGCTCACCACGGCGCTCGCCGCTCTGGCCGGGATATCCCTGGTCGTGGGCGGGATCGGCGTGATGAACATCATGCTCGTCTCCGTCACGGAGAGGATCCGGGAGATCGGGTTGAGGAAGGCCCTGGGAGCGACTCCCGGGGTGATCAGGCTGCAGTTCCTGATCGAAGCGGCCACCTTGGCTGTGATCGGCGGCATCTTGGGGATTGGTTTGGGTTATCTCGCCGGATGGGCGATCACTCAAGCCATTTCTGTCACGGTCACCATCTCGTGGTCGGCCTGCCTGTTGGCCCTGGGCGTGTCCGCGCTGGTCGGGATCGTCGCCGGAGTCTACCCCGCCAGCCGTGCCGCGAGACTGGCCCCCATCGACGCATTGAGGAGTGAATGATCATGTCGGATCCTGTGGTTCCATCTGTGCCGTCTGCGGGGCCGGGTGTGCCGCCATCTGTGCCGCCCGTGGTGCCTGTCAGTTCCACGCGGGTGACCCGCGGCCAGCGTCGTACCGCACGGCGTCGGCACCTGATCATCGGATTGTCCGTGGCAGTGGTCATCTTGGCTGCGACGGGCGCGGGCACGGCGTACGCCACCAGCCGTCCCGTACCCCTCGACCAACGCTATGTCCTCGGCACGGTCACCACCGGCGACCTGACGAGCACGCTGACCTACACCGGATCGGTCGCCAAGACGAACCAGAAGACGTTGCACTTCCCGACGTCCGGCACTGTCACCGCGGTCAATGTGGCGGCGGGCGACACTATCTCGGCAGGGACGGTGATCGCCACCATCGATACAACATCCTTGTCGCAGGCCGTCGACACGGCCCAGGCCAACCTCGACCAGGCGAATCTCACCCTGTGGGAAGCGGAGAATCCGAGCGCGTCCTCGACGGGCACGGGGTCATCCGGGTCCCCGTCCGATGGTTCCTCGGCGTCCTCGGGGTCCGGGACGACCGGGGGAGATGCGACCGGCGGGACGAATGGCGGCGGGTCGACCGGGAATGGCGGGCCGGGACAGGGCTCCTCGGGTGGCCAAGATTCCGGTGGCGGGGCGGGTTCCGGTGGCGGACCAGGCTCAGGTGGCGGACAGGGCGGGGACGCCCAGACCGACCTCGCCCAGGCTGCGACCGCATTGAGCCAAGCGCGGACGACCGCCGACCAGGCGTCGAGCGCGGTGAGCACGGCCTGTCAGGGCTTGCTGCCGTCGGGATCGTCCACGGACTCGTCTTCGAGCGGGTCGCCGACTGGGTCGACGGACCCGTCCTCCTCTGCGAGCGGGTCGCCCACGGGCGGGTCGCCCGACCAGGGGACCGTTGGCCCGTTGATCACACCGTCTGGCTCGGTGACACCTTCTGCGGGGTCTTCGTCGTCGGCAGCCACTCAGCCGTCGGGCACGGCGAGCACGGGCGGTACGGGTGGCGCATCGACGGTGGCTGGCGCCTCCTCGGCGACACCCATAGTGTCCACCAGTGGTTCCTCCTTGTCGGCCAGCATGATGCCGACGAGTGCGCCGACTCTCCTGGCTGGGGTGCCCGCATCGTCGGGTGGGTCATCGTCGGGCGCGACGTCGTCAATGGGCTCCCCTTCAGGTTCGGTGACGTCATCGACCGACTCAGCGGCGCCGGGCGCCACATCGAGTGGCAGCGGGCAGTCGACGGGCCCGGGGGGTGCTGATGGATCGACGCCCACATCCTCACAGTCCGCTCCGGTCACGGTGGAGGGGTGTCTGACAGCCGTACTGGCCCTGCAACAGGCAGAGGCCGCGTTGTCCCATGCCTCCGACTCCGTCGTGGCCATCGCGACACAGATGATGGCTGACAGTGCGGGTACGAGCCAGTGCACCGTGCCTGGTCAACAGTCGCCGTCCTCGGGTGCGCCGTCATCGGGGCAACCGTCTTCTGATACGCCGTCCTCGTCGCCCGCTTCACCATCGGCTGGCTCTTCGCCGACGGGCACGTCCGGGGCGTCGTCCACATCCAGTTCATCGCCGTCTCGATTGTCGGCGCTCGGCTCGTCAACGACGGGTTCGTCGGGCGCCACGTCATCCCTGGGCGCGTCCGGCGCGAATGGACCCAGCGGATCGTCGGTCGCCGGGGGCTCTGGCTCGTCCGTGTCCGTGGCCACCGCCGAGGCGCAGGTCATGCAAGCCCAGCAGGCGCTGACTCAGGCGCAGGCCAACCTCGCAGCCGCGTCCATGACCTCCCCCATCGACGGCGTGGTCGCGCAGTTGTCCTTCGCGGTCGGTGATTCCGTGAGCGCTGCCACCTCCGTCATCGTGATCGGGTCGGGGCCGGCGACGGTCACCCTGTCCGTACCCGTGTCCCGTGTGCCCCTCCTGCATGCGGGGGAGCAAGCTACCATTGCCCAGAACTCCCTGACTGTCCCAGCCACCGTGACCTCGGTCTCACTCGTGCCCGTGTCGGGCACCAGTTACTCGATCACGATCACGTCCACCGACCCCCAGGCGGACTCCTTGCTGGCCGGGGCGCCCGCGACCGTGACGATCACGACGGACACCGTGTCGAACGCGACCTTGGTCCCGGTGAGCGCGATCACCATGGACTCCTCCGGCACGACGGGCACGGTCCAGGTGGTCGCCAACGGCGAGGTCACCACCCAGACGGTGACGGTGGCGGCCGTCGGCGACACCGCCGTGGCGGTGACTGACGGGGTCCAACCCGGCGACCAGGTCGTCCTAGCTGACACCACAACCGCTCTGCCCACGTCTCTCAACGGCGTCACCCGCGCCCTGAACGGCGGTGGTGGTGGCGGCGGTGGCATGCCCGTCGTCCAAGTCACATCCGGCACGACGGGAAACGGTCCCCGCTGAGGACCCCGGCTGGTGGCCACGGGTGGTTGTCCCTGGCGGTGGTCCTGGGCTAGTCATCTCAGGTGGTCGAGGACGGCTGCCTCGCCCCGCTCCCGTCGGTCTCTGCGCTCGTCCGGCCCCGTCTCGCCTGTCACCGTCTCGCCTGTCACCGTCCCTCTTCATCCGCCTCCGTCACCGTCCCTCTTCGCCCCCGTCCCCCCTCTCCACAGCAAGAAACCCTGTCATCCCCCGCACGAGTGACACTAAATTGAGGTCATTCCCTCCCGAAACAGCGTGAAACCCCAGAATGAGTCGAAATTATGCGTCACTCGATCGCGTGTGACAACGGACATAAATCGACAACTATGGCCGCTGACTCGGGGTACACGCTGGTTGTGGGCACCGGCGTGGACATGACCATCGTTGACACTGCCACCGAGGACTAGTCGGGCAGACGGCCCACCACCCGGTCTAGACTGGCACCCATGCCTGGCCTGGACCGTCGCGACGAGTTGAGCAGCCCCGTCATGGGGGCGGAGTTGCTCGAGCGTCTGCGACAGGGCGCGGTGGATCTGCCGGATTACCGCACGGGTCAGCCCATCGAGGTGACCTTCGCCGGGGCGGGGGAGACGTACGTCGTGTGGAGGGTCCGCCACAGGAGCACGGATGTCCTTCTGCGGCTCCCCTTCGATCCGGCGCCGGACTCCCAGCGCTCGATGGTCAGCGAGTTCGCCGCTTTGGGGAGGGTTCCGCAGGGCTTGGGACCGCGCGGTTTGTCGTACAGCGACACGGACGAGAATCCTCTGGGCTTGCGGCACATGCTCACCACGTACCTGCCCGGACAAGCGAAAACGCCAACCGACTGGACGGACGACGATCTCGCCGGACTGGCCGGCGCCTTCGCCGCACTCCATCGGGACACCACCGACCTCCACGGGCCAGTGGACGCGCCAACGGGCGGGTCCATCGACCTCGTGGCGGAGATGGACTCCACGTGGCAGTGGTGGTCGCAGCGCCAACCCGACGTTGTCGCCGAGCCCGAGATCGCCCACCTGTGGGAGCGGGTACGGGAGTACGTGGGCGCGCGCGCGAGCGTGGTCGCCCGGCTCACTCGGTTCCCGCTGGTCCACGGTGACGCCTGCGCCACCAACGTCCTGATCGACCATGGCGTCGTGCGCCTGATCGATTGGGAGTGGGCTGAGTACTCCGACCCCGCACGCGACCTGGCCCTGATCGGCGGTGAGGTGTACGGCGGGCCGTGGTACGTCCCCATGGACTCCGCGCGGGTGAGCCTGTTCCTCTTGACGTACGCCCGGCTCGCCGGGCTGGACGGATCCGCCCTGGGCGATCTCGACGCCCGACGCCAGGCCTGGCTCGCCTACGATCGTTTCATGACCGGGCTGTTGTTGGAGACCCGTGCCCGGTCCCTGGCGGGTATGGGTGGTCATGGTGAGCCCGACTATCGCGGCGCCGCGATCACGGTACGGGCGACGCTGGGGAGCCTGCTGGATCGCGGGTGACACTGGCGTGTCTGTGTACTGGGCGTATCAATGACGGCCGGTCGAGCAGGGCAATGCCCATTGTTACACAAGCTCGAGTGACATGAAATTGCGATTTTCTCGGCATTATTGAGCCCTATCACCAGGGGCGGGCCGACATAACATGTCACTCGAACGAGGGTGACATGACCTGTTGTAGCGAATGCCGTCAGGGTATCAGCAGATGACTCGCCGTCTGAGTATTAGCGGACCTCTCGCCGCCTGAAGGACATCGCCCCGATCATGATCGTTCCACCGAGCATGACCACGCACAGGGCAGCCCAGGGGATGCCATGATCGACCGTTCCACCGGTCGTGATCGAGCCGGGCGGCCGTGTCGAACTGCCGGGACTGTTCGACCCTGGCGCCGTCGGGGGCGGGGTCGTCGGGGTGGACACGGGGACCAGCTGGATGTGCAACGTCGCCGAGACCTGGGCCGGTCCAGGCGCCTGGATGGTCTGGATGCCACTGGATGCGGGGTCGTACTGGCACGTGGTCTGGCCGAGGCCCCCGTACCAGGTGCAGAGGTATCCGGGCGCTGATACGTTGGCGACCAGAACGGAACCCGGCGTCACTCTCGCCCACCAGGTGCTGTTGTCGCCCACCGGGTCAGTCTGGCAGTTGGTGGTCGCCCCGTCCACCACTTCGCAGATCTGGTACGTCTTGTCCGGAACGCCATTGAGCGGGTCCGCCTCGATGGTGATGATGGCTTGTGGTGCGAGGGTGAAGTCCTGGCCAGTCACATCTCCGCCCGCCGCCGGAACCGGGACGACCGTCACCGTGGGGATGGTGGAGACATCGCCGGACGGTTGTCCGATGAAGCCGCCCAGCCATGACTGCTGGTACCCGCTCCCGACCCCGTACACCGCGTACTGGCCACCGGGGTCGACCTCGGCTGAGTATGTCGTCGTGCCCTCGACTGGATCGGCGGGCGGGCCGTCAGGGGTGTCGAAGGAGGTGCTGTTTGATGTGGTACCGAACACGCCGTTGATCGTCGTTGAGGTGATGCTGATCACTGTGGTTGTGGCAGGAGAGTCATAGGATCCGGGTATGAAGATGACGTCCAGGATCGTTGTGATGGTGACCCCTTCCGACGTGCAGGTCAGCTCAGCACCGGGCGCGGGGACGGCACAGACCTCGACCATGGGGTTGGAATCGAAGAGATCCCCGAACTCCCAGGGCGGTATGGTGATCGTGCCCGAAATGGTCGCTCCGGTGTCGGCCTGCGACACGGGCGCCACGGCGAGCAAGGACGTTGTGGCAAGGGCACTCGCTGCTAGGAGTGCGAGGATACGGTGTCGCATGGTACCTCCATTGGGTGTTCATGCCTGTCATAGGCGAGAACAAGTCCGGTACTGGCGTACCGAATGTGACGGGACAAACACTATCACGGGGATATCATCAGGCGTGTAGAGGGTGCCGCGCCTCATCGGTCACGGGTTCCACCGATGTCCGCAGTTCTGACAAATGGCTTCGGTGACGCGGCGGGTCTTGGTCTTGGAGTTGGTGATGGCGGGGATGATCAGGATCAGCCCGAAGGTGCACACGGCGAGAATGATCCACAGCGTCCAAGCGACGCACCCGCGCCTCTTCGTCTCGGACTCCGTGACGCCTTGGACGGTGACATTGGCGCTGTGGCACTTCGGGCAGCGCACCTGGTTCTTCTGCTCCGCACGGCTCATGGGCTGGGCTGACGCGTACTGTTGGCCCGAGACGTACGGCGAGGATGGGGGTACGGGGACCTCGACGGGCTTCGTCTGCTCCGTCCACGCCGTGCCGTCGTGGTACCTCATCTGAGCCGGGTTCTGCGGATCGGGATACCAAGCGGCCGAATAATACTGCGGTTGATGCGTCATGGGTCCAGGGTAGTGGAGTCGCCTTGTGGCGCCTAATGGCGCGGTGGCGTGGGCGTGGTGATGGTCACGCCCAGATCGTCGAGATTGGCGCTGCGTAGATACGGTCGGAGAGACGGAAAGAGTACTTCCCTGTGTGGAGGACGACTCCGCACAGGAAGGCATCGCCGATCTGGTCGCGTAACCAGATGAGATGGCGTGCGTCGCTGATATCGGGCGCGGCCCCAGCCTTGACCTCGAGGCCCACCAGCCGTCCTTGGCCGTACTCAAGAACGAAATCAACCTCATGTCGGCCACCATGGTCCCTCAGATGGTGCCATGATGGCTGGGTGTCGCACAGGGGCAACTCTGGTCGGATTTGCATAGCGACAAAGGTTTCCAGGATCCGTCCCAAGAGGTGCGAGTCTTTGAGGACTGTGTCGTCGGAGACACGGAGAACTGTCATGAGGAGGGCGGTGTCGATGACGAATCGCTTGGGCAATGCAGTGAGGCGGGTGAGACGGTTGGACCACCAGGCGGGAACTCGGTCGGTGAAGAAGACAGATTCGAGGAGGGCCTGGTATCGGGATGCGGTCTTCCGTCCGATGCCAGAGGCGTCCAAGAGTGTGGCTTCGTCGACGACGCAGCCGCTGACAGCTGCCATTGCGTCGACGTAGGATGCTAGCTTGGTGATGTCGGGGTCTCCGCCAGCGGTGGCGATGTCACGGGACAACAATTCGGCGAGATAGCCGCGTAACCAGGCCAACCGCGACCGGCCCTGTAAGCGCAGTGCCGATTCCGGTAACCCCCCCTGGGCCGCCATGGCTATGTAGTCCGTGATCGTGGCTGCTGGACCGGGTGGCAACTGATCGAGGGCATTGCGAGCAACCCGATCCAGGAAAGAATCGGATTCAACACAGTGATTGATCTCACGCCTGGTGAGAGGATAAGTCGGAATGCGTGTGACGCGCCCAGTGCCTGCCCAGGTTTTCTGAATAGCGGCGCTGATGCTGCCGGTGAGGATGAATCTGCCAGGGGTGGGGTCCGTGTCCACGCGCTCTTTGATGGCATCAAGAACTTCGGGGACTTCTTGCCACTCGTCCAGGAGGACGGGCGGTTCCAGGCGGTCCAGCGCAGCGCTCGGGTCGGCTCGGAAGAGGGTGGCGTCGTCATGCCGGTTCAGACGGACCACGCTCGTGGCGTACCGCATGGCCGTCGTGGTCTTGCCGCATGCACGAGGCCCGACGAGGCTCACTGCGGTCAGGTTTGACAACAGCTCGGGCAGCACGTTGTCGAGTAGGCGAGGCACGTAATCTGTCATGAGAAGATTCTAGCAATCTTTATCGCAATGTCCACTTTTATACAGCGATGATGTCCACAATTCTGCACTGGTTATGTCTACAATTCTGCACCGGTTGCGTCCAGTTTAATGCATGCTGGGTGCCCGCACCGGGACGGTGTGCACTGTCCTTCTGCCCACCTCGCGATCGGCGGTCGATGGGATTCTCGCCAGGCGTTTCGATGGCCATGAAGAAGGACTCGAGATGTACAAGCAGGCATTGGCGTCGGCCGAACAGATCTGGCATGACATGAAGCCTGCGTTGGGGCCCGAGGTGCTGTCCGAACTCGCCCAGCATCCCCAACCATCGCCGACACATTTGCTCGATCATGCTCAGATCGGCCCGGAAGCATCATCGTCATGCCACCCAAAGTACGAAGATGTCGCATGATGGTGGCATGATCGCATGACCAAGAGTATTCAGGAGCAACTCCCAGACCTCGTGGCACGGGTGCGGAGCCGATCAGAGCCTCGTGTTGGCCGTTGTCGCTCGGCAGCAGCGGTTACGGCCACGACTGTTCGGCTCGGGAGACGCGGAGTCAGTTCTGCTCGGTCAAAATGTCGTCGCACGCCGTTAGAATTTCACCATGCATTTTGTACCACGCCCCGGGGGTCTTTTCTGATGGCCCGCGCCACGAAGCCGAAACCTCAGAAATCCCTGGAGCAGCGACTGTGGGATGCCGCAGACGCGCTGCGGGGCAACCAAGAGCCGAGCGAATACAAGCATGTCGTGCTAGGCCTGGTGTTCCTGAAGTACATCTCTGACCGGTTCGACGAGCGCCGCGAGGCCTTGGCGAACGAGCTTGAAGCCGACGGTCTCACCAGTGACGATCAGGCCCGTTTCCTGGAGGACCGCGACGAGTACACCTCCAACAATGTGTTCTGGGTGCCAGAAGACGCCCGCTGGGCGTACCTGCAAGCGAGCGCGAAGCTGCCTGAGATTGGCTCTAGGATCGACAAGGCGATGGATGGGATCGAACGCGCTAACCCGACTCTGAAGGGAGTGCTGCCTCGCAACTACGGACGTGAGGGCTTGGATAAGGGCAGGCTCGGCCAGTTAGTCGATCTCATCGGCTCGATCGGCTTCGGTTCGGATCAGGATCATGGCTCCGATGATGTGCTGGGTCGGGTGTATGAGTATTTCCTGGGCCAGTTCGCGGGTAAAGAGACAGGCAAAGACGCCGGCGCTTTCTACACGCCGCGAAGCGTGGTGCGGGTGCTGGTCGAGATGCTGGAGCCTTACAAGGGCCGTGTCTACGACCCATGTTGCGGATCGGGTGGCATGTTCGTCCAATCGGCGGGTTTCGTCGAGGCGCACCAAGGAAAGCGCACCGACTTGAGTGTGTACGGACAGGAGTTCACGGACACGACGTGGAAACTGGCCCGCATGAACCTGGCTCTGCGCGGTATCGAAGCCGATCTAGGCGATCATTCTGCCGACTCGTTCACGTCTGACCTGCACCCAACCTTACGGGCCGACTTCGTGCTGGCGAACCCGCCGTTCAATGTCTCCCATTGGTGGGATGGCAAGCTGGCGGACGATCCACGTTGGAAGTACGGCGTGCCCCCGCAGGGTAACGCGAACTTCGCCTGGGTGCAGCATTTCTTGTATCACTTGTCACCGACTGGGACGGCCGGGTTCGTGCTGGCGAATGGGTCACTGTCGTCGAAGACGGGCGGTGAGGGTGAGATTCGCCGCAAGTTGGTCGAGGCCGAACTGGTGGACTGTATCGTCGCCATGCCCGACAAGCTGTTCTTCAATACCGGCATTCCGGTCAGCTTGTGGTTCTGCTCGAAGGAGCGGGCCGGCAATGGGCATCGCAAGCGTCTGGGCGAGGTGCTGTTCATTGACGCCCGCAAGCTCGGTCGCATGGAGACCAGGCGTCTGCGGGTGCTGGACGACGCCGACGTCGCCCGCATCGCCGACACCTATCATGCCTGGCGCAACCATGACAGTGACTATGAAGACATACCAGGTTTCTGCAAGTCGGCATTGTTGGGTGAGATATCCGGTCACGATTTCGTCCTGACCCCAGGTCGCTACGTCGGCGCCGAGGCGCCAGAGGACGACGGCGAGCCGATCGAGGAGAAGATCGCCCGCCTGACGGCCGAGTTGTACGCCGAGTTCGACAGGGGACGTGACCTCGAAGCCGAAGTCAGACGACGGCTGAGCAACCTGAAATCTATTGAGCTAGACTAGTGTCATACATGTATGACAAAGGAGTGGAGATGCTAGCAGTCAGGTTGTCCGAGGAGACCGAGGCGCGTCTGGAACGCTTGGCCACGCGTACGGGCCGCACGAAGTCGTACTACGCCCGCGAGGCCATCGAACACTACATCGATCAGATGGAAGAGATGTTCTGGGCCCAAGAGGCCGTCGCCCACTGGGAGGCCAGCGACAAGCACACCATCTCAGCCACCGAGCTTGACGCCTTGCTGGAGTCGTGACCATGTGGGAATTGCGGTACGCCGATGATGCGACAGATCAGCTGCTGCGGCTGGATCGTCCTATCGCCAGGTGCATCAGGACGTACCTGGTCGAAACGGTCGCATCGGGTGATCCACGTTCCTGCGGTCGCGGTCTGATGGGCCCGTCGGCAGGCTATTGGCGCTACCGGGTCGGCGACTATCGCGTGATCGCCTACATAGAGGACGACCGCCTAGTTGTGATAGCCGTGGCAGTGGGCCACCGCTCCGAGGTGTACAAGGAGGCGTCATGACACAACATTCCGAACTCGACTGGGGACCAGAACTCGAGATTGAAGTGCGCACGCGTCTGGGAGCGCTGACTTCATGGCGGTAGTTTGGCGAAACATGACACTAGGCGATCTGGCACGCGCACCTGGAGGCGTTATCCAGACCGGGCCGTTCGGCAGTCAACTTCACACTAGTGATTACTCTTCTTGTGGCACACCCGTGGTCATGCCAACAAACATCCGCGATCTCAGAATCGACGTGACAGGCATAGCCCGTGTGGGGCAGCACCATGTGGATCGGCTTGCACGTCACATTCTGCAAGACGGGGACATCATCTATAGCAGACGAGGCGACGTTGAAAAGTGCGCACTGATCACGCCAGATGAGTCAGGTTGGCTCTGCGGCACAGGATGTCTACTGGTGCGCATCAAGGGCATCAACCCCCGCTACCTTGCCTATGCGCTTTCGTTACCAGCAACGCGAGCCTGGATAGCTCAACATGCAATCGGCGCGACTATGCCAAACCTCAACACTGACATCCTTCGCGAGGTGCCGATCTCGATACCTGACCGCGAAACTCAAGATGCCATCGCCGCCACCCTCGGCGCCCTCGACGACAAGATCGACTCCAACCGGCGAGCTCGAACTCGGGCAAGGGAGCTTGGTTCGGCACTATTGGCGACCGCAACGACCTCGGCAACATCACGGATGACTAGCCTCGGGTCCGTTACAGCATCAATTACCCGCGGTGTGACACCGCAATATGCAGATGACGATCAGAACGCGCCGCTGGTGTTGAATCAGAAGTGCATCCGGGATGGATGGGTCACCACATCCGCAGCACGGCGAATGCGTGACAAGCCTGTTGCTGATGAGAAGCGCGTGGCAGGCGGAGACATTCTCGTATGCTCTACGGGCACTGGGACGTTGGGCCGTGTCGGTCGCTGGCACTCAGGTACCGTTTTCGCAGACAGTCATGTGAGCATCGTCAAACCTCAGCCACATGCTGCACAGCCGACCGTTCTCGCCTTCTGTCTGCTCCAGCGCGAGGCAGACATCGAGGCGCTGGCAACAGGGAGCACCGGGCAGACTGAACTCAACCCAAGTCGGTTGGCTTCACTGATACTGACATTACCCAACGAAGCGGAACAACGGCGGCTTGAGCCTGTTCTACTTGATCTCGAAGACAAGGCGAACTCGCTGCTGAGCGAGGAACTAGCACTATCTACCCTCCGCGACACTCTTCTCTCTGAGTTGCTGGGAAATCATCTCGTCGCAAGTCAGGGGAACAGTCGATGAGCGCAGACGACTCACAAGAGCTCCGACTACGGTTCTATGGCCTCCAAGGCTATGGCACTCATTTCCAGG
This sequence comes from Propionibacteriaceae bacterium, assembly GCA_009780915.1. Lineage (GTDB taxonomy): Bacteria > Actinomycetota > Actinomycetes > Propionibacteriales > Propionibacteriaceae > WQYJ01. The sequence continues at coordinate 185,497 of WQZD01000001.1, forward strand.
CCGAACAAGCTTGTAGGCTGAGCATCATAGGGAGGGGGCAGTGCCTATGACCCGGGATCTACCCCAGTCGGACATCGTCATCTATCAGACGGATGACGGTCAGACCAAGATCAATGTCCGGATGGTTGACGAGACCGTCTGGTTGTCACTGGACCAAATGGCTGACCTGTTTCAGCGGGACAAGTCGACGATCTCTCGGCATATCGCCAACGTGTTCAACGAAGGTGAGTTAGGGCGCCAGGGAACTGTTGCAGATTTTGCAACAGTTCAAACTGAGGGCAATCGGCAGGTAACCCGCCGGGTTACCTACTACAACCTAGACGTCATCATCTCGGTTGGTTACCGGGTGAAGTCGCTACGCGGCACGCAGTTCCGGCGCTGGGCGTTGGGTGTGCTGAAAGACTACCTGACCAAGGGATTCGCCATGAACGACCCGGTGCTGAAGCAGATGGGCGGCGGCGTCTACTGGCGGGAGCTTCTGGAACGCATCCGTGACATACGGTCGTCGGAGAAGGTGTTCTACAGGCAGGTGCTTGACCTCTACGCCACCAGCGTCGACTATGACCCGCATGCAGCGGTCAGCATCGAGTTCTTCAAGATCGTACAGAACAAGATGCACTACGCCGCCCACGGCCACACGGCCGCTGAGGTGATTAGGGACAGGGCAGATGCCGGTCAGCCGTTCATGGGCTTGACGGTGTTCGACGGCACGCGGCCGCACCGCAGCAAAGTGGTTGTGGCGAAGAACTACTTGACCCAGGACGAACTGGCAACCCTCAACCGTATGGTGTCGGCCTTCCTCGACTTGGCGGAACTGCGGGCCATGCAGCACGTCCCGATGCACATGAAAGACTGGATTGCGGAGTTGGACGACTTCGCCACCCGATACGGCAAAGGGGTGCTGCCTGGCCCTGGCGGCGTCAGCCACGAGACCGCCGTCGAGCATGCCGCCGCCGAGTACGACGAGTACGTCAAGCGCCTAGCCGAAGACCTGTCACCGGCAGAGCAGGACTACTTGAACGCGATCAAGGTCACCCAACAACAGCTCGAACGATCCGAGTCGCAATGAAGCACATCACTGAGTCTGTCGTTGAAGCCGCCGTCCTGGAATGGTTCGACGAGCTTGGGTATGGGGTGGGGCATGGGCCTGACTTCGCGCCGGAGGGCGCTACGCAGGAGCGTGACTCATTCGAGCAGGTGATCCTGATGGGGCGGCTCCACGACGCGGCCCTACGCTTGAACCCGGGGTTGTCTGATGCCGTGCTGGTTGAGGCACTGAGCCGCCTGGCCCGTGTCGAGTCGCAAAACCCGGTGGCAGAGAACCGGCGCGTCCACACCCTGGTGGTGGACGGTGTGCCGGTGGAGTATCGCGATGCCGAGGGCTCGCTGCGGACCACGCGGGTTCGTCTGATCGATTGGGATCACCCTGACAACAATGACTGGTTGGCGGTCAACCAGGTGACGGTGGTGGAAAACCACCACAACCGTCGTCCTGACGTGGTGGTGTACGTCAATGGCTTGCCGCTGGGGCTGTTCGAGCTGAAGAACCCAGGCGACGAGAATGCGACACTGAGGAAGGCGTGGCAGCAGATCCAGACGTATCGGGCTGAGATTCCATCGGTCTTCCAGGCGAACGCGGTGACGATCATTTCAGATGGGACGTCGGCGGCGATGAGTTCGTTCACTGGCACTTTCGAGCATTATGCGCCGTGGAAGACGATCGACGGGCGGGAGGTCGTGACGGACCGTCCAGCATTGGAGGTGCTTGTCAAAGGGGTCTTCGATAAGACTCGCTTCCTCGACGTGGTGCGCAATTTCGTCGTGTTCTCGGATGAGACGATAACTGACCCGAAGACAAAGCAGCGGGTGAAGACGATGGTGAAACGGGTGGCGAAGTACCACCAGTATTGGGCGGTCAACGCGGCGGTTGAGTCGACCGTTCGGGCGTCACAGCCAGACGGTGACCGGCGCGGCGGCGTGGTGTGGCATACGCAGGGCTCGGGCAAGAGCTTCGAGATGGTGTTCTACGCGGGCAAAGTCATGCGCGACCCCCGGATGGGCAACCCGACGTTGGTGTTCATCACCGATCGCAACGACCTAGACGACCAGTTGTACACGGAGGTGTTCGCTCCGGCGTCGGTGCTGCCGGAGCGTCCCGTCCAGGCTGACTCGCGGGCCGAGTTACGCACCCTGTTGCGGCGAGCGTCGGGCGGGATCGTCTTCACGACGTTGCAGAAGTTCGCGCCTGACGACGGCGACCGGAACCCAGTGCTGACCGACCGTCGCAACGTCATTGTGGTGGCGGATGAGGCGCACCGTTCGCAGTACGGGTTCGGCGAGACGCTGGACAAGCACGGGCGCCTGAAGGCGGGCCTGGCGCAGCATCTGCGTGATGCGCTGCCGGGCGCGACCTATCTGGGCTTCACGGGCACGCCGATCGAGACGTCGGACAAATCGACGCGTAGCGTCTTCGGTGATTATGTCGACGTCTACGACCTGACCAGAGCGGTTGAGGATGGCGCGACAGTGCCGATCTACTACGAGTCCAGACTCGCGAAGGTGGCACTGTCAGCGGCCGACATGGCGACTATTGACGAACGGGCCGATGAGATCACTTCCGAGACAGATGAGGCGAGTGCGTCGAAGGCGAAGTCGCGATGGTCCAGGCTCGAAGCCATTGTCGGCGCAGAGGATCGCCTTGACCTGATCGTCACCGACATCGTGCAACACTGGGAGAAACGCCGGGCCGCGCTGCTTGGAAAGGCGATGATTGTGGCGATGAGCCGCCGGATCGCGGTGCGACTGTATGAAAAGATCGTCGAGTTGCGGCCCGAATGGCATTCCGACGACCCTTCCCAAGGCGTCATTAAGGTCATCATGACCGGCTCGGCCACCGACGAGGCATCCTTCCAGTCGCACATCCACCCCCGCGACGAGCGGGAACTGATTAAGGCTCGCATGAAGGATCCGAACGATCCACTGCAGATGGTGATCGTGCGCGACATGTGGCTGACAGGTTTCGACGCGCCGAGCTTGAACACCATGTACGTTGACAAGCCGATGCAGGGCGCCGGCCTGATGCAGGCCATCGCCCGGGTCAATAGGACGTTCCGCGATAAGCCGGGTGGTTTGATCGTCGACTACATCGGTCTGTTCGCCAACCTTCAAGATGCCCTGGCCATCTATTCCCCATCCGACCGGAAACAGGCCGGTGTGCCCATCGGCCACATCATCGACGTGATGGTGGAGAAACACGACATCGTGAAAGGCATCCTGTACGGCTGCCCGTACGACTCGTCACCCAATCTGCCGGCGTCGGAGCTTCTGGCCGAACACGCTCGAGTGCTCGATTTCGTCATGGCTGATCCGCAACGTACGGAGCGGTTCAATGACCAGGTGCTGGGCTTAGCGAAGGCGTACGCCTTGACCGGGGCCAGCACTGAGGCCGCCGCGATACGTGACGACGTGCGCCTGTTCACCGATGTGCGGGCCGCGATCCTGAAGATTCAACACCCTGACTCTGGACGGGGCGGTTCTGGTGCCGTGGAAGTCGACACCGCCATCGGCCAGTTAGTCAATGAGGCCGTTGCCGCCGACGAAGTCATCGACATCTACAAACTTGCCGGGGTCGATACTCCCGAGTTGTCGCTGCTGTCCGACGAGTTCCTCGACACTCTGGCGCACAAGCCGCAGCCGAACCTTCAATTGGCCCTGCTGCGTAAGCTGATCGGCGACCAGATACGCACCGTCTCGCGGACCAACATTGTCACGTCACGCAAGTTCTCCGAGCAATTGCAGCAAGCGATCAACGCTTACACTAACCGATCGCTGTCGACCGCCGAGGTCATCGCCCAACTGGTCGAATTGGCCAAAGACATGCGTGCCGACGCCGACCGACCGCAGAAGTTGGGTTTGTCGGTGGCTGAGACGGCGCTGTACGACGCCATCGTCCAAAACGATGCCGCTGTTCTCCAGATGGGCGACGACACTCTGAAACACATCGCCATCGACCTGGTCAACGCCGTTCGTTCATCTGTCACCATCGATTGGACGGTCAAAGAGTCCGTTCGAGCCACCATGCGATCTAGGATCAAACGGCTCCTCGCCAGGTACAAGTACCCGCCAGACAAGGAAGCGCGAGCCGTCGAACTCGTCCTCGAGCAAGCCGAACTCATCGCTGGAACAGAAGAGAAAGACATCTGACAAGAAGGCGCGCTCTCACGCAAGAAGTGTGTTGAGGCGCATATGGGGCGCGTGGAAACCAAAAACCCCTTGCTAAACCATGTCTAGCAAGGGGTTTTGTATGTGCGCGAGAGAGGAGTTGAACCTCCACCCCGTTGCCGGGACTGGCACCTGAAGCCAGCGCGTCTGCCATTCCGCCACTCGCGCGCTCGAAAAACATTAGCACATGAGGGGCGTACGACCTAACCGTGCGCTCAGATGCGGCGATACCGGGCGCTGAACGGGCGCCTCATGGCTGACGCCTCGCGCGAAACCACGAAAGACGTGCTACTGTAAGGAACATGTCCCGTCGAGACCGCTTCTTCTCCATCGCCGTCACTGGCGCGGTCTTGGTGTGTTGTCGAATGCTCTGAGGGCAGTGGGTGCAAAGCGTAATCTTCATTGCGCATCTGTCTCGTCGGCCGTGACTGGCCACCAGACTCCCGCACTGTCCTTGTGAAACACCTCTCTCCCATTCGACAAGGAAAAACATTATGACTTACCATCCCGACACGCTCTCCGTCCATGCGGGGCAGGAGACGGCCGACCCCACCACCCATGCCCGTGCCGTCCCGATCTACCAGACCACGTCGTACGTCTTCGACGACACACAGCACGCCGCCGACCTGTTCGCCCTGCGCACGCCGGGCAACATTTACAGCCGCATCATGAACCCCACCGAGGACGTCTTCGAGGTACGCATGAACGCCCTCGAAGGGGGAGTGGGGGCGCTGGCCACCGCGTCCGGCGCCGCCGCGATCACGTACGCCGTGCTCAATCTGACGTACGCCGGGGACAACGTCGTCGCCCTGTCCACCCTGTACGGCGGGACGTACGCCCTCCTCGCCCACACGCTGGCGCAGTACGGGATCGAGGCCCGGTTCGTGGACCCCACCAAGCCCGAGGACCTCGCCGCCCACGTGGACGCCAAGACGAAACTCGTCTTCGGAGAGTCCATCGGCAACCCGGCCGGCAACGTCATCGACATCGACGCGTGGAGCGAGGCCGCCCACGCCCTCGGCCTGCCGTTGATCATCGACAACACCGTGCCCACACCGCTGCTGGCCCACGTGTTCGACCATGGCGCGGACGTGGCCGTCCACTCGGCCACCAAGTACATCGGAGGCCACGGCACCACCCTCGGCGGGGTGATCGTGGACTCGGGACGCTTCGACTGGGCGGCCCAGGCTGACCGTTTCCCCGGTCTGGCCAAGCCGGATAACGCGTACCACGGCACGGTGTGGACGGAAGCGGCCGGGGCCGCGGCGTACATCCTGCGAGCCCGTACCGTCCTCCTGCGCAACACCGGCGCCACGATCGCGCCGCTCAACGCCTGGCTGCTGCTCCAGGGGTTGGAGACCCTCCCGCTGCGCATCGAACGGCATTCGAGCAACGCCCTCACGGTGGCGAACCACCTGGAGTCCCATCCCGACGTGGCATGGGTGAACTACCCTGGCTTGGTATCCTCGCCGTACAAAGCGGTGGCCGACAAGGTGCTGACAGGTCGCGGGTACGGAGGAATCTTGAGTTTCGGGTTGAAGGCTGGCCGCCAGGGCGGCTCGACCTTCGTCGAGGCTCTGGAGTTGTTCTCGCACTTGGCCAACATCGGCGACGCGAAGTCGCTGGCGATCCATCCAGCGACGACGACCCACTCCCAACTGAGCGATGAGGAGTTGGTCGGCGCCGGGGTCGCACCCGAAGCGGTGCGCCTCAGCATCGGGATCGAACACGTCGAAGACCTGATCGGCGACCTCGATCAGGCTCTCGCAAAGTCACGAAAGAAAGGTATGTGATGAACTACGCTGAAGACGCCACACAGTTGGCGGGGCGTACGCCGCTCGTGCGGATCAACAAGTTGTACGCCGGGTCGAAGGCCCTCGTGCTGGCGAAACTGGAGTTCTACAACCCCGCCAGTTCGGTCAAGGACCGCGTGGGCGTGGCCATCATCGACGCGGCCGAGGCCTCCGGGGCGTTGAAGCCGGGCGGCACCATCGTGGAGGGCACGTCGGGCAACACCGGCATCGCGTTGGCGTGGGCCGGCGCCGCTCGTGGGTACAAGGTCATCCTGACGATGCCGGAGACGATGAGCCGTGAGCGGCGCACCCTGTTGCGCGCTTTCGGCGCCGAACTCGTCCTCACGCCGGGGTCGGAGGGTATGAAGGGCGCCGTGGCACGGGCCGAGAAGATCGTCGCCGAGACGCCTGGCGCCATCCTGGCCAGCCAGTTCGCCAACCCCGCCAACCCCGCGATCCACCGGGCGACCACGGCCGAGGAGATCTGGGCCGACACTGATGGCGCGGTGGACTGCTTCGTCGCCGGCATCGGCACGGGCGGCACGATCACCGGAGTCGGGCAGGTCCTCAAGGAGCGCAAGCCCGGGGTACGGGTCATCGGCGTCGAACCCGCCGAGTCGCCGCTGCTGACCGAAGGGAAGGCCGGGCCGCACAAGATCCAGGGGATCGGCGCCAACTTCGTCCCCGAGGTGCTCGACCAGTCGATCATCGACACCGTGATCACCATCCCCAGCGAGGTCGCCCTCGATTGGGCGCGACGCGCGGCCAAAGAAGAGGGCTTGTTCGTGGGCATCTCCGCTGGCGCGGCCCTGGCCGCCGCGGCCCAGGTGGCCGCACGCGAGGAGGCTGCGGGGAAGACGATCGTCGTCATCATTCCCGACGCGGGCGACAGGTACATGTCCACCGCCTTGTACGCGGATCTGCTGGACTCGTGATGGCCGGCGAGGACATGTTCGGCTCGGGACCTGGGGCGCAGCCCCGGGTCCGGGCCCCCCGCCTCGGCGGCGGCCAGCAAGGGACGACCGGCTCGTCGGACGCGAGTCGTCGCCATGGACGGGGGTCCCGTCCCGCATCCCCCGGTGTGATCCGCAAGGTCGTCCAGCATATGGCGGAGGACCTGTCCGCGGCCATGCGTGAGGACCCCGCGGCGACCTCCAAGGTGATGGTCGCGTGCATGTACCCGGGCGTCCACGCGGTGTGGGCGTACCGTATCGCCCACGCCATGTGGAATCGATCACCGATCTTGAAGCCGTGGGCGCGCGTGCTGTCCCAGTTCGCACGGTTCTGGACCGGCATCGAGATCCACCCGGGCGCGACCATCGGACGACGTTTCTTCATCGACCACGGCATGGGCGTCGTCATCGGCGAGACCGCCGAGGTGGGCGACGACGTGTTGATGTACCACCAAGTCACCTTGGGTGGACGTTCCCGAGGCCGATTCAAGCGTCACCCCACCGTCGGCAACCGCGTCCTCCTAGGCGCGGGCGCCAAGCTGATCGGTCCGATCATGGTAGGCGACGATGCCAAGATCGGCGCGAACGCCCTAGTGGTCGACGATGTCGCCCCCGGCACGGTCGTGGTCGGCATCCCCGGCAAGAAGAGGATAGGCGACGTGATCGCCTGAGCGAAGAAATGATGCGGCGCCGAGTGGGAGAACTCCCCTCGGCGCCGCACTATTGTTCACGGTGTTGAGGTGGCTGAGGTTCTGTCAGACCCCTCAGCGCTGTGAGCGCACGAACCCAGCCGCCTGCGCCGCCTCCTCGGAGGAGAACCAGACGTCCCCGCCCGTACGGGAGTATCCGGCCGCATCAGGCAGGTGGTACTTCATGGATCGCTCGTTGCCCTTGATCACGAAACCTTCGGGCGGTGTGGGACCCGCGTACGACCCCTCGCCATAGGGCTGGGCGCCAGCATCCGCCTCGACGCCCGAATCGGCGGTCGCCGCGTCCTCAGCCGGGGTATGGGCAGGGGCGACGGTGTCGATGTCCACGAGGACCTCGTCGATCTCGTAGTCGTCGTCAGGGTAGACGTAGGGTTCGTCCGGCTCGTACGCCGCCCAATCCTCACGGCTGCCCAGGAAGGTACGAATGGCGATGGCCAGCGCGCCCACCACGGCGCCGACGGCCGCGACCGTGGCGATAGTCTTCGCTTTGGACGATTTCTTGGACTTGACCAGTTCCGTGGTCAGGGCCGAGATCGACGCGTCGGCACGCTCGTCCAGGTGGGCGAGGATCTCGCGGGCCCCGGCGCCGGCGGGTGTGGCGGCCACCTCGTGGAGAACCTCGATCAGCTTGGGCAGGAGGTCCTCTTGGACCGCCTTCTGGGCGCGGTCGACAGCCGGGGTCACCTTCTCCAGAGCGGAGTTGACGCTGGGCTGCATGCGCTCGACCTTGTCGGCGGCGATCCCCGCTGCCCGCCGTGTCGCGTCCTTCGCCGCCTCCCAGGCGTCGTCGGCCACAGGAGCGACCTTCTTCGCAGCGGCATCCAGCAGGGGAGTGATCCGCTCGACTGCCTCATCCCATGCTGCGGCCCCCTGTTCGGCCACGGTTTTCGCCTTGTCAGCAGCAGTTTCAAGGATGTCTTCTGTGCGAATAATCATTGTGATCCTTACGTTTGTGACTCCTCATGGAGTACTACAAGCTTACTGCGATCTCGTTGTTTCAGAACCCTGACATTCCCCTGACGCGCCATGTACGGACAAATGACGGAAATTCATATCGGGCGGGGCAGACCTGGCAGAATGGGCTGTGCGCTTGGCGGCCCCCTGGATCCGACCCTGGCAGGTTCGGTATCTCACGAGGGGCGCTGGTGCGAGACTCGGCTCCCATGATGCACTCGCATCAGCCGCAGCAATCGATTGAAAGGCATGGAATGACTCAAGCAATCCTCCACACGAATCATGGCGACATCACGATCGAGCTCTTCGAGGACCAGGCGCCGGTGACCGTCGCGAACTTCGTCGGTCTGGCCAATGGCACCAAAGAGTACGTGGACCACACCACGGGTGAGAAGAAGACCGGCCGCTTCTATGACGGTCTGATCTTCCACCGCGTCATCGACGGCTTCATGATCCAGGGCGGCGACCCGCGCGGAGACGGCCGTGGCGGACCGGGCTACCAGTTCGGCGACGAGTTCCACCCCGAACTCAGCTTCTCCCGTCCGTACCTGCTGGCCATGGCCAACGCGGGCCCCGGGACCAACGGATCCCAGTTCTTCATCACCGTGGCGAAGACTCCTCACCTGAATCGTCGGCACACCATCTTCGGCGAGGTCGTCGATCCGGACAGCCAGAAGGTGGTCGACGCCATCGCCAAGGTCCGCGTCGACTACAACGACCGTCCTGTGGAACCGGTGGTCATCGAGTCCGTCGAGATCATCTGACCCTGGCACACGCGCCCCTGAAGTGCGTGACTCGGTGGCGCATGACCCGGTTGCGCGTCACTCGGTGGCGTGTGAATCAGTGCATGCAAGTGGGTGGCACGTGCTCCACGTAGCACGTGCCACCATCGCACGTGGACTTACAGACGTTGTCATCATTCATAGATTCATAATGTATGAGCTGGCCACCCCCATTCCCCGTCGATCTCCATCAGGCGTACCCCGGGCTGCTCCATCCACGCGGCGATGAGCTCGGCTTCCTCGATGGAGCCCGCAGGCATCCCGGCGACGGCGGGCGTGACCGTCATCGCGGTCGCCACCAGGGCTTCGGCCACCCGCTGAGGGTCTTGACCCGGAAGGGCGACCCCGGCGCCCGCGAGTCGGGCGTACCTGAACACATGGATCTCCCACATCTGATCGACCCGCCGGGCGGCCACGATCTGTGGACAGGTGGCCAGCGAGCGCAGACGCGCCTGCCGGCGCATACCGTGCTCGAAGGCCCGCAACCGCTGAAGCTGTTCCTCGGCTTCTTCATAGCGGTACTGCTCAGCCAAAGTCGAGATCGACGCCATGCACGCGTCTCGCACAGGCCGGGAATCGCCGCCCAGGCATGATCGGACCTCGCCGATCATGGCGGTGTACTGCGCCAGGTTCTGCAACGTGCACGGAGCCGGACACGACGCCATCTCCGCCAGGGCACAGGGCTCACGCGCCACGGTGACGGACAACCGATCCTTGCAGGCGCGAAGGGGGAACGTCTTGGCGAGCGCCATGGACGCCTCGTCAGCCGCCGCTCGCCCGGAGAAAGGGCCGACATAACAGGCCCCGTCGTCCACCACCTTGCGCACCTGTGACAGCCGTGGGATCGGCTCGGTCGTGACCTTGATCCACACATGGCGGGGTTGCTTGCTCCGGTGGTTGTACGGCGGCTGATGGGTCGTGATCAACCGTAACTCGACGACGGCCGCCTCCAGCGCGGTGTGGCACTCCACCGCCTCGACCCCCGTCGCCAACCCGATCATCTCCTCCATGCGCGGGCGGGTCTCGGACGCGGTGAAGTACGTCGCCACCCGCTTGCGGATGTTCTTCGACGTGCCGACATAGAGAACTTGCTTCCCGCGTTCGGCGTCTCGGATGAAACAGTAGATTCCAGGCCCCTCGGGCAGGTCGGCGCCCCAGACGCGTTTGGCTCGTCGCGCCCGTGAGATCGTGTGGGAGTACTCGAAGAGATCCGTCAGGCTCGCGACCCCCTGGTTCCCGATCCGTTCGAGCAGGCCGTGCAAGACGTCGACCGTGGCGCGCGCGTCGTCTCCGGCTCGGTGGGAGGGGTCGATGGAGGTGGAGAAATACGCCGCCAACGTCCCCAGGCGGTAGTTCTGCACCTCGTGTCGGGGGATGACCCGTTTGGCGAGCGAGAGGGTGTCGAGCACGGGGGCGGGCGGCCACTCGTACCCCAGGTTCGTCGCCGCCCGCTGGATGAACCCCATGTCGAACCGCGCGTTGTGGGCGACCATGACGCAACCGCGGCAGAACTCGATGAGCGAGGCGAAGACCTCGCGCAGGCCCGGGGCTGAGCGCACGGCGGCGTTGGTGATTCCCGTCAGGGCTGTGATGTACGCGGGGATGGGCACGTGGGGGTTGATGAGCGTCTGGAACTCGCCTTGGACCTCGCCTCCGCGCACTTTGACCGCGCCGATCTCGGTGATCCGTGAATCGTGGGACACGCCGGTGGTCTCCAGGTCGATGACGCAGAAGGTGGTGTGGACAAGTGGAAGGTCGATCTCGTCGATGCCTGGTTGGTCGGGGTTCTCGGCACGTGCGCCGTGGGTGTCGGCGAAGTGGGGCAGGGGGAAATGAGCGTCATCGACGCCTGTCAACCCGTGTGCCACAACCATGCGCTCCACTGTAGACCACGGCTCGGACAAAAAATGTCGGAGGCCTTTGTCACACTGATGCTATGAAGTCATACCTGATTGATTGCGATTCCTGTCAGGGCGCGCCGACCCATTGCGGCGAGTGCCTGATGACGTTCCTGGCCACTCCCGAGTTCGGGACGCCAGTCAGATTCAGTGAGGAGGAGAGAGATGCCCTCGACGTGATGGCCGATGTCGGCTTGTTGCCACGGTTGCGGCTCGTGGCCGCCTGAGACGACGGGGTGCGCCCCAGGCCTCAGGTCAGTGACCGGATCCAGGTGCGAAGGGCCCAGGTGGCTCGTACGTCGTCCTCGTTGTACTCCAGGATGCGCGTCCTCGCCGCGTTCCTCAGCTCGGGAGTGGGCGCGTGGATGGCGTCGGAGAACCAGTACTGGGAGTTCAATCCGCTGGGGTCGGTGTCGCGCCAGGAGAATCCTGCGGCGGCGGAGGCCATGGCTTTCAGGCCGAGTCCGTCCACGCCGAAGAAGTGCTCCTTGACCGTGGAGAAGAGGTCGATGAAGTGGGTCTGCGCGAAGGAGTTCAACCACGCGAGCACCATGGACCCCTCGTTGGTTCGGGCGAACCGGCGGAGGGTGGATGGTTCGTACGTGGAGTAGTGCCACACCAGCACCGGCGTGTCGTCCAAGGAGAGGATGTACTCCATGAGCCATCCTGCCGCCTCTTCGGCCAAATCGAGTTCTTTGGAGGTGTTCAAGGACTGGAACCTGTGGATCGGATGGTAGACGGGTCGGCTGTCCTTCTCGCGACGGTCGTGGACGAGGAACCCCCACAAGTACACGTGGTTGCTCGCCGAGGTCTCGATGTCCAGATCGATCTCGACGGGCGCGGAGGGCAACGGGATCGGTCCGGAGCTCAGCCGCTCCAGCCGTGTTCCGGTCGCCAGGAGGCGTCCACGATGGGCGGCCAGTCGTAGGCGGGACTCAGCGCCGGCGCGATGGGCCACCCGGGGGAGGTACGTGGGAAGGAGTTGGTCGATGTCCATGGTGGTCAGGTCGGTGATCGTGGAGATCCCGAGGTTGCGCAAGGTCATGATCTCGCGCGCGTCCAGGGGGGAGCGTTCGATCTTCACCGAGATGTCATCGGTGAGCGACGACTGGCATTCGGGCCACCATTCGCACATGTCGCATTCCGGAATGCGCACAGGCGACGCCACCAAGGCCGGGCAGCGGCCCGTGGCGCTCTGCTGCAGGGCATGCGTGGCCACCCGTACCCGGAACCTGTGCTCGTGCTGGTAACGGCTCAGGGCGCTGTACTTGCGCCATTGGTGGGTCCCTGTGTAGGAGAAGGCTCGGATGATCTTGTCGTTCAGGTTCATCCAGGAGATGACGCAGCCGTTCGTCCGGTCCTCGTGGTCGGCGCCGATGACGACTCCCCATGCCTCGGTGCTGGCGTACCCCGCCGCTTGGATCATGTACCACAAGTGGGCCAATTGCAGGAGGGAATCCGCCTGTGACTCGATGCGGTAACGGTTGGCGCTCAACCGGGCCTGGTGGAGGAAGGGCCGGGTCAACGATCCGGTGAGTTGGCCTTGCTCGTTCTTCGTCGTGGCGGACAGCACTGGCCGGTCCTTGATGATGCCGGGGTGGTAGATCGGTTTCTTGGAGTGCTCGTCCTTGACCAGGACGTCGGCCCTGCCCTTGCGATGATGGGCCCAATCGGTCGGCAGGTCCGCGTACAAGATGATCGGGACGCCTCGTGCCATGGCGGACGCGCATGCCAGGGCGCGCTCCTTCGGATCGGTGATCGCGCTCAGGTCGAGGATGGATTCCTCATGGTGTTGCAGGAGGAATTTCATGACGTTCGAGCGGTGGTGGCTCACTTCCCGGAATTCTTCGACTTCGAGGGTGTCGACTGGCTGCGGATGCGGGATGAGGGCGTTGAAAGCGTTCTGCGTCTTGACCGGGCAACATGTGGCTGCGCACTGGTCGAGGGCGAAGGGGGTGGGCGTGGTGGTCACGGTCGAATCGCTCGATGCAGGGCGACGATGCCGCCGGTCAGGTTCCGCCACTGGATCTTCGTCCACCCGGCCGATTCCAGCATGACGGCCAGGCCGTGCTGGTCTGGCCAGTCGAGGATGGAGTCGCTCAGGTAGGAGTACGCCACGGCGTTGGTCGACGCCACCTTCGAGACCACGGGCAGGGCGATGGACAGCCAGGTCCGGTTCACGAGTCGCATCCCCGCGGAGGTGGGCCGTGAGAACTCGCAGATCACCAAGGTCCCGCCTGGGCGGACGACGCGCAGCAGTTCCGCCAGGGCGGTTCCGGGGTCGCACACGTTGCGCAGCCCGAAGCTGATCGTCGCCGCGTCGAAGACGGCGTCGCCGTAGGGGAGTTTGGTGGCGTCGCCGACCACGAAGATCTCGTTGGGGTGGCGCCTCTTCCCGACGGCGACCATGGCTTCGGTGAGGTCGGTCGAGACAACGGTCGCCCCGCTGCGCGTGATGGGCGCGGACGACGCGCCCGTCCCGGCCGCCAGGTCCAGGATGATCTCTCCGGACTGCGGTGTGAGGGCGGCAGCCATCTCTGATCGCCAATGACGATCCTGATACAAAGAAGCAAGGTCATTCACTAAGTCGTACCGAGGGGCCACCTCTGAGAACATCTGCGCGACATCGGTGGGATTCTTGTCCAACTGGGCACGTGTACTGTGTCTGAAAAACCTCACCATAATAGAGTGCCACGATTCAATGGTCTTAGCGACCACCGCCACTCCGTCCCGCACAGTGGGATGAAGAATTGGACGCCCAGAACGCAGTCTTCGGGCGTTCCGACACCCTACGCCGTCACCGGCTCAGGCCCACTGGATCGGCTGGCCTCCTTGGCCTGCCAGCAGGTCGTTGGCGCGGGAGTAGGGCCGCGACCCGAAGAACCCCGTGTGGGCCGACAGGGGGGACGGGTGGGGGCTCGCGATGATGGGGATCCCGGGCAGTCGCGGCGTGAGGGTCTGCGCGTCCTTGCCCCACAGGATCGCGACGAGGGGACCTCCTCTGGCGACCAGCGCGTCGATCGCCGCCGCGGTCACAGCTTCCCACCCCTTGCCACGATGGGAGCCGGGCTTTCCTGGCTCGACGGTCAGCACCCTGTTGAGAAGGAGGACGCCCTGGTCGAACCACGGGGTCAGATCCCCGGTGGGGGGCGCCGGGACGCCCAGGTCGGCGGTCAGTTCGGCGTACATGTTGCGCAGTGAGCCTGGCAGCGGACGGACCTCGGGGGCGACGGAGAACGACAGCCCCACCGGATGGCCCGGCGTGGGGTACGGATCCTGTCCCACGATCAACACTCGCACATCGGCCAGGGGCCGGGTGAACGCCCGCAGGACCCGGTCTCCCGCAGGCAGGTAGTGTCGTCCGGCGGCCAACTCGTCGCGCAGGAAGCGGCCCATGGCGTGCACCTGCTCCTCCACGTCCGCGAGCGCCTCTGCCCAATCGGGCGCGATGATCGTCGCCAAGGGTTCCATCGGTCCTCCTTCGCCCAGCGCCGGTCCTTCGCCAGCACGGCGGCATGGATGTGTCAAGGATATGGCCTCGTCGCCCCGCCTGGTGGCAATCGGACCACGCCGCGGACTCCCGTCATCCCGCGCAGCACCGTCACCCCACCGACTCCCGTCACCGCGCAGGAGCCAGACCGCCGGGGCCGAGCGACGTCGTGTGCCCCACCTGTGGCTGCACGGTCCTGGGCGTGACCCATGCCAATCCGACCCCGACCAGGATGATCACGGCCCCGAAGGTCCAGGCCCAAGGCAGGGACGCCACGTCGATGGTCGCGCCGGCCACGAGGGGCCCGCATATCGTCCCGATGTCGCCAGCCATCTGGTAGGCGGCCAAGCCGGAGGCGGCCGAGATGGGCACGGTGTCGGCGAGCAGAGCTTGCGCCGAGGAGCCCGTCGCGGAGACCCCGACCGAGTAGACGCACATCAAGAGGACGAGGACGAGGTAGGAATGGGTCAGGGCGAAACCGATGGACATCATGGCGGTGACGCTTCCTCCCGCAAGGAGCATGAACCTGCGTCCCAGCCGGTCCGTGCCCCACCCCGACAGGGGGAGGCAGCAGGCCTGGGCGACGGCGGCGATGG
Source organism: Propionibacteriaceae bacterium (assembly GCA_009780915.1). GTDB lineage: Bacteria > Actinomycetota > Actinomycetes > Propionibacteriales > Propionibacteriaceae > WQYJ01. Next base: position 200,894 of record WQZD01000001.1, read on the forward strand.
CGAAGGCGACCCCCGTCCATGTCATCGATTTGTGCAGGGTCTCGACGATGAACAGCGGGATCAGCATGGCGCGCACACCGTTGGACTGCCACCCGGTGCCGAAGTTCACCACGATCGCCGCGCGGAACCGGCGGTCTTTCACCAGATCGACCAGCCCGATGGTGGTGTCGCGCAGTTGTTGCCGCTGGCGCACGGGGGTGCGGGGCAGGAGGACGACCATGACGATCGCCGCCGCCGCCAGCGTGGCCGAGTAGAAGAAGAAGGGCGCGTGGATCGAGATGGACGCGATGAGCCCTCCGATCGCGGGTCCGGCCATGCCGCCGAGGACGAAGCCCCCTCCCGCGATGGCGTTCGCCCGTCCACGAAGGGTGGGGGGCGCCGCCGCGAAGAGCAGAGCCATGGAACTGACCCCGTACAAGGCCGAGCCGAATCCGCTCAGCCCTCGCCAGAGCAAGATGCCCCAGTAGGACCGCGCGATGCCGATCATGAACGTCGTGACGGCGATGAGCGCGTTCCCGGCGATGGCCAGTTCGCGCGGCCCGATCACTCTCATGAGAAGACTGGACACTGGCATTGTCGTCAGGCGCAGCACGGACAGGGACGACACGACCAGTCCGATGAGGAAGCTGGACACCCCGAAAGTCCTGGCGTACACGGGCAGGACGGGGGACATCACGCCGAAACCGATGGCGATCAGGAAACCCACGGTGGCGAGGATCCACACCTCACGAGGAAGACTCTCGCGCGGGTTGGATCCCCGGTCAAGCAGCCTCATGGGCGTCAGTGTACTCGGGCGCCGTCCAGGCGGCCGAGCGACGGTGCCGGGTGTTGCCTACTCATCAGTCCCTGTCGACTACAGATAGGGACTGGTGGGTCTGGATCATGGCTTGAGTAAAGGTGTGAATTAATTGACTATCCAAAAGAAATCAGACTAATATCACACTTACATAGGGGGGTCTTATGTGGCGCAGTGTTGTGGCGTGTCATGTTCTGCCAGGGTAAGGGAGTGCCATGAACAGGAATTTATCGTCTCGTTTGGTTGCGGGTGTGACGGCGGCGGCTACGGCGCTCGCAGTCGTCGGGCTCACGGGTTTGGGGAGTCTCATGATGTCCGCGGCTCAAGCCGCTCCCATGCAGTCGGGGCCACTGCCGACTCCACCGTCCTATCCGAGCGCGCAAAGCTACTCGTGGATCCTGACCCCCAACGGGTGGGGCACCACGATCGATGACGCCAAACAGGCGGTCATCGACATCGCCAAGTCGGGCAACGCCAATGCGGCGTCGTCGACCAACTTCCCCGCCTACGTGCTTATGAGCGACAGCATGAACTTCCAGGGCGCCATCGGCATGGGCCAGACGCCCGGAAGGGTGGGCACGGGCGGCATCCCGGCCATCCCCGGTGATCCCGCGAGCGTGTGGTCGCCCGACCAGAGCTTGGGGTTCTATGGGCTGAGCACGGGTTCTAGCGGTCAGGACATCCCGGCATCGGCGATCACCTTCACCGAAAGCAACGAGATTGACACCGACTGCGCACAGTTCCATGGTCTCTCTCCTGACAATACGACTGGTCCCGTTCCTCACCTGACGACCATGTGGAACGCCTGGTGCATGCAGCCGTTGACGTACTCGTTGACGACCACGGCCACCACGCCGACCCCCGGCTACCTGCTGAGCCAGGGGCTGGACTGGCAGGTCGACGTGAAGAAAGCGGCTCTGGAGGCCGCAGGCTTCGGCGACGTGCTGACGATGAGCGGTCCCAATAATCAGGCGCCGGGCATGATGATCACGGCCAGCGGGTTCTTGGTGACCCTCAACCCCCAGCTCCAGCTGATCAAGCAGGTGTGCGTGAACTACGACACGGTCGGCCACCCGACCTGTACGGTGGACGACGACTCCGGCTGGGTCACAGACACGACCTACGGCGACGACAACGGCACGGCGGGCATCCCGCAAGGTGTGACCACCGGCGTCGAAGAAGGCGCCATACCTCCGGATGTGACCGACCTGCTGTGGCGCTTGACCGCCGCGAACCCCGGCAATGTTCCCTTGACGGGCATCCATGTCCCCGAGGGCGGCGACGTGGTCAATGTGTCCCCCGATCCCTCGAGCGCGCTGACCGTCGACAACCAGTGTGACGGCGCGACCTTCCCCGACACGTACGACGCCTCCGGCGCTCCCCAGAACGTGTTCGAGGCGTACCGGGACGGCCTGTCCGTGTCGAGCCAGAACGCGCTGCTGCCGGGCGACACGATGTCGATCGCCTGCCACACCATACTGAGTAAGCCCTACTCCGGCATCGTCCAGAATTCGGCTTCCCTGAACGCGAGCTGGGACGACCCCACGAACCCCATCTACCGTGCTCCGGACTTCTCCGCGGCAGACGGCAACAACGCAGTGAACCATGGCCAGGATCCGCTGGTTCTGGGCACGCCCCTGATGGATCGCTTCACCGGCAACCAGGGTGAGGCCGGGCAGGTCCCGTCCAACATCGACTCCGCCCAGGTGGACCTCCCCGCACCTCAACTCAAGGTCACCAAGTGGGTCTGCGACATGTACGACGCCTCCGGCGCCCCCACGTGCACCGTGCCCATCGAGCATGATCTGATGAGCCTCGCAGGCCTCGGCGATCATCAGAATGACGACGGCACGTGGGAGGAGGTCGCCGGCACGGCGCCCGTCGGCAGCGGCTGGGCGAAAGAGGCCACCATCCCGTACGACGCGACCGCGCAGTGGCTGATCGTGGTGACCAACACGGGCAACACCACTCTTCGCGACGTCCAACTCACAGACGCCCTCGCCAATGACCCCATGAGGACGGCGCTCACTCCCCAGTTGGCGTCCGGTGGAACGTTGACGAGCCTTCCTTCCGGCGCGTCTGCCGTGTTCCTCGCGCAATCGTCGAACGTGACCAACCTGAAGCCGTACAACCCGGGCGTGGACGCATCGGGCATCAGCCACGGCGAGCCGATCTACCTCACGGGCGACGACATCGTCAACACCGTCCAGGCCACGGCGACTGTGGTCAACCCGGTCGACGGCACGGATCTGACCTATGCCGACGGTGACACGGTGACCACCACGTCGAACACCTCGAACGCCGAGGTCGACACCCTCCTGTACGCGGTCGGCGACTATGTCTGGCTCGACGCCAACGGCGACGGCCAGCAGGGGTCGACCTCCAGCGAGCCGGGCATCCCCGGTGTCACGGTGAGCCTCCTCCACGCCAACGGCGCCCCCGTCTTGGATGGTACCGGCCAGCCGATGACGACGACCACGAACGCCCAGGGGCTGTACTGGTTCGACGGTCTGGTCGCCGGGACGTACGAGGTCCGGTTCTCCTTGCCGACGAATCCGCCTGACGGCACCTATGTCTGGACCACCCCGACGACAGGGGCGCACCAGACCGACTCCGACGCCAAGAACGCGGTGGGCGGCTCCACCGATCGCGTGTCCGACCCCTTCACCCTCGGCGACGGGCAGTCAGACATGATGACGGTCGGGACTGGCACGGGCCAGTACGCGGCCAACCCCGCCCTCATCGCCCGCGAGATCAATCCGACCATCGACGCCGGTGTCAGAGCCGTCCATCCGGACGTGCATATCGTGAAGTACGACACGCTGAACGGCGACGACGTCACCACGGGTCATCACGACGGGTCGACGGCTGAGCCGCCGAAGGTCCTCGACGCTGGAACCACCACGCCCATGGCCTTCACGGTGACCAACTCCGGGGACGAGCCCCTGGTCGATGTCGCCGTGGCGGACGCCACCACGTCGGGCGTGGGCACGGTGACGGGCCTGCAGTGCATGCTGCCGGGCCAGTCGACATGGACCTCCGCCGGTTCGGACGGCAAAGTCCACTGGGCGGGTCCCTTCGCCCCCGGCGCCTCCTTCGACTGCCAGGGCACATTGACGGCGTTGGCCCCCGGCGACACCCACGTCGACACGGCCACCGTGACCGGCGCGGGACAGTACTCCGGCAATCCGGTGACGGACAATGACGAGTGGCATGGGCGGGTTCCCCATCAGCCGAGCGTTCAGATCGTGAAGTACGACACGCTGAACGGCGACGACATGTCCACCGGACACCACGGGTTGACCCAGCCCGCGAAGGTCCTCAGCCCTGACACCCAGACCCCGATCAGTTTCACGATCACCAACACGGGCACTGAGCCTCTGCTCGATGTGGTGGTCACTGACACCCCGGCCTCGGGCTCGGCCTATCTCACGTCCCTGTCCTGCATCTTCCCTGACGGAGATCTGCCGATCGCCGCTGGCACGGACCACACCGTCCGCTGGGCGGGCCCCTTCGCTGTGGGCGACTCGTTCACCTGCACAGGGGTCTTGGCGGGGCTGCCCGCCGGCGCCTCCCATGCCGACACGGCCTCCGTCCAAGGAGTGGGGCAATACTCCGGCACGACGGTCACCGACAATGACACCTGGCATGCGAACGTGCCTGGCCATCCGGGAATAGCCATCGTGAAGTACGACACCCTGAACGGCGACAACGCCACTACGGGTCACCATGACGCCGCGGTGGGCGAGCCCGCCAAGGACTTGGTGGCCGGAGCGACCACGCCGATGGCGTTCACGATCACGAACACCGGTGACGAGTCCCTCGTCGACGTCGCCGTCTCCGACGCGACCACAGCTGGCACGGGCACGGTGACGGGCCTGGAGTGCCAGTTCCCCGGATCCACGACGTGGACGGCCCTCGGCTCGGACGGGAAGGTCCATTGGGCCGGCCCCTTCGCGGTGGGCGCCTCCTTCCAGTGCCGTGGCACGCTGACGGCTCTGGCCCCCGGTGACGTCCACACCGACGAGGCGACCGTCACGGGTGCCGGACAGTACTCCGGCCAGCCCGTCACGGACAACGACCGGTGGCACGGGGACGTCCCGTACCAGCCCGACGTGCAGATCGTAAAGTACGACACCCTGAACGGCGACAACGCGACCACTGGGCACCATGCGATGTCAGAAGCCGCGAAGGTCCTCGACGTCGGAGCCACCACTCCGATCAGCTTCACCATCACGAACAATGGCGACGAGCCTCTGGTGGACGTGGTCGTCACGGACACCCCGGCCACGGGTTCGGCCCACCTCACGTCGTTGGCCTGCACCTTCCCCGGGCAGACCACGCCGACGCCGGTCGCCCCCGGCTCCAACGGCTCCGTCCGCTGGCCGGGCCCCTTCGCGGTGGGCGCCTCGTTCCCCTGCACGGGGACTCTCGCTGGTCTCGCCGCCGGTGACACCCATGCCGACACGGCCTCCGTCGACGGCACAGGGCAGTTCTCCGGCGTCCCCGTGACGGACAACGACACCTGGCATGCCGTCGTGCCCACGACTCCCGCTGTGCACATCGTGAAGTACGACACGCTGAACGGCGACACTCCCGTCACCGGGCACCACGACGGTTCGGCCGCCGAGCCGGCCAAGGTGCTGGAGGCGGGGTTGACGACACCCATGGGCTTCATCGTCACCAACACCGGTGACGAGGCTCTGGTGGACGTCGCCGTGTCTGATCAGACCACGGCTGGTATAGGCACGGTGACGGGCCTGGAGTGCCAGTTCCCCGGATCGACGACATGGACGGCCCTCGGGTCTGACGGGAAGGTCCACTGGGCCGGCCCCTTCGCCGTGGGCGCATCCTTCACCTGCCGAGGCACGTTGACCGCCCTGACGGACGGCAGCACCCACACCGACCAGGCGACGGTGACGGGGACGGGCCAGATCTCCGGCACATCGGTGACGGACACCGACCTCTGGAACGGCAAGGCTGAGAACCCGGGCACCGACATCGTGAAGTACGACACGCTCGGTGGGGACACCGCCATCACCGGCCACCACGGAACCGACGAGACGCCGAAGGACCTCCAGCCGAACATCGAGACCCCGATCAGCTTCACCGTGAGGAACACGGGCACTGAGCCTTTGGTGAGCGTCGTGGTGAGCGATCAGCCGGCGCCTGGGTCCGACGCTCTGACGGGTCTGTCGTGCGTCCTTCCGGGCATGACGACACCGACCGCCGCGTCCGCTGACGGCGCCGTGCATTGGGCCGGTCCGTTCGCGGTCGGCGCCTCCTTCACCTGCTCGGGCATCCTGCCCGGCATGCCGGTGGGCGCCGTCCACCAAGACACGGCCACGGTGAACGCGACCGGGCAGTTCACGGGCAAGCCCGTCCACCACGACGACACCTGGAACGGCGACGTGCCGTCGTACGCGGTGGGCGACTACGTGTGGAACGACGAGAATCAGAACGGTCTGCAGGATCCTGGCGAGTCGGGCGTGCCCGGCCTCGTCGTGAAGCTGCTCAGCGCTGACTCCGCCCACACGCAGGTGGCCACGACGGTCACGGACGCCCAGGGCTACTACTTCTTCGACGGTTTGGCGGCTGGCGACTACCAGGTGCAGTTCTCCCTGCCTGTGGATTACGTCTGGACGACACGGTTCGCCGGCGACCAGGCGCTCGACTCCAACGCCGACACAGTGACAGGACTGTCGGACGTGTTCACGTTGGACGCGGGACAGCCTCACATGGTGGCGCCGAGCAACGCCTCGGTCCCTGCTGACTATGCGTCGCAGATCACGGCCGACGCGATCAATCCCACCATCGACGCGGGCGTCTACCTGCCGACGCCGCAGCCGGCGCTGGGGTTCGCCCTCGGTGACTTCGTGTGGGTCGACTCCAACGGCAATGGCCAGCAGGATCCCGGCGAGCCCGGGGTAGCGGGCGCCACAGTGGCGCTGCTCGACGCGTCGGGCGCTCCGTACATCGATCCCACCACCGGGCAGCCCGCCGTCGCCACGACGGACAAGAACGGATACTATCTGTTCGACATGCTCCCGGGCGGCGACTACCAGCTCGCGTTCACCCTGCCTGCGGGCTACCTGTGGACCCAAGCCAACGTCGGGAACCCCAAGACGGACTCGGACGCCGGGTTCACCGCGAACACCCAGGCGAGCGCCACGAGCGCGGTGTTCACCTTGGACTCCTCGTCGACGAACATCCTGGAGACCACGGATCCGTCCTTGCCCGCGTACGGCGTCACGCTGCAGGCTGACTACATCGATCCCACGTGGGACGCGGGCGTGATCCCGATCGCCCCGCAGATCGCTCTGGAGAAGTACGTGTGCACCACGGGCACGGGATGTGTGGATCCGACGGATCCCACCTTCCAGATGACGTCCTTGGACAACCCCTCCGGTGGATGGGTCAAGGCGACGACGGTCGTCAACGGCACGAGCGCGGACTGGCTCGTCCTGATCAAGAATACCGGCAATGTCCCCATGTCCAACATCACGCTGACAAGGGAAGACTTCGCCGCTGGCGGCGCCGGATTCACGAACAAGGACTGCCTCATCCCGGATCCCTATGCCCAGGTCCTGATGCCGGGCGACTTCCTGTCCTGGACATGCACCGTCGACAAGGTGACCAACACGGCTGATCTCGGCTCCGGCAAGGACGTCGTCAACACGGCCCAAGCCCAAGGGACTCCGTCGGACAAGGCTGGCACGCCGTTGAACGCCATCGGCGGAACCCCATGGGGTCCGGTCGCGACGAACACGGCCTCCGCCGAAGTCAACACCACACCGATTCCGCAGGCCAAGACCGGTGGGACCGTGCAGAGTTCCTCCGCCGGGCTGCTGGCTGGGGTGCTGATCACGCTCGGCGTGGCGATCATGGGCGGGGTCGCCATCCGGCGGCGTCGCGTCTAAAGAACATGTCTCCCGATGGCCAGTGTCCTGAGGCTGGCCGTCGGCGAGGTAAAAATGTAGGGGTCCGCGTCTACGGCGACGCGGACTCCTGCATGTGTCCTGGTCCCATGTCCCCGCGCCATACGGATTTGTGCCACCATTGATGTATGAGTGACATGGACATGACCATCATCTTGGACGATCTGGCAGCCGGACGTATCGACGCGGCCGAGGCCAAGCGGAGAATCGATTCCCTCGGGGTGGGAGCGCGCGCCGACCGGGATGAACCGGAAGTGTCGACCGAGTGGCCGACGCCCCCTCATGCGTATGAGGCGTACAGCGGACCTGCTGAACACAGCCACGATTCGCCGCCGACGACCGACAAGATCAATGGGATCTCGAAGATCCTGGTCAGGGCCACGGGCCGCAAGGTGAGGATCATCGCAGACCATCTCGTCTCGACGGCGGCCGCCGAGGACGTCCACCAGGTCAAGCGCTCGGGGTCCTGCCTGGAGATCATCGGCGACAGGGAGTTCTCCGGCGTCGTCGACGCTTTCTCCTGGGTGCGGTCGGTTCGGGGGATGGACGACGTCAGGGCGCTGGGGATCGGCAAGGAACTCACGGTGCGCGTCAACCCCGCCCTCGAAGTGGACATCGATCTGACCGGCAGTTCCCTGACTGTGTCCGACATCCCGCGCATCGGTCGGGTACGCCTGACCGCCGGGGTGGCCACGATCGTCAACGCGGCGTCCATCGTCGACCTGCTCCTGCAAGCCGGCCAGGCCACCATCCACGGGACGTTCACCGAAGGGTGGTCCCGGTTGCGCTGCGAGTCGGGCCAGGTCGTCGTCGAAGTCAGCAAAGACTCCGACGTGGACGTGCGCGCCGACGCCCAGTTGGGGCGGGTCTCGTGGGAGGGCTGTGAGACCGCGGACGGCCAGATCGTCCTGGGTTCAGGCACCGCCCACCTCGACGTGGGTGTCGTCCTCGGACATGGTGTGATCCGGGTCGTCTAGGGCACGTCCAGCGCTGTCACACGCCGTCCAGCGCGGTGTGACGCGAGCAGGGGCGTACGCCCCCCTCGCCAGGCTCGTCCGCAGATCAGGCGGAGAACCCCTTGATCTGCAGGATGGTGATGGAGATCTCGCGGCCGTTGGGCGCTTCGTACGTCACCTCGTCGCCGACCTTGTGCCCGAGCACGGCCGCGCCGACGGGCGACTGAGGGGAGTAGACGGACGTGTCGACCGAGTTGTCCAGGCTCAACAGCTCACGCGAGCCCAGCAAGAAGGTGTCGGTGTCGTCCTCGTCGCCGTCGAAGGCGATGGTCACCGTGGAACCGGGGCGCGCCACATCGTTGCTCTGTCCCTCTTCGCCCACGTGGGCGGTGTCCAGGATGGCTTTCAGGCGACGGATGCGCAACTCGTTCTGGCCCTGCTCCTCGCGGGCCGCGTGGTAGCCGGCGTTCTCGGACAGGTCGCCCTCGTCGCGCGCCTGCGCGATGCGCTTGGAGATGATCTCGCGGCCCTCGCCGGAGATGTATTCATACTCTTTGCGGAGTTTGGCGTAAGCTTCTTGGGTTAGCCAGATCGTGTTGTCCATCTGTCTAGAATAGCCCAGAACCCACGGCAAAAGGGGAATAATCGTGCCGAGCCTTCCATTGAGGTTGATGTGTGCCCATGCCCATCCCGACGACGAGTCGTCCAAGGGCGGGGCCACCATGGCCATGTACGCGGCCCAAGGCGTCGAGGTCACCGTCCTGACCATGACCGGCGGAGAGCGAGGCGACATCCTCAATCCCGCGATGGACACCCCGGAGGTCGTCGAGAACCTGCCCGAGGTCAGGCGTGCGGAGATGGCGCGGGCGTGCCAGATCCTCGGCGTGGACCATGTGTGGCTGGGGTACGAGGACTCGGGTTTCACCCTCGAGGAGCCGTGGGTGGACATGCCCGAGGGCAGCCTGGCCGCCACGGACATCCATGAGTCGGCCGCCCGGATGGCGGACATCCTCGTCGAGCGCCGCCCACACGTGCTGGTGACGTACGACGAGGGCGGCGGCTACCCCCATCCCGATCACATCATGTGCCACCGGGTGTCGATGCGCGCGCTGGCGTACGCGAAGGATCCGGCGCGGTACGGCGATCGTGCGTGGACCGTCCCCAAGGTGTACTACCAGATGGGTTTCCATCGTCAGAGGTTCGCGACACTGAGCCAGGCCGTCCAGGACGCCGGGCTGGAGTCGCCGTACCTGTCCCGCTTGGAGGGGTGGGTGTACGACCAGATGGACCACCGTGTGACCACGAGGGTGGAGTGCGGGGCGTACTTCGAGGCGCGTGACGACGCCCTGCGGGCCCACGCGACCCAGGTGGACCCCGCGGGGTCGTGGTTCATGATCCCGTTGGACCTGCAGCGTGCCGTGTGGCCCACGGAGGATTATGAGTTGGTGCGGACGTCCGTCCCGGTGACGCTGCCGGAAGGGGACCTGTTCGCCGGGCTGAGGTGACGCGTCCGACAGAGGTGAGGACCACGTCAGGACGGTTGTGCGGCCTTGGGCCCGGATGGTGACGCCTGACTCGGCCCTGGTTTCAGGGGGACGAGGGCGAAGGCGCGCAGTTGCCAGTCGACAAGATCGACGGCCCATTCGTGGATGCCGTCGAGGATGTCGTGGGATGTGCCTGGCGCCGCCCCCAAGGCGTGGACCAGGGCGGCGCCTTGGATGGCCTCGAGGAGGCGATGAGGGGGCAGATCGGCGGACAGTTCGCCGTTGTCGATGGCCTGTTGTAGCCACGTCAGCCTGACGTCGACCCAGCGCGTCAGGAGCAGGTGACGGATGCTGGAGAACTCCTCGGGCAGGGCGCGACTCTCGATCTCGAAGCGGAGCCAGGCCGTGCCGTGGGGGCCGAGCAGGTACTGGGCCACCGCGCACACGTCGTCGATGAGTTGCTCGCGCAGGGGCTGGGAAGGATCGGGGCGCCGGCCGTATCGGTTGCGATCCCAGACGAGGGCCGCCGACAGCAAGTCTGTCTTCGTCGTCCAGCGCGAGTAGAGCGACGTCTTGCCGGTACGGGCTTCGCGGGCGACCCGGTCGAGGGTCAAGCCGTGCCACCCCAGACGCTCGAAGATGGTCAAGGTGGCGTCCAGGATCCGTTCGTCGACCTCGGGGTCACGCGGTCGACCGGGACCGGGACCGAGGTGTGGGGTGTGGTCCATGGGCAGTTCCTCAGCGATGACGAAGCGGTGTCTTGGCTCCCATTCCTGGACAGCCGCCGCGATCCCCTCATTATAGGTCCCCGATCGGAGGCGTCGGGGGTTGGCGGACGTGGATGGACATGGCGGTGTCCCGATCCGTCATGGCGTCACCTGGGTCTGGGCGTACGACCTATACGTGCCCGCACTCGTTATACGGGGGGAATTCCTGCGGCATGGTTCGGGCACACAGCCCTGTGAACGCCGAAGAGTATCGTAAACATCCGATTTTGATTATTTTTGTCCAAATATCGTCCCGTTATTGCATCGGGCTATGTCGGGGTGTTAGCCTGAGCCAACTTCAGTCGCCGCCGACCAGGTCCGAGATGTGTTCGGAAGGGTGCCTGGAGCGTTGTTTCACCGCCCTCATCGGCCAGCCAGACACAAGGAGCCACGATGCCTCAGATCACCCCCGAACGGTTGCGGACCATGTTCCGACCGCGCAACGTCGCCTTCATTGGCGCCTCCAACAAGTCACCGTTCTCCGTCAGCGCCTACGGAAACTTGGTGGACTTCGACGCCACGGATCGGGTCTTCCTGGTCAACGGTCGGGGTGTCGAGACCCACGGCCAGGCCACGTACACATCCATCGCCGAGGTCCCGGAGCAGGTCGATCTGGCGTACATGATGGTTCCGCAGGCCGTCACACTGGACGTCTTGCGTGAGTTGGGCGCTGCGGGGGTCAAGAACGCCGTCATTCTCTCGTCTGGGTACGCCGAAGCCGGTGCTCAGGGGCAGGCCGCCCAAGCCGAACTGGTCGCCACGGCCGAGGAACTCGATATGCTCCTGCTCGGACCCAACCACCTCGGGTTCGTCAATTTCGTCGACCGGATCCCGGTCTGCTCGATTCAGGTCAAGCCCAATCAGCATCCCCGGGTCGCGTTGCTGTCGCAGAGCGGGGCGTCGTCGGCGGCCATGTACGACTTCGCCACCATGACAGCCATCGATCTGAGCTATATGGTCACTCTCGGCAACGAGGCCATGATCACGGCCGGACACGTCCTCGACTTCCTGGTCGAGGACGAGGCGACGAAGGCCATCGCCATATTCATGGAGACCATCCGCGATCCCGTCGAGTTCTCCCATGCCGCCCGCCGGGCGATCGCCGCCGGTAAGCCGGTGGTCGTACTGAAAGCCGGCTCATCCGAACTGTCCGCTCGTACGGCCATGGCCCACACCGGCGCCCTCGTCGGGGACGACCATGTCATCGGCGCCGTGTTGCGCGAGTTGGGCGTCATCCGGGTCGACACTATCGAAGATATGTTGTTGACGGCCGGCGCCGCCGCCCATCTGGGCGAGGTGCCCCGGCCGGGCATCGCGATCGCCTCGATCTCGGGTGGCGCGTGCGACATCCTGGCCGACCGGGCGGAGGATATGGGGGCGCAGTTCCCTGAGTTGGCCGATGTCACGGTCACCCGGATCTCGGAGTTCTTCGCCGATTATGGGACAGTCCAAAATCCCCTCGACGTGACTGGGGCCGCCGTCATCGATCCGACCGTCTTCTCTCGCTCGATCACCGCCTTGGCCGATGATCCGGCCGTCGGGATAGTCGGTGTCCTGACCTCGCTGCCGTGGGAGGGGAATCCAGAGGTCTACCCGTCGCGGAACATGCTCCAAGCCATCGGTCAGGGCATGAGGGACGCGAGCGTGCCCTCGATCTTCATGAATCAGATCACGCAACCGACCTCGGCTGTCACCCAGTGGCTGGCCGACGACGCAGGCATCCCCTATGTCTCGCCGGGCATGGTCTCGACCCTCCGTGCCATGCACCATGTCGGGGAGTGGTCGCAACGTCGTCGCGAGCTTCTCGAGCCATCCCCTCCTCTGCCCACCTTCCCTCTGCCAGACCCGGAAGCGCGCCACGGGGAGTGGTCAGAAGCTCAGGCCCGCGACCTGCTGGCTGACTGGCGCATCCCCGTGGTTCCGGCGATCGTCGTGACCACGCCCGGTGAGGCTGTGGCGGCGGCTCGGGGCTTGGGCGAGGCGGTCGCTGTCAAGGTCATCTCGCCCGACATCATGCACAAGTCCGACATCGGTGGCGTCCGCCTGGGGGTCTTCGGAGACGCCTCTGTGCGCGAGGCCTTCCAGCAGGTCACGGCAGCCGGTATGGCTGTGCCCGGCGCCCGCGTCGAGGGGGCTCTCGTCTCGCCCATGCGCCAGCAGGCGGCCGAATTGCTGATTGGCGTGGTACGAGATCCCAGCTTCGGCCTGACCTTGGCCGTGGCGCTCGGTGGGCTGTTGGTCGAGTTGCTCAACGACTCGGTCGTCATTCCCTTGCCGGTCACCCCGCAGCGGGCCACCCACCTGTTGGGCAAGATGACGGGCTCCAAGATCTTCGACGGGTACCGCGACACCCCGCCCGCCGACCGCGCTCAGATCGGGGCGCTGATCTCGCGGGTCGGCGACTTGGCCTTGGCCTTGGGTGACGACTTGGTCAGTCTGGAGATCAACCCCCTGCGGGTCTCCGGTTCGCAGGTCGAAGCGCTGGACGCCGTGGTCGAATGGAGGCAGAAGAAATGAGCATCGATCCTCGCACCCCCGTCATCGTCGGCGTCGGCCAGGTCATCGACCGGTTGGAAGCCCCTGACTACGCCCGTCTCTCAGCCGTCGGCCTGGCCGCCGAGGCATCCCGCCGGGCGCTCGTCGACACCGCGGCCGAACCGTCGATGTTGGCTGCGGCCATCGACACGGTGGCCGGAATCCCTCAGTTCGAGATCAGCACGCCTGGGGCGCCTGCCCCTCTCGGGAAGTCGACCAACTATCCCCGCTCGGTGGCTCGCCGGATCGGCGCGTCCCCGACACGGGCCATCCTGGAGGTGGCCGGCGGACAGGGCCCCCAGCACCTCCTGACCGAGATGGCCGGCGACATCGCCGCTGGTCGGACCCGGGTCGCCCTGATCTTCGGTTCCGAGGCCATCTCCACCAGCCGTGCCCTGGCCAAGGCCGAGGATCGCCCTGACTTCACCGAGAAGGAGGTGGGCGACCTCGAGGAGCGTGGTTACGGCCTGAAGGGGTTGGTCTCGATGGAGGCGTCCTCCTACGGTCTGGTCGACGCCCCCAGCCAGTACGCCCTCCTGGAGAACGCTCGACGGGCCCGTCTGGGACTGAGCCGTGCCGAGTACGCCGACCAGATCGGACGGCTCTTCTCCCCATTCTCGGCCGTGGCTGCGGCCAACCCCTTCGCGGCCGCTCCGGTCGAGCGCAGCGTCACCGAGTTGACGACGCCGACGCAGGCCAACCGTCCCATCGCCGATCCGTACCTGCGGTACATGGTCGCCCGTGACCAGGTCAATCAAGGGGCCGCGGTGCTCGTGGCCAGCGTCGAAGCCGCCCGAGAGTTGGGCATTCCGGAGGAGCGGTGGGTCTATCTGCATGGGCATGCCGATCTCCGTGAACGTGACCTGCTCGACCGTCCCGATCTCTCCGTCAGCCCGGCCGCCCAACTGGCCGCCCGCAAAGCTCTGGACATGGCCGGTCTCACCACCGCCGATATCGCCACATGGGACTTCTACAGTTGTTTCCCCGTGCCGGTTTTCAACGCGGCCGTGGACGGTCTCGGCCTCGCCGCCGACGATCCCCGGGGGCTGACTCTGACGGGTGGCTTGCCCTTCTTCGGCGGCGCCGGAAACAACTACTCGATGCATGCGGTGGCGGAGACGGTGCGCAAGGCTCGTTCTCAGCCAGGCAGCTTCGGGTTCGTCGGCGCCAACGGCGGCATCATGAGCAAGTACTCCGCCGGAGTCTACTCGACCACGCCGTGCCCCTGGCGTCCCGACGATTCAGCCGATCTCCAGGCCCTCGTCGACGCTCCTGCCGCGACGCCGCAGGTGACGAGGGCGAATGGCTGGGCCACGATCGAGACGTACACGGTCACCTACGACCGCGAGGGTCGTCCCACGGGCATCGTCGTGGGACGTTTGGACGCCACAGGTCAGCGATTCCTGGCCACAGGGGTGCCCGGCGACCACACCATCATCGAGGTGTTGGAACAGGAACAGCCCATCGGGGCACGGGTGTGGGTCGTCAACACCGGGCCCGGCAACCGGGTCACGACGACGCCGGCGCGAGCCCGGGAGGTGTGTCCGCCGGTCCCACTGGTCTTGCGTGACCGGTACGAGTACGTCGAGGTCGCTCGGGATGGCCACCTGCTCGTGGTGACGATCAACCGTCCTGATCAGCGCAACGCCTTGTTCCCACCGGCGCACGAGGAACTCGCTCACGTCTTCGATGTCTTCTTCGCGCAGCGAGACCTGTGGGTGGCCATCATCACAGGGGCTGGTGACAAGGCCTTCTGCGCAGGCAATGACCTCGTCTACTCGTCCACGGGGCGCCCCAACTACCTGCCCGAGTCTGGTTTCGCAGGGCTCACTCATCGGCGAGGCATGAACAAGCCTGTGATCGCCGCCGTCAATGGATTCGCCATGGGAGGCGGGTGTGAGACGGCCCTGGCGGCCCACCTCGTGGTGGCTGACGAGTCTGCCCAGTTCGCCCTCAGTGAGGTCAAGGTCGGTCTGGTCGCCGGCGCTGGTGGAGTCGTCCGACTGCCCCGGATGATCCCGCCCAAGGTCGCCAACGAGTTGATCCTGACGGGTCGCCGCATCGACGCAGTCGAGGCCAAAGCCCTCGGTCTGGTGAATCAGGTGGCTCCGAAGGGCCAGGCGCTTGAGGCGGCCAAGGCGTTGGCGGCCCAGATCCTCGAGAACTCGCCCACCTCGGTGAGGCTCTCACTGGAGGTCATGGCGGCCGCCGCCCTGGCGGCCGACCCGCTCGACGCCATCACGGCCCGCTCGGGCGCCTTCGACGAGTTGATGTCCAGTCACGACGCCATCGAGGGCATGACCGCCTTCGCCCAGAAGCGTCCCCCACGCTGGAAGAACATGTGACAGGGGCGTACGCCCTTCCCTATGTGACCCATGATAAGAGAGGTATGACTATGAAAACTGCAATCACGACAATGCTCGGTATCGAGTTCCCACTGTTGGCTTTCAGCCATTGCAGGGACGTCGTCGTCGAGGTCACCAACGCCGGAGGCTTCGGCGTTCTGGGTGGCTCGTCCTTCACCCCTGAGACGCTCGAAGCTGAATTGGCGTGGATCGACGCCCATGTGGACGGTCGCCCGTACGGCGTCGACATCATCGTCGCACAGAAGCTGATCGGCAAGGGCCAGCACCTCAGCGTGGAACAGATGCAGTCCATGATCCCGGATCCGACCAGGCGGTTCGTGGCTGATCTGATGAATGCCCACGGCATGCCCACGGAGGTCGGAGACGTCGTCAGGAATGAGTTCGTCGCGCCAGACCAGGAGGCGGGCGAGGCGCTGCTCGATGTGGCTTTCCGCCACCCCATCAGGTTCATCGCCAACGCCCTCGGCGTGCCGCCGCAGTCCATGATCGAGCGGGCCCATGCCGAGGGGGTGCCGGTCGGCGCTCTGGTCGGCGCCAAAGAGCACGCCCTCAAACAGGTCGCCGCTGGTGTCGACGTCCTGATCGCCCAGGGCACTGAGGCAGGTGGGCACTGCGGCGAGATCTCGACCATGGTCTTGGTGCCTGAGGTCATCGAAGCGACGGGCGGACAGGTGCCAGTCCTCGCAGCCGGGGGAATCGTGACGGGTCGCCAGATGGCCGCCGCCATCGCCCTCGGCGCCGCGGGCGCCTGGACGGGATCGGTCTGGTTGACGACGCCGGAAGCGGAGACTGCCGAGTACACGAAGGCCAAGATGCTGGCGGCGAGTTCACGCGACACCCGCCGCTCGGCCGCCCGTACGGGCAAGCCCTCTCGGCAGTTGAGATCCGCGTGGACCGAGGCGTGGGCCGAACCTGGGGCGCCCGAGCCCCTCGGCATGCCCCTCCAGTCGATGATCTCCGAGCCGGCCTTGCGCCGGGCGGACGTCTTGGCCGCTCAGGGCAACGAGGGCGCACGAGAGCTCGCCAGCTACTGGGTCGGGCAAGGCGTCGGACTGATGAACAAACAGCGCACATGTCGGCAGACGGTCATGGACTTCATGGAGGACTACGTCGTCGCCGTCGAGCGGGTGACCGAATCCATCGACGACTAGCGTGAGGCCGGCGAGGCCGGGGGAGACCCAAGGCCAGCCAGGTCCACAGGAAGGACGCCAGTATGCGCATCATCGTACTGATCAAGGAAGTGCCGGACACCTATGGTGAACGTCACCTCAACCTGCACACCGGTCTGGTCGAGCGGGCTGGGGCTGAACGGGTCCTGGACGAGATCTGCGAACGGGCTGTGGAAGCGGCCCTGACGATCGCGGAGGCCAATCCGAGCTCGCATGTCACCGTGGTGTCGATGGGTCCGGCGAGCGCGACTGAGTCGATCCGCAAGGCGTTGGCCATGGGGGCCGATGAGGCCGTCCATGTCGTCGACGATGCCTTGGAGGGGGCCGACCTCATGCTCACGGCACAGGTCTTGGCCAGCGTCATCCGTCGACGCGAGGTCGATCTCGTGCTCACGGGCAATGCCTCCACGGATGGCGGTGGCGGGGTCATGGGCGCCCTGGTGGCGGAGGTGTTGGGCCTGCCGCAAGCCACGCATCTGTCGAGCATCAGGTGTGATGGCGTGACGGTGCGGGGGACCCGGAACAGCGATGCTGGCCAAGCCATCATCGAGGCCAGCCTGCCAGCTGTGGCCTCGATCACCGAAGCCTTGCCGGACCCGCGCTTCCCGGGTCTCAAAGGCATCATGGCGGCCAAGAAGAAGCCCGTCGAGACGTGTTCCGCGACCGATCTCGGCGTCGACACGAGCGGCCAAGAGGCCGGCCACGCCATCAACATCGCGGTCTCTGCCCGACCGCCTCGGTCGGTCGGTGTCACCATCACCGACGAGGGGGACGGCGGCGTCCGTCTGGCCCATTTCCTGATCGAACACAGCCTAGCGTGAGGGGTACGACATGAGCAGCGAACCGATCCTGACCCTTGTGGAGACCGTGTCCTCCGGATGCCTCACATCCTCCGCCGCCGAGTTGCTGGGCGCAGCCGGGCGCATCGGCGTCCCGATCGCGGTCATCCCCGTGCCCGACGGCTTCGACGCGACCGACGCCGTCATCACGCAGGCCGGAGCGGCTGGTGCGGTCGAGGTCGTCCTGGTCCCTGTCGAGGCCGATCTGGTCGTGGTCGGATTGGTCGAGGCCCTCCAACGAGCCGCAGAACAGATCCCACCCGGCGCCGTCGTGGCGGCCCACTCGACTGACGCCCGGGAAGCGGCCGCCCGGTTCGCGATCCGGACCAAGCGTCCCCTCCTGGTCGACGCGGTCGGGGTCGGACGTGACGGCGAAGGCGTCATCGTCCACCACTCCGTCTTCGGTGGAGGCTACGTGGCCGAGTCGGCCGCCACCATCGGGGCGCCGGTGATCACCGTGCGGGCGGGGTCGATCGAGGATCGCGCGCCAGCCGTCGACCCCCTCGTCATCCGCCTCGACGCGCAGCCGGTCAGCACACCCGCCGCGCGAGTGACAGCATTCGAGCCTGCCGCGGCGGATGGACTGCGTCCGGACATACGTCGGGCGGCCAAGGTCGTCTCCGGCGGGCGGGGTCTGGGCTCCAAAGAGAACTTCGCCCTCATCGAGCAGTTGGCCGATTGTCTCGGCGGCGCCGTCGGGGCGTCCCGCGCCGCCGTCGACGCTGGCTACATCCCGTACGCCCACCAGGTCGGGCAGACCGGGGTGACGGTCTCGCCCGACCTGTACATCGCGGTCGGCATCTCCGGCGCCATCCAGCACCGTGCGGGCATGCAGACCGCCAAGACGATCGTGGCGGTCAACAAGGACCCCGACGCGCCCATCTTCGACATCGCCGACTTCGGCGTCGTCGGAGATCTCTTCCAGGTCGTTCCCCAACTGATCGAGACGCTGAAGGCACGAGGGTGACACTGATGAACGAACCCAGACTGCGTCGCGGATTGCCCCGCCGCCCCGGAGGTGAGGCATGGCCCGAGGCTGAGGCGGTGGCGCGGTTCACCGTGGTGGTCCCGCGCGTACGCCCCGCTGTGGGGCCGACCTGGCCCGAGCCTGGCGCCCACCACGCGCCACTGCGTCGCGGATTGCCCCGTCGCCCCGATGGGCAGGGCTGGCCCCCCGAAGGATCGCTGGCCCTGTTCTCCGTGGCCGAACCAGCCATCCGGGAGGATGGGGGCATCGTCGATCCAGGACAGGGGGGGCCGGTGGGGCCGAACCAGGTCGAGGTCGGGGAGCCATCGACGGTGGCCCAGCCCACCAGCCCATCAGCGGTGTCCGAGAGAGTGTCTCGTCGGCGGCGCTGGCCCTGGGTGCTGATCGGATGTGGGCTGGGCGCCCTAGCCGTGGCCATGCTCGTCGCGCACTGGTTCGTCTCGACGGATGTCGGCCAGCGGTTCCTGGCGGCGTACCCGGGGACGACGCCTCTTCCCGCGTGGGTGCCGCAGGGGGTGCCGGGGTGGCTGGGATGGCAACACTTCCTCAACGCCTTCTTCATGGTCATGCTCATCCGGGCGGCCCTGATCGTTCGTTCGGGTCGCCGCCCGGCGGCCATGTGGGTACGACGTCGGCCTCGGCCTGACAGTCAAAAGATACAGATCGAACTGTGGACCCACCTGTCCCTCGACCTGCTGTGGATCCTCAATGGCGTCGTCTTCGTCGTGCTTCTGGTCGTCACCGGCCAGTGGGCGCGTATCGTCCCACTGTCGTGGGACATCGTTCCCGACGCCGCCTCCGCTGTGCTGCGCTACCTCTCCTGGCAGTTGCCATCTGAGGATGGATGGGTGGCGTACAACGCCGTCCAGGTGCTCGGCTACGGCTTCACCACGTTTATCGCCGCACCTCTGGCGGCCCTCACTGGCTGGCGGCTCTCACCCCTGTGGCCGAAGCGCTGGGCACGCCTGTCGCGAGTCTATTCACAAGAGGTGGCCAAGTTGGTGCACTTCCCCGTGATGATCTACTTCGTGGCCTTCTGTGTCGTCCACGTCAGCCTCGTGCTGGTGACTGGGGCGGTACGCAACCTTAATTACATGTACGCCAGTCGCGACGACTCGACATGGTGGGGCGTTGCCATCGCCACCGTCAGCGTGGCGGCGATGGTGGCCGGCTGGTTCGCCATCCGGCCCGGGCTGATGACACGCGTCGGCTCCAGCTTCGGGAAGATCGGACGCTCATGACCATGACTCACAAACCAGTGCCGGGCGCCGACCTGGGTCCCCTCAGCCCTGCCGGCTTCGCCGCGTACGCCGCGGGGGTCGATCCGCCAGCCGAGATGATCGCCCCGGGGACGTACGTCGTCCCCATACCGATGCCTGGGGGCGGCATCGTCACCAGCACCCTGTGTTATGTCCTGAGCGACGGGCAAGGGAGGGCGCACCTGATCGATCCGGGTCTGAACTCCGAGGTTGGTTGGCAACGTCTGACTCACGCCTTGGCGGACTGGGGCATGGGATCGGTCGCCAGTGTCGTGGTCACCCATATGCACCTCGATCACCTGGGTATGGCCGAGCGCGTGCGTCAAGAGTGGGGCGCGCGCCTGATCATGGGTCGCACCGAGTGGCGCACCTACCGGGCGACGCCCAGCGACGCCGATCGAGTGGCCCGCTACGACGCTTGGGGGGTGCCGGTCGACCGCAGGCCGGTGATGCCGCCAGAGCTGACCGTCGGGTACGCGTCCGAAGCGATGGGGCCCCAACACATGGACTCCCCGCCGGACCGGCTGGTGGACGACGGCGACCAACTCGACATGGGCCGACCGATCCAGGTCATGGTGACGCCCGGTCACACGGATGGCGGCCTGTCCCTGCGCGACGACCAACAGCACTGGATCTGCACGGGCGACCAGGTGCTGCCGCACATGCACCCGGCGCTCGGGCTCGACTACGCCCCTGACGGCGACCCGGTGGGCGACTTCCTCGACGCCGCCGAGCGGTTGGCCCGCTTCGATGGGTACGCGGTCTTGCCGGGCCACGGTTTCCAATTCCAGCGCCTGGCCCACCGCCTCGATCAAATCTCGGCGCACCACTTGCGCCGTTCGCGGCAGGTGCGCGATGTTGTGGCCGACATGCCTGACGCCACGGTGTGGGAACTGGCCAGCCGTCTGCACTGGACTCGCGGATTCGAGAACCTGGAGGGGTACCTCCTCAACTCGGCCTTGCAGCAGACCGAGATGCACCGGACCTTCGTCCGCAGCGCCCGCTCGGCCCCGTACTTGTCACACGACACCTCAACCACCAACGCCCCGTCGGGCACCTGATAGGAGAACAGCAATGGATCATAGTGAATTGAATGAATTGCGCACCATGGTGCGCGGCCGTCTGGAACGCGCCTGGGGATCTGCCACATCAGCCGACAGCGCCGACTGCGCCACGCTGTGGCAGGCGGTCGCCGGGGACGGGCTCTTCGAACTCGCCGGGTTGGACGCCCTGGACGGATTGTCGGTGGCCATGGCCGAACTGGGCCGGGTCGCCTGCCCGCTGCCGTTGTCGGACGGTTTCATCGCCAGTCGCCTGTTCGGCGACTCCAGTCCCGTGGCCGAAGCCATCGCATCCGGTCAGATCAGGGTGAGTTTCGCCGCCGACATCGTGGATGATCGGGCTGAGGCCGTGGAGATGGCGACGGTCGCCACCCATGTGCTGGTGGTTCCGGCGGCGGGAGGCACGGTCGAACTGCGACCTGTCACAGCAGTCACCACCACACCGGGTCTGGCCCGGCCGGCGTGGAGCATGGTCGAGGTGGGACCTGCCTCGCACAGCGTGGACGTCACGGCGAGCGCCGCTGACGAAGCCCTGGTCATCCAGCGCTTCGCGTGGTCGGTACGGGCTCTGGCGGCCGCCACGCTGATGCACGAACTGGCGGTCGAGCACGCCAAGACGCGCATCCAGTTCGGTCAGCCGATCGGCTCCTTCGGCGCTGTCCAGCAGCGGACCGCCACCTGTCAGATCGACGTCAGCGGCGGTCAAGCCCTGATCCAGCGGGCGCTGGCGGCCTACGCTGATGAGGCCTCTGACTGGGTTCTGGCGGCGGAACTGGCCACCACGTTCATCGCCGGGGCATCTCGGAGGGTGCAACTGGGCGCCCACCACACATTGGCCGCGTCCGGGTATTTCGAGGAGCACGTCGGACCGTGGCTCTTCCGCCGTGTCCATGCCGATCACCTCCACGTCATCTCGGTCACACGGGCGGTCGGCTCGGTGGCCGATGTGCTCGTCGAGACTGAAAGTGGCCTGCCGGACTTCACGCTCGACGCCACCGGCGAGGCGTTCCGGGCCCAGGTGAGGGCCATGATCGAGGAGACGCGCCGCCCAGATGGCGGTTTCGACGTGGACGAGGTCACCGCCGCCATGGTGGCCAACGGGTGGCTCGGCTTCGGCTGGCCGGAACGGTACGGCGGGCGCGACGCCACCTTCAGCGAGCAGGTGGTGTTGCACGATGAATTGGTCTACCACCGCACCGACGGCGAACTGGCTCTCGGCTCGGTCATGCTGTTGGGCAATTCCATCCTGCTCCACGGCACCGAAGAGCAGAAAGAGACCTTCCTGCCGATCATTCGGCGGGGCGAGATGAAGTTCTGCTTGGGGTACTCCGAGCCCGAGGTCGGCTCCGACTTGGCCTCCGTGCGAACCCGTGCGACCTTCGACGGCGACGAGTGGGTCATCGACGGCCAGAAGATCTGGACCACCGGCGGGCACACGGCCTCATACATCTGGTTGGCCACGCGGACCGATCCGGAAGCCTCCCCACGCCACGCCGGGATCACCGTCTTCTTGGTGCCGATGGACACCCCCGGCATCTCGGTGCAACCGATGACGGCCTTGTCCGGTGGCGTGTCCACGATCACCTTCCTCGACCAGGTGCGGGTGCCCGACTCGGCTCGGGTCGGCCCCGTGAACGGCGGCTGGAAGGTCATCACCGACGCACTGGCCGGTGAGCGTGTCCTGATGGGTGGCATCGCGAACCAGTTGCACCGTCAACTGGACGACGTGCTGGCCTTCGTTCGTGCCGACCCCGAGCGGCTGGTCGGGCCCCGCGGCTCGGCAGGGCGTGCCCGCTTGGGCGAGCTGGCCTCGAGCCTGCAAGCCCTGCGTGCGCTCGTGGCAGCCGCCATCAGCGCCACGGCCCAAGGGGCGGGGGCTCGTTTCGAAGCGCCGATGGCCGGTGTTCTGGGCGGGGAGTTGTCCGAGGAGTTCGGCGAGGCCATGCTCGACATCCTCGGTCCGGCGGTCGCGTCGAGCGGTCCGGGCGCCCCGGGTGGTGGCGAGGTGGAGCACAGCCTTAGACTGTCCATCATGTACGTCGTCGGTGGTGGCACCAACGACATCCAACGCGGCCTGATCGCGCGGGGGCTGGGACTGCCACGGTAAGGGGGCCGCGGGGGCATACACTGAATCCTGATGGCTATTCTCGCTGACATTACCCCTTTGCGACAGTCGGTCCCGTTCCGGCGGCTGTGGTGGGGACAGGGGCTGGCCGCCATCGGGGGGCAGTTCACGGCCATGGCGGTCGCGTTGCAGGTGTACGACCTGACGCGGTCGACCTTCATGGTGGGACTGTTGGGGGTGTTCGCCCTGGTGCCCCTGGTGGTCATGGGCCTGTACGGCGGGTCGATCATCGACAATCATGACCGGCGTACGGTCGCGCTGATCTCTGCCGTGGTCATGTGGTGCGCGACCATTGGATTGGCCATCGAGGCGTGGTGCCATCTGGACAGCGTCTGGCTGTTGTATGTCATGGTGGCGATCCAGTCCGGAGCCGGGGCGGTCAACTCGCCGTCCCGTACCGCCATCATCCCCCGCCTGATCGACCGATCCCTGCTGCCGGCGGCCAACGCGCTGAACTCGGCGGTGTGGACGGTCGCCCTCATGGTGGGGCCGCTGATCGGGTCGGCGTTGGTGGCGGGGTTCGGGTACAAGACCGCGTACACCGTGGACGTGGTGACGTTCACCGCCGCGTTGTACGCCGTGATCCGGCTCCCGTCCGTACGCCCCTTGCGCTCCGACGACCCGGCTGACAAGCCATTACGCGGGTGGCGATCGGTCGTGGACGGGTTCCTCTTTTTGGGGACGCGGCCCAACGTGCGCATGACCTTCTTCATGGACTTGGCGGCGATGGTGCTGGCCCAGCCGGTGGCCCTGTACCCCGCCGTCGCCACCGACATGATCGGCGGGGGCCCGACCACCGCCGGATGGCTGACCGCGTTCGTCGCTTTCGGGTCGGTCATGGCCCTGGTGTTCTCCGGCCCCCTGGGCAAGGTACGCCGTCAGGGCCGGGTCGTCGCGATCATGGTGGCCGGATGGGGGGCGGGGATCCTCGGCTTCGGCGTGGTTCTGATGCGCGTCGGCGCCCATCATCCCGACCACGTGGTCTGGTGGGCGCTGATCGCGTCCGGGGCGTGCCTGGCATTCGCCGGCGCCTGCGACTCGGTGTCGTCGGTCTTCCGCAACGTGATCCTGCAATCCGCGACCCCCGACAAGCTGCAGGGCCGGCTCCAGGGCATCTTCACCGTCACCGTGTCGGGCGGCCCCAACCTCGGCAAAGTGCTGTCAGGGTCTGCGGTGAGGGGCTTGGCTGGGGTCAGTCCCGTGCCCCTGGGGCTCACCGCCGCCGTGGGCGGAGCGCTGTGCGTGCTCGCCGTGGGCGTGCTCAGCCGGGTCACGCCCCAGTTCTTGAGGTACGACGCCCAGCATCCACAGCCGTGAGGTGGACGGAGTGGCGAGAGTCCCGATTCTCCGCGGGGCACGAACTGTCGGTGCTGAGGGGGTACGACGACAGTTCGCGCCCCCGAAGATTCTTGGGGGGGGCACGAACTGCTGGTTGCGGGTGGGGAATCCAGCAGTTCGTGCCCCCATGGCGTCGATGACCCCCGATGCCCCCGTGGACCCCTGTGGAACCCTGTGGGGCACCGTGGACCCCGATGCCCCCGTGGAACCCTGTGGGACCCCGTTGACCCCGTGGGACCGCCATGATCCGCCGTGCGGCGGCACCACCCCCGAGGAGCCCCACCGGGTCTCACTGGCGGCAGACCGGGTACGCCCACTCGTGCTCCCCGGGCCCCACTGCGATGGTGGGGGACTCCGCGTGCCAGGGCAGACGCACATCGGCCGACGCGCCGGGGGGCACGATCACACGGATCCGCATCTCGTCCTCCTCGACGGCCCAGGAGACACCGGCCAGGCCCAGGGGAGTGATGTGGGAGGTCGAGGCGTGCGTGAGCCCGCCGCCGGGTTGTGGGGCGACAAGGATCCGGCTCCATCCCGGCGCGGCCGACGACAGCCCGCCGACCACACGATGGATCCAGTCGGCGACCGCGCCCAGGGCGTAGTGGTTGAGCGAGGTCATGCCTGTGCGGTGGAGCCGCCCGTCGGGCAGGATCGCGTCCCACCTCTCCCAGATGGTGGTCGCGCCCATGGTGACCGGGTACAGGAACGAGGGGCACTGCGTCTGCATCAGCAGGGCGTACGCGCCGTCGAGGTGCCCGGTCTTGGTGAGCGCGTCGGCGATGAAGGGCGTCCCCGCGAAGCCGGACGAGATCGTGAACTGACGTCCCGCCATCACGGAGTTCAGCCGCTTGCCGGCGTACTCCACCTGCTCGGGTTCGAGCAGGTCGAAGCAGATCGCCAGGGCGTACCCCGTCGAGGTCTCGCCCGCGACCACCCCGCGGGGGTCGACGTACGCCCCCTGGAACGCGGCGCGGACCCTGGCCGCCAGATCCGTGTAGTGGCGAGCCGCGTCCGTGTCGCCCACCAGGGTGGCGATGCTTGCCATCTGGGCGGTGGTACGGGCGTAGAACGCCTGGGCGACGAGGTACTTGTCTGTTTTCCCCTGGCCCGGCTCGCGCGGGGGCGCGTCGGGGTCGCACCAGTCTCCGTACTGGAAACCCGTGTTCCACAGGCCCGACTCGTCGAGCGACGACTCGACCTCGTCCACGTACGACCTCATGGCGGCCCAGCAGCGGCGCAGGACGTCCACCTGGCCCGACTCCTGGTACAGGGTCCAGGGGACATTGACGATGGCGTCCCCCCACAGGGCGGTCGGCTGGGACGGACGGGGGTCGACCAGGGGCGCCGAGCGCGGCATGTTGCCGACCCGCTCCCGCTCGATCATCAGATCGGTGAGCCAGGACTCGACCACCGCCTGCACGTCGTACAGGTACGTGGCCGTGGGGATGAAGGCGTTGAGGTCGCCGGTCCAGCCCAGGCGCTCGTCGCGTTGGGGGCAGTCCGTGGGGATGCCCACGAAGTTGGATCTCATCGACCACACGACATTGCTATGGAACTGATCGAGCAGCGCGTGGGAGGACTCGAACCAGCCGTGGCGGGCCATGTCGGAATGGACGACGACGGCACTGAAGTTGCTCAGGTCGAGGGCGCCTTTCCACCCTTCGACCTCAATGTAGCGGAACCCGTGGAAGGTGAATCGCGGCTCCCACTCCTCATGGTCGGCACCGGCGCAGATGTACCGGTCGGTGGCTTGGGCCGTACGGTTGGTCTCCCGTTCCAGGCTCCCCTCCGGTGTGAGCGCCTCCGCATGGCGGATGAGGATGTCCTGGCCGCGTCGGGGCGTGTCGATGCTGAGGTGGGTCCACCCGGCGATGTTCTGGCCGAAGTCGATGATCCGGTGCCCGGCGGGGGAGGTGGTGACGGCGACGGCGGGCAGGTGCTCGATGCGCCTGATCGGTGGCGCGGTGGCGAGGCGCAGGGTGTCCAGGTCCCAGTGGTAGTGGATCGCCGGTCCCCATTCACGGTCGTCGAAGTCGGGGTCGCACCAGGTCGGGGATTCCAGCCGCGCGTCGAAGGTCTCCCCGTCGTAGAGGCCGTTCGCTCGTACGCCCTGGGTCCCCACCCGCCAATCGGAGAGTTTCCAGGGCGCGGTGGATGGCTCGGTGACGATGGTGTGGGCACGGTCTGTGTGGTCGAGTTCCAGTTGCATGTACAACGCGGGGCGATCCGCGTAATGGTGGTTCACCTTGCTCCAGGTGAGCGCCCCCACGGCCCACCCTTCGCCGACGATCGCCCCGAGCACATTGTGCCCGGTGTGGATGAGCTCGGTCACGTCGTACTCGGACACCATCAGCCGTTCGCGGTAGGAGGTCCACCCTGGCGCCAACACCTGGTCGCCGATCCGCGAGCCGTTGAGGTACGGGTCGACGATGCCGAGGGCCGTGACGTAGAGGGTGGCACGCCGTGGGCGGTCCTCCACGAAGAACGGTCGCCGGAAGTACGGCGCCGGGTCCGACTCGGCACACGCCCGAGAATGAGAAATGAACTGCCCCTGCCATGTCGGCATAGCTACCTCCTCGCCGAGATATCGCGGTGGCTATGAGTCTAGTCCGGATTCCCGGATCTCGGTTGAGTGGCGGCTCATGGTCGTAGGGGTGGGGGTGTTGGGGTGTTGGCCGTGGGGGGTGCTGATCGGGGTGGTGTTGGCCGGGGTGGTGTTGGCCGGGGTGGTGTTGGCCGGGGTGGTGTTGGCCGGGGTGGTGTTGACCGTGGTGCTGGCCGTGGTGCTGGCCGTGGGGGGGTATGGGCCGTGGGGGCGCGAACCGTGGTTTTTCGGTCCGATATGCACGGTTCGTGCCCCCGTGGATTTCGTGGGGGCACGAATCGTGCTTTTTCAGGGGGGAATGCACGGTTCGCGCCCCCGTGGTCTCTCGGCATCTGGGGAGCGGAGGGGTGGATGGGGGGATGTGAGGTGGATGGTCGGTGTTACGGTTCAAGCCGTGGGGGTATGGGCCGTGGGGGCGCGAACTGTGCTTTTTCGGTCCGATATGCACAGTTCGCGCCCCCGTGGCGTTCAGGGCGTCCTGCCGTCTCGGCGTCTAGGACGTCTCGCCGTCTCGGAGTCCAGGGTGTCCCGCCGTCTCGCCGTTTCAGTGAGTGGAGGTACGCCCCCTCAGGGGTCGACCACCACGCTGCGGTCCTCTCGTACGGCGGTGCTGATCGCCATCGACAGACGATGGTCGAACAGGGCCAGGTCGAGTGGTCCGGGGGGCGGCGCCGTGCCGCCCACCCACGACGCCATGTGTGTCATGACGGCGGCGAACGCGAGTTCCTCGTCGTTCCAGTCCTGGCTGGGCCACGGGTTGGTCCACAGGACCACCTCGCCGAGCAGGATACGGTCTTCCGGGGCGTCCGACGATCGGGGGTCCCGGCGAAGGTACGTCGTCGTGATCAGCCCGTCCGAACCGAGCCGGACGACCTGGTCGCCGCTGATGTGTCCCGAGGACCCGCGTACGAGCAGCCGCGGGGACCCGCGTGGGACGCCCCCCGAGCCCCCACGTACTGAGCCCCCGCGTGTCACGGGCGTCGGGGATGCTCCGGTCCCAGACCCCTCACTCACATCGATGAGCGCGCTGCGTCCGTCGGCGACATCCACCGATGCCACCGTCAGGTCGCTGGGCCGGGGCGAGTCCCAGGTCCAGGGGTGCGAGGCCGACACGGGCGCGGCGGTGGAGAAACGGTGGACCTGCACCACCGCGCGCTGGCGAGACACGCCCAGATAGGCCCGAACCAGGGGCACAGCATGCTGGACGGGCGTGGACCACACTTGGACCTCCTCGACAGTGCCGATCATCCCCGTACCGCCTGCCCCCGAACCGATCATCCCCGCGCCGCTCACCCCCGTACTGCTCATCCCCGCGCCGCCCGCCCCCGAACCGATCATCCCCGTACCGCTCATCCCCGTACTGCTCACCCCCGTACTGCTCACCCCCGCGCCGCTCACCCCCGCGCCGCTCACCCCCGCGCCGCTCACCCCCGAACCGCTCGCCCCCGCGCCGATCACGCCCATACCCCCCGCACCCATACTCCCCGCACCCGACCCAATCGCACACAACCGGGCCACATGCTCGGGCATCCACACCGACGGATCACAGACCTGGACCAAGCCCGTACTCGCGAGATCGGCACCGCGAGCAAGCGCGCTCAGACCGCCCGCGACAGGGGCCAGGGACAGGACGGGCACCCCCATCGTGACAGCCGTACGTGCCACCGCCCCGGCGGAAGCCGATGGCGCGAAGCTGAGGAGGAAGTCGGGACGGCACGCTTCCACGCACGCCGCCACGTCGGTGAACACGGGAATCGTCGCTGTCCGTTCGCGGCGCAGGACCAAGCCGATGCGGTCCAGGGACGGGATCGCGCCCACCACTTTTCGTACACTATGGAAGCTGTGCCCCACGCCGACTTGCACGAACCTCATGGGACAAGGCTAGTACGAAAAAACAACCCCAGCTATCGCAATTTCAACGTTCGTCGTATTGCCTACTGAGACGATGTGCGCGTGGGCCCCTACCGATTTCCGCCTGGCTATCAATCGTGGTTGGATAGAACTATGAGTCCGCGAAAGATTGGTGTTACTGAGCTCGCCTTGCGCGATGCCCATCAGAGCCTCCTTGCCACCCGTATGGCCACCGAAGACATGGTCGGCGCATGCGAAGACATTGATAAGGCTGGTTACTGGTCGGTTGAGTGCTGGGGGGGAGCCACCTACGATTCCTGCATCCGCTTCCTTAACGAGGATCCGTGGGTCAGGTTACGCACCTTCCGCGAGTTGATGCCCAACTCGCGGTTGCAGATGCTGCTGCGCGGCCAGAACCTCCTTGGTTATCGCCATTACGAGGACATGGTCGTCGAGAAGTTTGTGGAGAAATCGGCTGAGAACGGCATGGACGTCTTCCGTGTCTTCGACGCCGTCAACGATCCGCGCAACATGGCCAAGGCCATGCAGGCGGTCGCGAAGACGGGCAAACACGCCCAAGGGACGATCTGCTACACCATCTCGCCGGTTCACACCGTCGAGGGGTACGTGAAGCTGGCCGGCCAGCTGCTCGACATGGGCGCCCAGTCCATCGCCCTGAAAGACATGGCGGCGCTGCTCAAGCCGCAACCGGCGTACGACATCATCCGCGGGATCAAAGAGACCTACGGTGAAGACACCCAGATCAACGTCCACTGCCACTCAACGTCCGGTGTGACGCTGGTGACGCTGCAGAAGGCCATCGAGGCCGGCGCCGACGTGGTCGACACTGCTATCTCGTCGCTGAGCTTGGGTCCGGGCCACAACCCCACGGAGTCCTTCGTGGAGATGCTGGAAGGCACGCAGTTCACGACCGACCTGGACATGTCCCGGTTGCTCAAGATCCGCGACCACTTCGCCAAGATCCGTCCCCGGTACGAGGAGTTCGAGTCGGCGATCCTCGTCGACACCGACATCTTCACCTCGCAGATCCCCGGCGGCATGCTCTCCAACATGGAGTCGCAGCTGAAGGGGCAGGGCGCAGGCGACAAGACCAAGGAAGTCATGGAGGAAGTGCCGATCGTCAAGGCTGACGCCGGGCATCCTCCGCTGGTCACCCCGACGTCCCAGATCGTGGGCACGCAGGCCGTGTTCAACGTTCTGTTCGGTCGCTACCAGAAGATGACAGCCGAGTTCGCCGACCTGGTTCTGGGGTACTACGGCCATACCTTGGGCGAGGTCAACCCCGAGGTCGTCGCCATCGCGGAGGCCCAGACGGGCAAGCCCCGGATCACCGGGCGTCCCGCCGACCTGCTCAAGCCCGAATGGGACACGCTGGTCGCCAAGACGAAGTCTCTGGAGGGCAGCGACGGAACCGATGAGGACGTCCTGACCTACGCCATGTTCCCCCCTGTCGCGCCGGAGTTCTTCAAGCACCGCGCCGAGGGTCCGAAGTCCGTGGCGAAGTCCGCGGCGCAGTTGGCGGCCGAGAAGGAAGCCAAGGCGACCGGAGCTGCCACCTCGTCGGTGGGCGCCATCACGTACAACGTGTCGTTGGGTGGTCGTACGCACACGGTGAAGGTTGAGAGGGCCTGAGCCATGACAGCGAAAGACATGGCCGAGCTCGTCGCCGAGCTCGCTGAGAAGAGGGCGACGACTCAACTCGGCGGCGGAACCGCTCGTTTGGAGAAGCAGCGCGCCGGAGGGAAGAGGACCGCTCGCGAGCGGCTCGACATCCTCCTCGACGAAGGCAGTTTCCAAGAGGTGGGGATCTTCAGAAAGAACCGCACCGTCACCTTCGGAATGGACAAGGCCGACCCTCCCGCCGAGGGCGTGGTCACCGGCGCGGGCACCGTACGCGGACGCCCGGTCAACGTCGCCAGCCAGGACTTCACCGTCATGGGCGGGTCCGCGGGCGAGATGCACTCGGTCAAGGTGGTCGCCATGATGGAGGCCGCCTTGCAGAACGGCAACCCGTTCGTGTTCATCAACGACTCCGGCGGCGCGCGCGTCCAAGAGGGCATCGACTCCCTGTCTGGGTACGGCATGGTGTTCTACGCCAACGTCAAACTCTCCGGCGTGGTCCCTCAGATCTCGGTGATCTGCGGTCCCTGTGCGGGCGGCGCGGCGTACTCCCCGGCCCTGACCGACTTCATCATCCAGACCCGCAAGGCCTACATGTTCATCACCGGGCCGAACGTCATCAAGCAGGTGACGGGCGAGGATGTGACGCAAGAGGCGCTCGGTGGCGCGGACGCGCACATGCAGAAGTCGGGCGTCATCCACTTCGTGGCGGACGACGACGACCAGGCGCTGTTGATCGCACAGAAGCTGCTGAGCTTCCTGCCGCAGAACAACTCCGAAGAGCCGCCCATCGTCGATCCCGACATGAACGTCGAACCCGATCTGTCCCTGCGCGACCTCGTGCCGCTGCAGGCGACCAAGGGGTACGACGTGCGCGACGTGATCCGCAAACTCGTCGACCGTGAGGACTTCCTGGAGGTCCACGCCCAGTACGCCATGAACATCGTGGTGGGCTTCGGGCGCATCTGCGGCCGCACGGTCGGGTTCGTGGCCAACCAACCCTCCGTCATGGCGGGCGTCTTGGACATCAACTCCTCCGACAAGGGGTCGCGGTTCGTACGTTTCTGCGACTCGTTCAACATCCCCATCGTCACCCTCGTGGACGTGCCGGGCTTCCTGCCCGGCGTCTCCCAGGAGCACGGCGGCATCATCCGCCATGGCGCCAAGATGTTGTTCGCGTACTCCGCCTGCACGGTGCCGCTGATCACGGTGACCCTGCGCAAGGCCTATGGTGGCGCCTACCTCGCCATGGCCTCGCGGGACCTGGGCGCCGACGCGGCGTTCGCGTGGCCGACGGCTGAGATCGCCGTCATGGGTGCCGAAGGCGCGGCAGCGGTCGTCTTCGCCCGTGAGATCAAGGAGGCCGAGGATCCCGACGCCAAGCGCCTGGAGATGATCGAGTCCTACCGCGACACGTTCGCCACGCCGTTCATGGCCGCCTCGCGCGGGCTCGTCGATGACATCATCGACCCGGCCGACACGAGGGCGAAGGTCGCGTTCGCACTGGAGCAGTTGGCTGGCAAGCGCAAGATCCGACCGGCCAAAAAGCACGGGGTCTTCCCCAGCTAGATTGAGAGGAAACTGCGATGAATCAAGATCAACAACTGCTCGATCTGGTCAAGACCCTGTCAGGCCGCATCCAGGCCATGGAGAAACAGATCACGTCCTTGAAGCTCGTCAACGCCCAAGATGTGCCGGAAGAGGTCATGGTCGCTATCGCGGCCGGGGTCGCGGCGTACCTGGGGTACGAAGGCGAGAAGCAACAAACCCGATTTGCACCGGTGCCCAAGTGGACCAAGGGCACTCGGATCGCCCAACTGAACCACACACCCGTACGGTGATCACAGGAGGAATGAAATGAAACTGAAGGTAACTGTCAACCAGATCCCGTACGAGGTCGAGGTTGAGGTCGACCGCACCCCGGCGGGGTTGCCCCCGGTGTTCATCGGCGGCGGGCAAGGCGGTCCGGCGGTGCCCGTGCACCAAGCCGGGAAAGACGTGATCGCCCCGTTGGCCGGGTCGGTACGCAAGATCCTGGTCGAGAAGGGCACGGCGGTCAAGGAGGGCCAGGTCGTGGCCATCCTCGAAGCCATGAAGATGGAGACGGAGATCACGTCCTCGTATACCGGGCGCGTGTCGGCGGTCAAGGTCGAGGTCGGCGCCGCCGTCCAAGGCGGCGACCCCATCATGGAGATCGAACCGTCCTAACACCCATCGGATCAGGCGGCCGGCACCCCTGATCCGTTCACACACGATATGCGGCCTGCGCCCTCTTCCGGGGGCGCAGGCCGCATTTATGGGTAGGTTCTGCGCGGAAGGCGGGCGTGGGCGTGGAGTGGTGAATGGCAGGATCATCTCCATTCTTCGCTGGGGAAACAGCCCCGATGCCAACAACGTCAACAGCCAGTATCCACAGATCGTCTCTGATGACGGGGCGTCCTCAGTTGGTCGAGTGTGGACCCGTGGGGGCTAGTGCTTCGAGCCTGGGTTTGTCGGGGTCACCGCAGTTCGGTTATCAGTCTCAGTTGACGGATTTGACTGTCGGTTTGCAGTATCTGCGGCCGCGTCGGCGGCGGTGATCGCGTTCCGGTCCACGACGGAGTACATCGTGGCGAGGACCGCGGAGGCTGCGGTCGAGTTGGCGAAGTTCGCCTGCACAACGGCGGATACATTGTCGGCTGCGTGGGAGGTGGCCGCTGGTGCGGTTCAGGATGCGGTGGCGAAGGTGCCGTGGGGCACTGTCGCGGGGATCGTTGTTGGTGTGGCTGTGGGGCTGGCGTGTGCGGCGGCGACGGGGGGTTTGGCTGCTGTGGGGTGCGCGGTCGTTGCTGGTGCTGTGGGTGGTGCCCTTGGTTATGCCCAGGCCACTGCTGGAACGGGAAACTTCTCGTTGAAAGGCATGGGGGTCAGTGCCGGGATCGGGATGGGCACGGGCGCTTTGTCGGGTGGTGTGGGCGCTGTGATCGGTTCTGCCGTGGGCAGCAGTGTGGGCAGTGCGATCGGGTCGACGGCTGCGGGTGTGCTCAGTGGCGCGGCTGGTGGTGTCGCAGCAGGTGGGGTTGGTTACGTCGCTGGCAGTGTGCTCACCGGACAGGACATGACCTGGCAAGGTGCTGGTGAAGCCATGATCCTCGGCGGCGCCATGGGAGGCCTCGGCGGAGGGCTGACAGCCAGATATGGAACAACCACAACACCCAAACCAACCGCCGCTCTGACGGCCAAGCCAGTTGCGAGTCCTTCTGGGGCGGCTGGTGATTATCTATACCGAGGTGTGGCTTCTGACCATCCAGGCTATTCTGACGCGCTTGAAGGCCGAGCTATTCCATGGGGCGGTCATTCCGATCCGGCGCTGCATAATGACGGGAATACTCGAAGTGAGTTTACGTCATGGACTACTGATAGGAGCGTAGCTGTGGATTTTGCGACAAATGGAGGGTCTGATCCGAATGGTGTGGTCCTCCGGATTCCCAATGCTGATGGACCTGGTTTGATTCGAGTGCCGTCTCCGAATAGCTATCATGAGAGCGAAGTCCTTATTCAAGGACCGGTGTCTGGGGCGGACGTGACTAGCCCATGATGTCACTCGCTAGACTCAAATAGGAGGTGTGCCGTGGATAAAAAGGTGCCAATCTGTGATGTTCAGTCTTTGGTAGAGGCATGGTCTGATGAACATGGTCAGGCGGCCAGAGGGGTTGTCGAGTTCTTGCGGAAACAAGATGTGACGATGACGATGCAATGGTACTCTCTTCGTCGTGAAGCGTTGTTGACTATCTACAAACGGCGACTGAAGTCGAATGTTCCTGGTGTCATCGAACTCGTCGAGAGTTTGCGTCGTTCGACCGACGACGTTGTGTTGATGTCCGATGTAATCACTATGGACAACTCGGGTGGAGCATTTGCTCTCATCGCGAATGCAGCCTTGTCAGAGGTCCTGAGTGTGCTGGTGCATCATGCGGCACCATCTGGTGATTGAACCACGTACTACGTTTGCTGTGAGTGGCGTGGCCATCTGGCGAAGGCCGGGCGGTTCGGCAACTCCGTACCCTGGTCGGACGATTCCGAATCCCTATCCCTGGTGGCATATCATGATCGGTGGGAGCAATGAGTCGGTTGCAGGACGGTAAAGTATGATCATTGAGGATTTACTGTGGGTGGATGATGTGAGTCCTCTCGGGCTGCCGCCTGGTTACAGGGGAGCGTTGGAGGGTTCTGATGTGCTGCAAGAGTGTGAGATCGCGGACGTTCGGGTCTGTGGGGTGGCGCAGACGGTAGGGGTGATCTTCGATGCGCGGGCTGGGTTGATGCAGAGTGTGCCGTGGGCTGAGACGGTCGACACCGCGGTGTTAGTTGTGCGGGGGGTCACATGGTTCGAGACTCCGGAAATCCGGGATGCTTTGGTGAGTTGGGATGTGGTGTCGGATGAAAGGAACTGGGGGTGTCGAATGGGGCAGGTGGTGACTCCGGGCCAGTTGGTGATTCGGGGTTGTGGTGCGAATCTGTATCTGGGTCGGGTGCCGGGTTTGCCTGATGCTCAGCCGTTGTTGGGGTCTGGTGACGCGGTGTCGATACGTAGTGGTTGGCCGACGTGGGGGTCGAAGTTCGAGGTGACGATTGAGCCCGAGCACGCCAATCCCCATCTGATTGGGGGGTATATTCATAGTTTATTGGCTGGTCGCACGGCTGGGACGCAGGTCGGAGGCTTGACGTGATTGTTGAGGATCTGTTGTGGCGGTTTGATCCGGTGGGGTCGTTGTTGCCGGAGGGGTTGCAGGTGATCATCGATGGGGGTGTGGTGCCGGTGGGATGGCAGGTGAGCGATGCTGAGGCTGGACGCCAATGGGAGTGTCGAGTCGAGGTGGACGGTGGTGCGGTGGAGGTCGTGGGGTCGCGGGCCGTCTTGTTCGCTGGCCGGGTCGTTGAGGAGTCGGGTGGGGAGTCGGTGGGGGGCGTACGGGACCTGTGCCGAGGCCGGGTGTTGTCGTGGGACACGTCGCTGGAGTTGACGATGCTGCCGGGGTTCTCGGATCCTGGGATGGCTGGGGGGTATGCGGTGTGGGAGGCGAGTGACGGGTGACTGCTGTCTGGGTCCAGGATGTGGTGTTGAATGAGTCAGGCACTGTCGTGACGGCGAGTTGGGGTAAGCCAACGTGATGAGTATTGTCAGCCAATTCCAGGCGGCACAACAGTGGATTGATAAGCTCCGTTGTGGCGAACTCTCCTATGAGCTTTTCGTCGCAGGGTTGGGGGTTTTGGTGGATGCTTGCAGGGTGGAGGGGTCTCCTCGCTGGGAATCACTGCAAACCGTGTGGAACGGTTTGGAACAGTTGAATGCGGTCTTGTTGGCTCAAGGCGCCGTACCAGACTCGAATGGCCGAAGAGACATTCTTGATCGTGTGGATGAGTTCCGTAGCATCTTTGGCGAGGCGCTGAGGGATGAGATGTGCGCCAGTCGAGAATCTACCTCAGCGTGCGATCCCCTCGTCTGGGCGGCATTTGATTATGGATGCCGGAAACTGGTAGCCGAACAAACTGATGTCATACCTATGGGTGACATCAAGGATATGGCATTCAAAGCTGGTGTCCCTGAGACGATCATGAAAGACGCATTGACGGTCGAGATTGCTGATCTACTGGATGAAGGAATGGTTGATGTTGGTGGGTATCGTCATGGGTTCGCCTCCTGCTGCCTCCCGATAAATGCGACGGGGATATATGTGAGAGATCTCTGCGCTAGCGAGCCGCAGACGAGTGTATTCGAGGTCTTTCTGAATCCTTTGACTTCAGTTGAACCTGGCCACCACGTCCAGACTGCCTGGAGGCCAGGATGACGGGAGATGGATTCCATGTGGAGGTGACGGAACGGAAATGAATGTGATTGATGAGGTCCTTGGATGGTGGTGGGAGCGGCGTGAGTCAATGAGCAGGATTGGAACGGTCCGTGTCGTTGAGTCGCCGATGGATCGTGAGGTGAGATCATGCTCAGTTGCGGTGAGTGATCAGGCTTGGTCGATGACCGTGGTCGGGTGGAGCGATTCGCGTGGTGAGATCCGGTGGGAGCCTGAGGATGACATGCGGGAACGCTGCGAGCACAGAGAACTGAGAACGAGAGAGGAGTTAGCGTCGTTTCTCGACTTGGCCGACCAGATCGTTGCTACGCGTTCGACTTTTGTTCCCTCTCTGGCTCCTCGTGACATGGAGGCTCTGTTGTGTCGGTGGGGGGCTGGGCATTCGTCACGAGAAAGTGTGGTGAGCGAGGGGTCTCGGTTGCTCCGGAATATTGGGCGGACGGAGAGTATCCGCCTCAAGAAATCGAGTGCAGAGATCCTATCCTTTGTTTACATCCGACGCATGGCCGAGGAGCGTACGCCGCTGGGTGGTGAAGAGTTCCTGGCGGTGGTGGGCAGCCCAGCAGTGGAGCATGCGTTGTGGACGCATATTGCTGTTGATGGTGAGTGGATGGACATTCTCGTGGAGTCCGACTTGTCGGCGGTATTGGGTGTTGCTGTCATGCCCCAGAACTAGCGCTCCCATCAACGGGCTCGGACGTATATGGGGACTGAGCGCAGCTTTACGGGCATGAATGGACCTTTGTTGACATATCAGGGTTGCTCGTCACATGGGTAGGCACCTGCTCCCGAGAATACCACCGTACGGCCCACTGGGAGTATGGCTTGGGATGGATCTCGAAGGATGACCTTGGTGGCATATCATAATCGGGGAGAGGGGCCTAGTCATGTGGTGTCCTATTGTGTATTTTGAGTTCTATGATGTACCACGCTTGTTTGTCGTGACCTGGCGCGGACGTGTTGTCATATTTGACGGCCTGTTTGATGATGCCTTGGACGATTATCCTCCGCGATACTCTGTGTACTGTTCAACCGGCGTGCCTCAGGATTGGAGCGATCTGGGTTGGATCAACCAGCAGTTGGCTTCGGGAAGTCCGTGTGGGGAGGTTCCTGTGGGGTCGGTGTTATTCGATGAGTCCTGTAGAAGAGCCATCAACGACAATGTTTTGTGGAGGTTGTTCGCGGAATGAGCGATGTGGTGATCCGGCAAAGGCCGGGTGGTTCGGTTCGATCTTTGCAGGTGGAGGTGGATTGGCATGGTCGGCGCTGGGTCTTTGATTCCCCAGGTTGGAGTCCCTTGGGATTCGGGTTGAATGGAGACGTGCCGTACGCGTGGACAGCGCGGCAACTCATCGTTGTCATAGGTGACGACGTGGGCGTACTCGCGACACTGGATGACGATATCCATCTTGTCCTGAAGGTCGACGAGGTGTGGATCGTGGTCTGTGAGACATCAGTGCGAAGCCTGCGGGGTGATCGAGAAGTCGGACGCATTGAATTCGGAGAAGTGGTCATGGATTCCTGGTGGCAGGATGAGCGACTGCATTGCGCCATGTTTGATGGGACGGCATGTATGATCACCATGCGACAGGGAAGATTGCTGGCCAATTGGTCCTCCGAATGATAATAGTTGAGGGACCTACGGTGCGCCACTTCAAACTGGATGGAGAATGGTGTTGCCCGACCCTCCACAGGTTTGACGCATAATGCGCGTCATTGGCTTGTGGGGATTTCCCCACAAGGTGCACTGTGGATATATCCCCACATTGCGTGAAGTGGTGATATGGCCACAGAGGTAGGTGTTTGATGGCCACGCTGAAGATACGCAAGGCGAGTGACATCGCTGCCGTCATCAAGGCCGTGCGTGAGGACGCCGGTTTGACGCAGACTGAGCTGGCTGAACGGTTGGTGTTTTCGCGTGACTACATGGTTGATATCGAGTCCGGCAAGGAGACTCTGTATGTGACGCGGCTTTTCCGCGTGCTGCACGAACTGGGTATTGGCATGACGCTGGACTATGGAGACGGCCATGACCAGTCTTGATCTGTATCTACACGATCGTCGCGTTGGCACGGTCGTACCTGATCCGCGTGACAAAGCCCGCGTGATGCTCGACGTCGACTCGGGGTATCAGCAAGAGGTCACGTTGTCTGAGTCGTTCGTGCCGTTGCCGGGACGACGACCGCCCATAGACGCGGTGTCAAACTTTCTGGGAGGTTATGCCCCAGAAGGCAATCACCGTGAGCAGATGGCGGCCAAACGGCATATTGATAAAGACGACCTGTTCGCCCTGTTGCGCGAGTTCGGCGGCTCGATTGCCGGAGCTGTCACGTTACGAAGCCCTGATGAGGCGCCCGGGTACCAGCCCTCCTACGAACTCCTGGATGACTCCGCGCTGGTCGTCAAGCTGAACCAGGCGCTCAAGGATTCCGACCAAGGCATTCCAGACGATAGCCGCTCGACGCTACCGGGCTATCAGCCGAAGGTGCTTGTGGCCCAGTTTGACGGTCAGTGGTTGTATCCTCATGGACACACTCGAGAAGTTGGACGAGGCGATTTCGACAGTAGCCCCACCTAGCCAGGTATCACCCGGAATGCCCGAGCACATGCGTTGGAACGTTGACCGTCTCTTGGCAGGTGGTGAGATCGGCCACGACACGGTATGACGATTAGTGGGATCTCACTCCTCCGACCGGGCCACGGCGGTCAGTAGTGTGGCCTCGGGGGGGCAGGCGAAGCGGTAGGGGGCGTACGGGGAGGTGCCCAGCCCGGCGGAGACGTGGAGGTAGGCGGTGTCCGGGCCGTGGGTGTACGTGCTGAGACCCCGGGCCTGGGCGGTGGGGAGGTCGCAGTTGGTGGTCAGCGCGCGACCGCCGGGGAGGCACACCTGGCCGCCATGGGTGTGGCCGGCCATGATGAGGTGCGCTTGGTCGGCTGCCATCTGGTCCAGGACCCGTCGGTACGGGGCGTGGGTCACGCCGATCAGGAGATCGGCGGTGGTGGGTCCCAGAACCGGGTACTCATCGAGATCGATGTGGGCGTCTCCGCACCCGCGTACCTCGACCGAGGAACCTTTCAGGGAAAACGACAAGGATCGGCCTTCGGCGTTCTCCCAGCCCAACTCCGACAGCAGGATCGTGAGCGCCTTGGTGGGCAGCCGCCGACTCGACTCGCTCGCCTCGTGTGAGACGAGGTACTTCAACGGGTTGATCGGGCGGGACGCGTACAGGTCGTTGGAGCCCAGGACGAACACCCCCGGCGTCCCGGCGAAGGGGGTGAGGCACCGGGCCAGGGCGGCCAAAGCGTCGGGGGAGGCGACATTGTCTCCGGTGTTGACGACGAGGTCCGGGCGTAGCTGAGCTAGGTCGCGTACCCACGCGATCTTCGACGCCTGCCGGGTCATCAGGTGCAGGTCGGACAGATGCAGGATGCGGATGGGGGCGTGGCCGGGCGGCAGCACCGGGGCGTGGACCCTCCTCAGGCGGAAGGACCGGCTCTCGACGAGGGCGCCGTACGCCACGCAGCCCGCGCCGATCATCGCGACCGAGCCGAGGAGGGGACCGAGCAAGGTGGATGTCTTCATGGGTTGTCTTTCCTGGGGCGGACGGGCACAGGTGGCCCAGTGCTCAGTTCAAGGGTACCGAGTAGAACCACGCGTTGGCATTCGGGTGGTCGATGGTGATGACGTCGGTGAGGTTGCGGTAGGCGCCGTCGTCGTTGTGGCTGGCGAAGTAGACGGTGAGGGTCCCCGTGGAGGACTTGTCGATCCGGGAGACCGTCATCACGTGGTCGGCCCGCCCGTCGAGGTTCCAGTCGAAGACCCCGATGTCGCCCAGTTTGAGCTGGTCGAGTTGGTCGAGGTCGAGCTTGTCCCAGCCCGTGGAGTCGAGCCAGGAGTCCATGCTGGGGGCGAAGGTCCACGCGGTGGAGGCCGCCCCCGGGCCGTGGGAGTACCAGGTGTCGTCCATGGGGATCCCACGCACGTACAAGCCCTGGCTGGTGAAGTTCGCGCAGTCCCCGCCGTTCTCGTTGTAGTCCCCCCACTGTTCCGTGTTGTAGCTGGAGACATGGGCCAACAGGTAGGTGATCTGGGCCTGGACGGCCGCGTTGGCCGGGCTGAGGGACACGGTGTCGAGGGTGGTGAAGGGGGTGGTGTCGAACGCCAACTCGATGGTGGACGGCTGGGAGGAGGTCAGGCACAACGCGATCGTGGCCGACAAGGTGTCCAGGTTGATCAGGGTACGCCCGGTCGTGCCGGCCTGCGCGATGCCGGTGACGTGGCCGGCCTCGTCGGTGAGCGCCTCCTCGTCCACCGGCGCCCTGTTCACCAGGGGGACGATGGTCGACGTGAGGAAGGCGTCGATCAAACCGGTGTCGAATCGGGGAGTCACGCCGCTGGAATCGGACTGGATGGCTGTCACCGAGGCGATGTCGGACCGGGTGAGGGTGTACATGGGCGCGGAGTCGACGGTGAGCGAGCATTGGGCCTGCAGACGTTGGTTGAGCCAGGTCTGGAGGTTCACCGCTTGGTCGTCGGTGACGCTCGCGGGAATGGGCACGGGGGCGATGGTGAAGGCGCCCGTACCCCCATGGGTCG
Organism: Propionibacteriaceae bacterium; assembly: GCA_009780915.1. Lineage (GTDB taxonomy): Bacteria > Actinomycetota > Actinomycetes > Propionibacteriales > Propionibacteriaceae > WQYJ01. The sequence continues at coordinate 242,055 of WQZD01000001.1, forward strand.
CCAGCGTGGCGGCGATGACGCCCAGATCGGTGTCGGACGCCCCCGTGCCTGGCACGGACGGAGTCGTGTCGAACTGGGCGGCGTCCTGGTCGTACGCCACACCCGCGTTGACGGGGGCGAGGATCTGGTCGGGGAACGAGGAGGCCAGCCAGGCGTTGAACCGCGCCGGGTCGATGGACACGGTCAACGGGATCTGGGGCGGGCGCGTGGAGCGGTAGATCCAGAAGGTCTGCTTGGACGCGTCCATCAGCGAGGTCATGATGGCGGTGCGATCGACGGAGACACCCATGTCGGATCCGGCGCCGTGCTGGGTGGCGTCGCCGACCGTGATGTCGAGGGCTATCTGGGATTGCACGAGGTCGAGGACGGGTCCCGCCTGCGCGGGGGTCATCCCGGACAGGTTGTGCCCGGCGAGGACGGAGCCGGGGAGGATCCGATTGGCGTACACGGCGTCCATCACGAGGCCCAACGCGGTCGCCACCACGGCCCAGCCGACCACCACGACGGCGAGGATGAGGGTGAGGGGACGCTGGTACCAGGGGCGCAGCAGTTTGACGGCCCGCCGAGGCGTGGACGACAGCGTGTGTTTCGGGACGGCCGGAGTATGGGGCAAGGCGCGGCTCGCGCCCGTGGCGGGCCCGGAGTCACGCCGCGCAGGCGTGCGCACGCTGGAGGATCGCCCCGGGGGCGGTCGGTCAGCCACCAGACTCCTCCTTGCTATGGCCAGCAGCGGGGGTGCACATGTGTCTCGACATCCACTCCCACGGGAAAACAATGACGCAATGCACGAATTCTCGCGTGTGTCATGGGTTTTCTACATCGAAGATACTACCCTGGGGACGACGGAATCGAGGGTATTGCGAGCGCGAATCACGGTCAGCCTCAGGTGGGACTGTAGAGTTGGCACGTGATCGAGATCGGCGGCCTGGGGTCGGATGCCCGTGCGGTCCGCGCGGATGCCGACGGGGAGGTGGCCTGATGACGACGCGTACCGGCCCCGAAGCCAAAGCCCTGGCCGTGCTCGACCTGCTGGAACAGACCTATCCTGACGCCACCTGCGAACTCGACTTCTCGTCGGCGTTCCAGTTGTTGGTGGCGACGATCCTGTCGGCTCAGTCCACCGATCGGCGGGTGAACCGGGTCACGCCAGCCTTGTTCCACCGCTATCCCGTGGCGTCGGCGTTGGCGGACGCCGATCTGGCCGATGTGGAGGAGATCATCCACCCGGTCGGCTTCTATCGCGCCAAAGCCCAGACCATCGTCCGCATGAGCGCTCAACTCGTCGAGGGCTTCGGCGGCGAGGTTCCCGACACTCTGGAAGACCTCGTCACGCTGTCGGGAGTGGGACGCAAGACAGCCAACGTCATCCTCGGGGAATGGTTCGGCGTGCCAGGCATCACGGCGGACACCCACGTCCTGCGCCTGTCGCGGAGGCTCGGCTGGACGACACAGACCGACCCGGTCAAGGTCGAGAAGGACTTGTGCGCCTTGTTCCCACGGGACACGTGGATTTCCCTGTGCGAGGTCGTCATCTGGCACGGGAGGCGCAGGTGCCATGCCCGTCGACCGGCATGCGGCGCCTGTCCGGTGGCGCATCTGTGCCCGTCGTTCGGCGAGGGCGAGACCGATCCCGTGATAGCGGCCGGGCTGGTGTCGGAACCGAGGCGTTAGGGACGGCGGATCGGCGTGGCCTGGATCTCGTCGGCGACGCGGTCGTTGCCGTCTTCGATGCCGGTCATGATGGCGGAGAAGGTCTTGGCGAAAGACTCGGGGGCCTTCTCGGGGCCGTGGACCTTGGAGAACGACTTGCTGCCGAAGAAGACGAACGCTCCGGCGATCACGAGGAGGAGGACCACGGCGGTCAGGGTTCCCAGGAAGACGCAGGCCCACGGGCTCAGCCGTGTCGTCCCCGCGTACAGCCAGGCGAACCCAGCGGCGAAGGTGAACCACAGCACGATGGTCGCGGACACGACGAAGTACCCTGCCGCGCCGAACAGGCCGGAGCCGACCCCGACTCGGCGCACGGAGGGCTTGAGTTCGGCCTTGACCAGGGCGATCTCGTCGGAGATGATCGCACGCATGTCCTGAGTGATGGTGGTGACGAGATCTGCGACGTCGGTGGGCCTGGGCATGTTTCCTCCTTGACGGTGACCAGACTACCAGTGTGGGTGGTCGGCGTGGAGGGGGTGGACGCCGATGGGCGTCGGGGCCGCCCCGGCGATGTGCGCGTGTCCGCAGGGTGGTTGGCCGTGTCGGGGCGGTCGGCGCGTGGTGATGGGGGGACGACGTGACGTGCCTCCCAGTACATGCACGAGATGTGCAGAAACCTCTTGACATGCTGCACGTGATGAGCAAGACTGATCATGTCAGTGACTGAGATCTCCGCCACGAAGGCGGGTGGGACGCGCTTGTCGGATCTCGGTGACACCGGAGTCGGCTGACGGCAGTCGACCACAGATCTGAGGAGTCTGCAATGAGCACGGTACTTGTCATCGGAGACGATCTCACCGGGTCCAATGCGGTGGGCGCCCTGTACGCGACAGCCGGGTTGCGCGCCGTCACCGTGTCGGCTCTGGACGCCGTCGCCCTCGTCGCGGCCACGGCGGACGTCGTGGCGTTCAACACCGAATCGCGGCACCGTCCGTCCTCCGAGGCCGCGCGACGGGTACGGGCGATCGTACGTGCCATGGGCGCCGACTCCGCCTTGATCGCCAAACGTGTCGACACGACCCTGCGCGGCCACATCGGCGCCGAGATCGAAGCCATGTTGGTGGAGGCGCGACAGGGGAGGCGGGACCAGACGTTCAAAGTCCTCATGGCGCCCGCGTTCCCGTCGTCGGGACGTACGACCATCGGCGGCATCCAACTGATCGAGGGCCAACCCGTCGCCGAGAGCTGGGCCGGTCGCGACCCGTTCACCCCGGTGCGCTTCTCGCGCATCAGCCGCGAGCTCGCCCGCCAGACCAACCTCCCCACGGCGGAGGTCCTTCTCGACACGGTACGCGAGGCGGGTGAGGCTCTGGCCCAGGCCTTGGCCGACGCCAGCCAGGGCGCCGACATCGTCATCGTGGACGCCACCACGACCGCCGACCTGCGTCGGATCGCCGAGGCGGCACAGGCGACGGCGGTCGCCGAGGGCATCACGTGGTTGGTCGCGGACTCCGGCCCCTTCGGCGCCGCCATGGCCGCGGCCATGGGAGTCGGCACCCAGGTGGCCGACCCGGGCTGCGTCCTCGTGGTCGCCGGTTCTCTCACGGACCTGACCCGTCGGCAGTTGGAGCGTCTTCAGGCCGAGACCGGGGCCGCCTTGGTGACCGTCGACCTCGACGACGATCCGGTCCACGTCGTCGACCGATTGGTCGCCCTGGGGACGGTGCCGGTGCTGGGGGTGCGTACGGCCACCCCCCAGCATGGCGGCGGGGACCGCGAGTCGGCGGCCAGGATGCTGACACTGCTCCAAGAGGTGGCTCGCGAGGCGGTCTCACGGCTGAAGGTGGTCGGGATCTACGCCACGGGCGGGGATGTGGCCACCGGCGTGATCGACGCCCTGGGCGCCCATGGATTCCAGGTCGCCGCGGAAGTCCTGCCCCTGGCCGTGGTCGGGCATGTCGATGGCGGCCCCCATCATGGCATGGGCTTGTCGACCAAGGGCGGTCTCATCGGCGATGACGACGCGGGCCTGTGCTGTGTGCGGGCCCTCCAACAACGACACTGATTCCTCCGGTAGAAAGGGACGAACCATGAATGACACAAGAATCCTGGCTGTCACGGCAGGAGACCCTGCGGGGATCGGGCCCGAGATCGCGCTGCGGTGCGTCACGGATCCTGGCCTCTGCCCGCCGATGCGTACGGTCCTGTACGCCGATCCGTCGATCCTGAGACGTGCCGCCGACATCGTCGGCGTGGCGCCGTCGTGGCACGTCGTCGAGGATCCCCGGGAGGCTGTGGATGACCCAGGGGTGGTCAACGTCGTCGACATCGGCGTCGTCGCCAGGGCTGGCGACATCCAGTTCGGCCGGGCTCAGGCGTTGGCCGGGCGAGCCGCCGTGGCCGCCATCGAGCAGGCCACCGCGCACGCCCTCGACGCTCGTGTGGACGCCGTGGTGACCGCCCCCATCAGCAAGGAAGCGATCTGGGCCACCGGCTCTCCCTTCCTCGGCCACACCGAGATGATCGCCGCGCTCACGAAAGCCCCCTTCGCCGACACCATGTTCGTCGTCGACGAGTTGTGCGTCTTCTTCGCCACGCGGCACATGTCGTTGGCCCAAGCCGTGGCCGCCATCCGGCGAGACCTCATCGACGCCCAGACGCGGCGCGCGCTGACGGCGCTGAGGGTCTTCGGCGTCGACATGCCCCGACTGGCGGTGGCCGCGCTCAACCCCCATGGGGGAGAGGGCGGGCATTTCGGCCGTGAGGAGATCGACCACATCATCCCGGCGATCCAGGCGGTCAACGCCGACATCGCGGCCGGGCGTATCGTGGCGAACCCGGTGGCCGGGCCCGTGCCCGCGGACTCGGTCTTCCACTTCGGACTGGAGGGACGCTTCGACGGCATCGTCTCGCTCTACCACGATCAGGGCCACATCGCCACGAAGACCTACGACTTCGACAACACCGTGTCCGTCACGGTCGGGTTGCCCATCTTGCGTACCTCCGTGGACCACGGCACGGCCTTCGACATCGCAGGCACGGGCATCGCGTCGCCGGCCACGATGGCGGCGGCCATCCGGGCCGCGGCGAGGTTCGTCGCCTACAACGATCGCATCACAGCCCAGTATGGAGGCTGAGGACTCCCGACGAGGCGTGAGCGTCGCGCGTCGCAGCGCTGGCGGGCCTCGTCGGATGTGGTGATCCGGCGCGTGACGCGCATCGGGGGCCACACAGGAGGCAACTCCGCTCACGGCATTCGTGCTGCTCACTCTCAGGAAGGAATACCCTCATGACCCAGAACCTCGTGTCTGCCATACCCCAAAAACGGTGGCTCCATGTCATCCCCGTGGCGGTCGTCATGTACATGCTGGCGTACCTCGATCGCAACAATGTGTCCATCATCTTGACATTCATCGGGAAGAACGACCCGTCCATGGCCCTGTCCGACTCGGCCAAAGGCATGGCCGCAGGGATCTTCTTCCTCGGCTACATGGTCCTGCAGATCCCGGGCGCTCTGCTCGCGCAGAAGTGGAGCGCGAAGAAGACCGTGGTCATCCTCATGGTGCTGTGGGGATTCGCGGCCATCGCCTGCGGGATGGTACGCGATGAGACACAGCTATACGTCGCCCGGTTCGTCTTGGGGGTCTTCGAGGGTGGCGTGTGGCCGGCGTGCCTGGTCTTGCTCGCCCATTGGTTCCCGCTCAAGGAGCGTGCTCGGGCCAACGCGCTGTGGATGATCTGCCTGCCGCTGTCCAACATGCTCATGGCGCCCTTGACTGGCGTCCTGTTGGAGGTCGCCAGTTGGCGGACCGTCTTCGTCATCGAAGGCGTCCCGCCGTTGGTCTGGGCGATCGTGTGGTGGTTCGTCATCAAAGACCACCCCCACCAGTCCTCTGCGATCAGCACGGTCGAGCGCGAGTACGTGCGGGCCGAGTTGGCCAAGGACCGGCAGCTCACCGCCGGTCTTCCCCAGTCGAGCTACGCTGCCGCGCTGAGGTCGGGACGCACATGGGTCCTCATCGGCATCTACTTCAGCTGGATGGCCGGTTTCTACGGGTTCTCGCTGTGGCTGCCGAACGCCATCCGGGCGCTGGTGGGCGATTCCCCCAGCCTCGTCGGATGGCTGACGGCCATTCCGTACGGCTGCGCGCTGGTCGGGATGCTGCTGGTCTCCCGCTGGTCGGACAAGACCGGCAACAGACGACTGGCTGTGGCTGTCCCCATGCTGGTCGGCTTGGTGGTCATGGTGGCCGGGCAGTGGGTCGGGAGCCCCCTGATCGCCATCGTGGCGTTGTGCGTGGTCGGCATGGGCATCTACTCGCCGTACGGGCCCTTCTGGGTGGTGCCGGCCGAGAACCTCCCGCCCGCGGTGCTCGCGTTCTCGATCGGACTGATCAATGCGCTGGGCAACCTCGGCGGATTCGTCGGCCCCTACCTCGTTGGCTGGCTCAATGACGCCACCGGGCGTTCCTCGACCGGGTACTACGTCCTGGCCGGCCTCCTGTTGGTCTCCGTGGTGATGACGATGACTTTCGTGAAGAATCCCAACCTGGTCACGGCGAGGCGTGAGGTGGAACTGGAACGCGTGTGATCGGTCCTGTCCAGATGGGCCGGCTGGGAGCTCCGGCCCCGACGAGGAGGTGTGATCTCTCCTGGTCGGGTCCGGTTCCGGGGGCGCGGACCGGGTGACGCGGATGGTCGCGTCACCCGGTCCGTGATCTGGTCTGTGATCTGGTCTGTGATCTGGGCCGTGATGTCGGGTCGTGGTGCCGGGTCGTGGTGCCGGGTCGTGGTGCCGGGGCGCACGGTGGGGCCCGGCCTCCTGTCGCGCTAGGATGGAGGAGGACACAGGAGGAACAATGGCTGATTCCATTCGGGAGAGGGCGGGGACGACGAGGCGCCGCGAACGACTCGTGGACATGGTGGCTGACCAGCGTTCCGTGGAGGATCTAGCCGAGGTCTTCGGGGTGTCCGCGTCCACCATCCGCCGTGATCTGCGGGCGCTCGCCGCCGATTCCAAGATCGTGAGGACCCTGGGCGGCGCGGTCACGGCTCAACGGCTGGAACGGTCCTGGCATGACAAGACGCGCGTGGAGGCATCGGCCAAGACCCACATCGCCCAAGCCGCGGTCCCCTTGGTCCCCGACGGAGCCGTGGTCTTCATCGACGCCGGCACATCGGCCGCCGCGCTGGCCGCCCGTTTGGCGGACAATCCCACCGTGACTCTCGTCACGAATGGCCTGTCTGCGGCAGTGGCCGTCGCCGACGGTCGGGCGGCTCTCATCGTCTTGGGCGGCAAGTTGAGGCGTCCCACGGCAGGCATGACCGGCATGATGACAGTGTCCGGGCTGGACCTCGTCCATCCCCACATCGCTTTCCTGGGCTGCGAGGCGCTGGATCCGGTCCTGGGCGTGAACTGCCCCGATGTCGAGGTGGCGGCGTTCAAGCGCCGTCTCATGGCGCAGTGTCAGCAGAGCTGGGTGCTCGCCGACCACACCAAATTCGACACGACCTCGGCCTTCCCCTACTGGGCGGGCCTGGGCACGTCCACGGGCGTGATCACCGACTCCGTCAGCGCCACGGGACAGGCCACGGTCCTCGAGGACCTCCGCGCGCGCGGGCATGACGTGATCGTGGCCTGAGACGCGTTGGGTGTGTTCCGTGGCGGATGTGTTCCGTGGCGCGGCGCGTCCCGTGTCGCGGTGCTTCCCGTGTCAGGTGCTTCCCGTGTCAGGTGTGTCCCGAGGCAGGGCGCGCCCCATGGTCCCACCAGCGAGGGTTGGTCGATGGTGGTGATCACAGCGAGATGGACAAGCCCTCGTCTCCTCGGATGAGGGTCGGACCCAGCATGGACTGATCCACCTCAGCCCGCCAGCACTGGATCTTGTACGGCAGCATGAGGGGATCGGGAACCCGGGCGTACTCGTCGTACAACGCCCCAATCTGGTCGAGCATGGACTCCATGTCGGCGGGGTCGAGGCCTTCGGCGCCGGTCGCGTGACGGGCACTGTCCTGAAGCTGGGCACGCGTCGACGGGACCCACAGGCGGAAGGACACCGTCTCCGTGTGGAGGAAGTACGCCGAACCGTTCAGGCGGTCCACCGAGTCGACACCGTAATCGCTCGTCATCGCATCGGGGAGTGTGCTCTGGACGATCCTTCGCAGCTTCTTCACCCAGGGGACGGAGTCGTCGCGGGTGAGGTACGCCAAACCGACTCTCCCATGCGGGCGCAGAACTCGTGCCCACTCGCCCAAGGCCAGGCCCGGGGCGAACGTGTGGAAATTCTGGATGGCGAGCACCGAGGAGAAGAGACGGGGATCGAAAGGCAGGGACTCCCCTCGGGCGGCGACCACATGGATGACGCCGCTGAGGCGGGTGATGGCTGTCAGCGCGTCGACGTCGCGATCGACGACCGTCACGGAATGGCCGGCACGAGCCAGCATCGCGGCATAGCCGCCCGAGGCGCCCACGAGCAAGACGGAGGCGCGTTCAGTCCCGGTCAGCCACTCAAGGGCTGCGGGCGGGATCGTGGTAACAGGCGCCATGCCTGAACTGTACTGAATCTTCCATACCTTTACCATGTATTCCCACGCGATGTGGGTGCAGTTGTCCACAGATTTTCTGGATCGCAGATAGTTATCCACAGATGTGGGCTCCCACGACAATTCCGGGCCGGGACCTCGCATGGAGAGAGTATGCAACGTGAACTCAGTTCTGCGATCCTCGTCAGCGCCGATTCTCGCCTGGTCCATATGGCGCAGGCCTCGGCTGCGGCCATCGGGGTGACGCTGACGGTCGTCGCCGACCCTCGGGATCTGCGTACGGCCTGGCGCACGGCCTCCGCGGTCCTGATCGGCGCCGACCAAGCCGGGCAGGCGGGCGGCTGGGCGTTGCCTCGGCGCGCCCAGGTCTATCTGGTCGGACAGGCGGACGCCTACGAGGCGCTCTGCCGGGCGTCCATGCCCCTCGGCGCCTCCGTCATCGTCGTGCCCGAGGGGGCGAAGTGGTTGTCCAGGGTCATCGCTGGCAAAGCCCACGGCGGCGACGGCGGGAGCGTGGTGGCCGTCAAGCCGGGGGCGGGCGGGGTCGGCGCGTCGACCTTGTGCGTCTCCTTAGCGGTCATGGCCGCCCGCCAGTCGAGGAGAGTGGCCCTCGTGGACGGCGACCCTCACGGGGGTGGCATCGACCTCTTGCTGGGGGCCGAGAACACGCCTGGATGGCGGTGGGACAAATTGCGCAACGCCGTGGGCCAGATCGCCGACATCGCGCCCATGCTGCCGCGTGTCGAAGGGGTCACCGTCGTGTCCATGGACAGGGCCTCGGGCGAGCCTGTCGACGACACGGCGTACGAGGCCGTCATCGACTGCCTGGCCCGCTCCCATGACCTCGTGCTCGTCGACCAGGGGCGAGGGCGCAGCCCCGCCGGCGTGACCGCACAACGTACCATCGTCGTCTCCACCCAGACGGTTCGCTCCTTGGCGGCCACACGTGCCACCGTCGCGACCATGGATCGCGGGGAGTGCGCCCTCGTGGTCCGTCGCGGAGGGGCCGTGCTGCCCGCCGACGCCGCGCGCGCTGTCGACCTTCCCCTGATCGGTGTCGTGCCCACGGTCCCCGAGTTGGCGAGGCTGGCCGACCGGGGCATGGTCCCCTGGCTGGCCGGAGGGTGGACGAGGGCGTGCTCACGCATCCTTCCCTGGTGTCTCGGGGAACCGGCGCCCAGGAGGGGGTTGTGATGGCGGGGGAGGACATCGCGCTGGATGTGCGTCGGCATCTCGCCGTGCTGGGACGCTCGCCGACGGCTCAGGACATCGCCGAGGCTCTGCGGGCGACAGGCCATATCGTCTCCGACGCCGTCGTCTTGTCGGTCCAGGATCAGATCGCGCGTGATTCTGTGGGGATCGGCGTCCTCGAGCCCCTTCTGAGCCTGGACGGGGTGACCGACATCGTCGTGAACGGCCCCCAGCAGGTCTTCGTGGATCGCGGGATGGGGCTGGAGAAGACCAATGTGTATTTTCCGTCCGACGACGCCATCCGCCAGTTGGGGGTACGGCTGGCCGCGTCGGTGGGTCGTCGCCTCGACGACGGCTCTCCTTTCGTCGATGCCCGGCTGCCCAACCAGGTGCGTTTCCATGCCGTCTTGTCCGGCATCGCCCATCCGGGGACCTGCTTGTCCCTGAGGGTCCCCGGGAAGAAGACGCTGAGCATGGAGGACTGGGAGCGAACCGGAGGGGTGGACTCGCGGGCGGGGGAGATCCTGCGGCGGCTGATCGACAAGAAAGTCGCCTTCATGATCTCGGGGGGCACGGGCTCGGGGAAGACGACCTTGTTGAGCTCTCTGCTGTCTCTCGTCCCCGAGCGGGAGCGGTTGGTCGTCGTGGAGGATTCCCGTGAGTTGGACCCCGACCACGCCCACACCGTATGGCTGGAATCCCGCCCGGCCAACGGCGAGGGGGCCGGATTGGTGACGATGACCGACCTGGTGCGCCAAGCGCTGCGGATGAGACCGGATCGTCTCGTCGTCGGGGAAGTGCGCGGAGCCGAGTTGAGGGATCTTCTCCAAGCCCTCAACACCGGCCATGAGGGCGGATGCGGGACGATCCACGCGAACAGCATCGGCGATCTTCCGGCACGCCTGGAGGCGTTGGGGGCTCTGGGCGGCCTGTCCTCGCAGGCGACGCATGCGCAGGCGGCGTCCGCGTTGCGGGTGCTCGTCCACGTCACCCGGCGAGGGCCCATGCGAGAGGTGTCCCAGATCGGTGTCGTGGATCGCGACCCATCCGGGCGGATCCGGGCCAGTGTCGCATGGCGACGCTGCGGTCTGGATGCTGGTGAGGGCGAGGGGATGGGCGCGTTGATGGAGGTGTTGGCGTGACCGCCGTGGCCGTCCTCGCGGCGATGCTGTGCGTCTGGTTCCTGGTCCCTGCTGTCGGGCCTGGGCTTCGACGGCTCGCGCCTCGTCCCATCCGGACACGCACCCTGGACGTCTGGCGAGTGTGCCTGGTGGCGTGGATCGCATGTGGGGCGGCCGGTGTGGCGCTCCCGCCTGCGGCCGTCGTCGCCGTCGTGGGCATGGTCGGCACGACAGCGGCGTGGGTGGTCGTCTCCCACATCGCAGACAGGCGTGCCCGGCGCGCGTCGATGGAGGTCGTGCGTACGGCCCAGGTGCTGGAATCCCTCTTGGCGTTGGGGCATATCCCCAGCGTCGCACTGACGCTGACCGCCCAGGAGTGCCCGGTCGTCGCCCCAGCGGTGGCCCATCTGAAGATGGGCGGAGACCCGTGGGAGGTGATGGACGACATGGCGCGCACCCGAGGATTCGAGGGACTGGGGCGCATCGCGCGGGTATGGAGGGTGTCGTACGTGACGGGCGCGTCGATGCATGAAGGGCTGGGCGTGGTCCGCCAGAGTCTGGAGGATGCCGCCGACACCGCCGTCGTCGTCGCTGGGGAGTTGGCCGGCCCTCGTGCCACGGGACGGCTGCTGTGTCTGCTCCCCCTTGTCGGATTGGGTATGGCCGTCAGTTTGGGGGCTAACCCCCTTCACTTCTTCACGGCCTCGTGGGGTGGACGTCTCTGTCTGCTGATCGGCGCCGGGCTGGGCTGTCTGGGGCTGGTCTGGAGCGAGCATCTCGCCTCCCAGGCCACGGGTGGCGCACGAAGCAATGGGAAAGGTGGGTGAGTGATGGGCGTGTGGATCGCGATCGTCTGCGCTGGTTTCACCATGTGGATCTGGCATCCCCCCGACGGGGTCAGTCGCCTGGGTCCCGTCAAGCAGATAAGTCTGCCGACATGGGCGCGTCCCGTCCCGGGGGCCATGGCATCGAAACGACGAGGGTGGATCGCGGCGCTCGTCGCGGTGCTCATCATCGCGTACGGATGGAGCATCTCTCCGCTGGCGCTGCTCGTGGGCCCGGTGGCTGGTGTGGGCGCGTGGGTCGGGTTGGGGCGCCTCGAACCGGCGGCGGCGCGACGCCGTCGGTTGCAGACGCTGGAGGATCTTCCTCAGGCGCTGGAGTTGATGCAGGCGTGCGTGCAGACGGGCCAGCCCGTGCGCGCCGCCATCGAGACGGTGTCCACGGTGATGGGCCCTCCCATCCGCGACCTGTTCGACGCGGTCACCAACGCCATCTCTGTGGGTATGTCGGACGAGCAAGCCTGGCGGGTGCTCGCTGACGACCCGGTGATCGGTCGGGTGGCCCGGGACATGGCCCGCAGTTCCTCCTGGGGGACGACTGTGTCGGACATCTTGGCGCAGCACTGCGTCGATCTGCGACGCCAGGGGACTGCCGAGCGTCTGGCGGCGGCGAAGTCCGTGGGCGTGAAGAGCGTCTTGCCCTTGGGGACGTGCTACCTGCCGGCGTTCATGCTCATCGGTGTGGTCCCTGTGATCGCGGCCGGTTTCACCGGGTTGTTCGGGTGAGATGATGGCACGGATCGGCCGGGACGAGTGCGCATTATCCACAGGCTCTGTAATCCGTGCGCAGTTATCCACAATCTTCCACCGCCTCGACAGAACCACCTCGGATTCGCACATGGTCTCCTATGTCCGCACGGGACAAGCGCGTCAGCGCAAAGAAAAGGAGCACATCATGAAGAAAATTATCAATGCCATTAGGTCTCTCTTCCATGGGAACCATGAGGCGGGCATGGCCACGGCTGAGTACGCGGTCGGCACGGCGGCGGTCATCTCGTTCGGCGGAATCCTGTGGAAACTTCTCACCGATCCCGCCTTCAGGGAACTGCTGTGGAAGCTGATCACCTGGCTCTTCAACATGATCTTCGGGGTCGTCGGATCATGACAGTCATGGGCGGGGCTCCGGGTCTGGTCGTTTCAGGCCCGAGGCCCCGCCCGACCATCAATCCAGTGAGGAGGTGACCAGATGCGACGAGAACGTGATCGCGGTGGTCGACGCCAGCGTCTCGGACAGCACGGCATGGTGACCGTGGAGATGGCTTTCGCAGCCCTGGGGCTCGGTGTGGCCATGGTCTTCTGCGTCGGAATCCTCGCCGTGTCGGTGGGGGAAGTCCGCTGCGTGGACGCCGCGTCCCAGATCGCTCGCCAAGCGGCCCGGGACGATCTCGGCGCCATCGCGGAGGTCGAGCACAGCCTGCCTGATTCCGCTCGGGTGGACATCACCCGCGACGGGGGCCAGGTGACGGTGACCGTGTCGTGGCCGATGCGGCCGTGGGGCGGGTGGTTGCCTGCGTTCACGGTCCATGCCACTGCGGCCATCGCGGATGAAGGCGGCGGGTCATGACGTGCGAGCGGGGGGCCATCGGCCACCAGAGAGGCAACGCGACGATGGCTGTCATCGTGATCAGTGGGACGCTGGCGATGGGGTTGCTGATCGGGTGGATGGTGCTCGGCTACATCATGGCCGTCCACACCGTCCACGCCGCGTCGGACCTCGCAGCTCTCACGGCGGCGTCCCATGCGGCGCAGGGCGCGTCGGACGATGAGGCCTGCGCCATGGCCGAGCGCGTCGCCGGTGACAACGGAGCCCATGCGGACTCCTGTGAGATCGTGCGAGCGGGGACGGAAGTGGCGGCCGAGGTGGAGGTGTCCGCCTCCTTGCGGTGGTCGATGCCGGGTCTGCCTCGTCAGGTGTCCAGCACATCCTTCGCAGGGAACCCGGCCAGTGTCCAGTCGGCCGGCTGAGGAGCACGTCAGCGAGGCTGGGATCATGACGGTGAGACTGGGATCATGACGGTGATGAGTGGAAAGGAAGGAGGGTGTGAGATGCTAGGCGGGTGAATTCATATATCGACGCCATGGGGCGGCTGCGCGACGACTTCGAGCGGGCCGGTTACTCCACAGACCAGGTCCTGGATGCCATCGGTGAACATGGGCAATTGGGTTTGACGAGGAACCACACCACGGCGGCCTCTCGTGCCCTGGCGGGGCGTGACGATCCTCTGGCGACGCTGATCAGGCTGTTCGTCCTTCAGCAGGAGCAGCCATACGAGCAGGTGGCCAGAACGCTGGACGTGTCGTCTCTCGCGCCGTTGGGCATCCTCGCCCGAGACGGCGAGGGCGTGCGGGCGAAAGTGGACATCAGGCCGTACGCGGATCTGACCGACGCGACCTCGGGGTGGGTGGTCTCCGATCACACCGCGTCCTTGGACACCCGCGACGGACACGTCCGTCCCGACCACGTGTTGGGCATCTCGCCGGCCTCGGTGAGCCTGTCCCAGATCACGTCGCGCCGGGCGGTGGACAGGGCTTTGGATCTGGGCACGGGGAGCGGCATCCAATGCCTCCACCTGGCCAACCACGCCGCGCGGGTGGTGGCCACCGACTTGAATCCTCGGGCCTTGACCTTGGCCACGCTCACGTTCGCCCTGAACGGCATCGACGTGCAGACGCGGTTGGGGTCGCTCTACGAGCCGGTGGCCGACGAGGTCTTCGATGTCATCACCACCAATCCGCCGTTCGTGATCTCTCCGGACACGGGCGCCAGGCTGGTGTATCGCGAGACCGATCTGCGGTCCGACGACCTCATGCGGGCCGTGGTCGCGGGCGCGGGACCGCGCTTGGCGCCGGGCGGCTCTCTGCACGTGGTCGGCAACTGGGCCCACACCACCGGCATGCCGTGGCAGGACCGAGTCGCCCAATGGGTGCCCCAGGGCTGCGACGCCTTCATCGTGGAGAGGGAGACGCTCGACGTCTACGAGTACATCGAGATCTGGCTCGCCGACGCCGGGTTGAACGGGGCGCCGGACTACACCGCCCGCTACGACCAGTGGCTGAGGTACTTCGACGACCTGGGCATCGAAGCGGTCGGCATGGGATGGATCACGATGGTCAACTCGGGGTCCTCCTCGTCGAGCGTCGTCGGTGAGTCCTGGCCCTACCCGGTCAGCCAACCCGTGGCCGAGGATCTCATGGCCCATCTGAGGGCGGGAGACGTGGAATCCTGGACCGACGCGCGGATAGAAGAGTGTGCCTGGCTTCTGGCGCCTGGTACCATGCAGGAAGCGACGAGTGTTCCCGGACAGGCCGACCCGACCCATGTCGTGTTGCGACGCACGGACGGGCTGATGCGTGCCATCGAGGTGGACACAGCTTTGGGAGGGGTCCTGGGAGCGTGCGACGGCGAGCTGCCTGTGGGAAGGATCATCGCCGCCGTGGCGGCGCTCATGGACGTGGATGAGTCCAGCCTGAGAGATGAGATGATTCCTCAGATCAGGAAGCTCATCGCGCAAACATGGTTGACACCCGCCCATGAGACATTCCAGTAGTCGAGAGCGTCCTCGTGGCGGTTGTAGTGTATGTATAACTCGCAAGGGTTATATGTCGGTAGTGCATATTTGAGAGGTAGTGGTCATGGCCCACAAGAAGCTCGTGATCGTGGAGTCCCCCACGAAGGCGTCCAAGATTTCGTCGTACCTTGGCTCCGACTACGTGGTGGAATCCAGCCGCGGACACGTCCGCGACCTGCCGACCACGGCCGCTGAGATCCCCGCGAAGTACAAGCAGGAGAAGTGGGCCCGCACGGGCGTCGACGTCGACAACCACTTCAAGCCCTTGTACGTGGTCTCCTCTGACAAGAAGAAGACCATCGCCGAGTTGAAGAAGAAACTGACCGAGGTCGACGAACTCTTCCTCGCCACAGACGAGGACCGCGAGGGGGAGGCGATCGCGTGGCACCTCATGGAGGAGCTCAAGCCCAAGGTGCCCGTCAAGCGCATGGTTTTCCACGAGATCACCCCGGCCGCCATCCAGGCCGCCGTCGCCAACCCGCGTGAGTTGGACACCGACCTTGTCGACGCCCAGGAGACTCGCCGCATCCTCGACCGGCTCTACGGCTACGAGGTGTCCCCGGTTCTGTGGAAGAAGGTCATGCCACGACTGTCAGCCGGGCGGGTGCAGTCGGTCGCCACGAGGTTGATCGTGGACCGCGAGAAGGAGCGCATCGCGTTCCGTTCCGCGTCGTACTGGGACATCACCGCCGACCTCGACGCCGGCGAGTCGGCCGACCCTCGGCGATTCACCGCCCGCGTGACCCAGGTCGGCGACGGGAAACTCGCCCAAGGACGTGATTTCTCGTCGACAGGCCAGTTGAGCCAGAATCTCGTCGCCCTCACCCAGGAGTCGGCGACGACCCTCGCCGCCGTCCTGGCCGAGGCCCGGTGCACGGTCCACGACGTGGAGGCGCGTCCCTACACGCGCCGTCCGTACGCGCCTTTCCGTACTACCACCTTGCAGCAGGAGGCGGGGCGCAAACTCGGCTTCACCGCCCAGCGTGCCATGTCGGTGGCCCAAGACCTCTACGAGGCCGGATGGATCACCTACATGAGGACGGACTCGGTGACCCTGTCCGCGCAGGCCATCCAGGCCGCCCGCGCGTCCGTGCAGCAACTCTTCGGGACGAAGTACCTCCCGGCCAAGCCCCGGGTCTACGCGTCCAAGGTGAAGAACGCCCAGGAGGCCCACGAGGCCATCCGCCCCGCGGGGGAGATGTTCCGTACCCCGAAGGAGTCCGGCCTCATCGGCGACCAACTTCGGTTGTACGAGTTGATCTGGATGCGCACGCTCGCCTCGCAGATGGCTGACGCCGAGGGCGAGTCGGTCACGATCCGCATCGACGCCGCCCACGACCCGGTCGCGGTCGGCGACCAGACGGCCACGACCACCCGCCTCGTGGCGTCGGGCCGCACGGTCACCTTCCCCGGCTTCCTGAAAGCCTATGTGGAGTCCCACGACGACCCCGACGAGTCCGACGACGCCGCCCAGGCCCGGCTTCCCCAATTGGAGAAGGGCCACGGGTTGGACATCGTCGGTCTGACCCCCGCCGGCCACGAGACCAGGCCTCCCGCGCGGTACACCGAGCCGAGCCTGGTGGCCAAGCTCGAAGAGCTGGAGATCGGGCGCCCCAGCACGTACGCGTCGATCATCCGCACGATCACCTCGCGCGACTACGTCTTCAAGAAGGGCTCCGCGCTCGTGCCCACATGGCTGGCCTTCGCCGTGACACGGCTGCTGGAGGAGCAGTTCTCACAGCTCGTGGACTACGCCTTCACCGCGACCCTGGAGGAGGACCTCGACGAGGTCGCGAAGGGCGACGCGAACAGGCTCGACGTGCTCAACCAGTTCTATTTCGGCACTGACGACGCGCGTGGCCTCAAAGAGTTGGCGACGGAGCTGGGCGACATCGACCCGCGCAAGTTGTCCACCTTCGAGATCGCCGGCGACGAGGGCCTGTGCGTCCATGTGGGCCGGTACGGCCCGTACGTGGAGGACGCGCTGGGCAAGAAGGTCACCATCGACGACCAGATGCCCCCGGACGAGCTCACGGAGGAGATGGCCCTGTCCCTCCTCCAGGCGCCGACCGTGGAGGACCGGGAATTGGGGACGGCCGCCGCCACGGGGTATCGCGTGGTGGCCAAAGACGGGCGCTATGGCCCGTACGTGACCGAAGTGCTGCCCGAGGACGCGCCGAAGTCGGCCAAGCCGAGGACGGGGAGCCTGTTCTCGTCCATGACCCTGGACACGGTCACCCTCGAGCAGGCCGAAGCCCTGATGAGCCTGCCGCGGATCGTGGGCGAGATCGACGGCGCCCCGGTGACCGCGCAGAACGGACGGTACGGGCCGTACCTCAAGAAGGGCACGACCACCCGCCCGCTGCCCAGCGAGGAATCCATCTTCGAGATCACCATGGACCAAGCCACAGCCCTGTTGGACGCGGCCCCCGTGCGCGGGGCCAGAGCCAGTTCCGGACCCCTCAAGGAGCTTGGTGTCGACCCCGTCACCGGCAAGCCTGTCACCGTCAAGGACGGCCGATTCGGCCCGTACGTCACCGACGGGACGACGAACGCGACCTTGCGCAAGAGCGACTCCGTCGACGAGATCACGCCCGAGCGCGCCTACGAGCTGCTGGCGGAGAAGAGGGCCAAACCGGCCGCTCCCAAGAAGACGGTTCGTCGGCGTAAATCCGGGTAGGGTGGATCCATGATCCAACCGAAGAACGGACTGTTCATTGTCTTCGAAGGCGGGGACGGCGCGGGTAAGTCCACGCAATCCGCTCGATTGGCCCAGTGGCTGGCCAGCGACGGGTACGAGGTGCGGACCACGTTCGAGCCGGGGGACACGCAGGTGGGCGCCCACGTGCGACAGATGGTCTTGCATTCCTCCCTGGATCTGTGCCCCCGTGCCGAGGCCTTGCTGTACGCCGTCGACAAGGCTCAACACGTCGCGGAGGTGATCAAGCCCTCCCTGGACGCCCGGATGATCGTCATCTGCGACCGGTACGTCGACTCCACGATCGCCTACCAGGGCGCCGGGCGCTCCCTCAGCATCGACGAGATCTCGAAGATCGCGTGGTGGTCGGTGTCGGATCTCGTGCCCGACCTGACCATTCTGATGGACGTGTCCGTCACCGAGGGCCTGTCCACCAAGGACGAGCACGATCGCATGGAGTCGGCGGGCCCGGAGTTCCATGAGCGCGTGCGCGATCATTTCCTGGAGCTGGCCTCCTCGGGGCCAGGGCGGTACTTGGTGATCAACGGGCGCGACCCGAAGGACGACGTGACCGCCGCCATCCGCGCCTGTGTCCGCGAGATGATCGACCAGGGGAGCCACGCCTTGGCCCGGTAGCCCGTCGTCGCCGCGCCGCGCGACGCCGCGGCTCTCGTACGGGATAAACTGTCCTTCGTGTCATCGACAAGGAGGGACGGCCATGGGGACCATCGACGAACTGCTGGAACGGAAATCGGTACGGATTTTCGAGCCCGAGCCCATCGCCGAGGAGGTGCGCCAGTCGATCCTCGCCTGCGCCTTCGCCGCGCCGACCGCTGGCAACCAGATGCTCTACACCATCCTCCAGATCGACGATCCCGAGGTCAGGCATCGCCTGGCCGAGCTGTGCGACCACCAGATGTTCATCGAGCAGGCGCCCTGGGTGCTGGTCTTCCTCGCCGACTCCCGGCGCTGGCACGACGCGTACGCCCTGGCCGGGTGCGACCCCCGTCCCGCTGGCGTCGGGGACCTGATGCTGGCCTGCCAGGACGCGATGGTCGCCGCCCAGAACGCGGTCGTGGCAGCCCATGCCCATGGCCTGGGCAGTTGCTACATCGGTGACGTGCTGGAGAACCGCGAGCAGATCCGGGACCTCCTCAGCCTCGACGAGTGGGTCTTCCCCGCCACGGTGCTCATCCTCGGCCGCCCCACTCGCCAGCAAGCCCGCAGGCCCAAGCCCCGGCGGTTCGACGCGAAGCACATCGTCCTCACCGATCGCTATCGCCGCTTGTCGGACGAGGAACTGCGACAGATGTTCGCCGACCGCGGGGAGGACTTCGACACGTACGTCCCCGCCTTCTGCGCCCGCAAGTACATGTCGGACTTCTCGACAGAGATGACCCGCAGCGTGGCGGGGTACCTGACGAGCTACGAATCCGAGCCATCGGGACACGCCGATCCTGTCTGAGTGAATTCTGAGAAGGGGGCCGTGAGACTGGGGCTCAGACAACAACTTCGAGGAGTCCCAATGATCGCACGAATACTGGCGACGCTCTCCGCAGTGGCGATGGCGGCGTGCTTTACCTTTTCAGCGCCTGCCACGACAGCTGCCACAGGAACAACCAGCGCAGACGCCACTGCGATGAACATGTGGTACGGAGGCCCCCTTCCTCACAGTCGCGGCGGAGTCACCCAGTGGCCGACCCAGGGCACATCCGGCGCCCAGACGTCCACGATCGCGACCACGGACCAGTCGACCGGCATCGTGCTGATCGACACCGAAGTTGACTTCGGGACGGCGCAAGCCGCTGGCACGGGCATGGTGATCGGCGCCGACGGCATCGTCGTCACCAACCATCACGTCGTCGCGTCGTCCACCTCGGTCACGGTGACCGTTCCGGTCACCGGCCAGACCTACACCGCCGACGTGCTGGGGTACGACGCCACCACCGATGTGGCCGTCCTCCAGCTCGAGGGCGCCTCCGATCTGACGACGATCACCACTGACGCCTCCCAGGTGGCGGTGTCCGACTCCATCACCGCTGTCGGCAACGCGCAAGGAGGCGGCCGGTTGATCGCGGCACCGGGTCAGATCACCGCTGTGGGCCAGGACATCACCGTGACCGAGGACGACGGCAGCACGGCCGCCCTGACGGACCTGATCGCCATGAGCGCCGCCTTGGTGCCGGGCGACTCCGGGGGCGCGGTGCTCAACTCCCACGGCGACGTCGTGGCCATGAACGTGGCAGGCTCGACCGGCGGACGCTCCACTGTGGGGTACGCCATCCCCATCGACGCGGTCATGACGGTCGCCGACCATGTGCTGGCCGGCACGGTCACCGACACCGTCGCACTGGGGCGCACGGCGGCCATCGGCGTGCAGGTGTCCACCCACGCCCAGGGCGTGAACATCGTCGGAGTCATCAGCGGCGGACCCGCCGACGAGGCCGGCATCACACCCGGCTCGGTGATCACCTCCATCGGCTCCACCACGCTCGCCAGCGTCGCCGATCTGACGACCATACTGGCCAGTCACCAGCCCGGTGATCGAGTCGAGGTCGCATGGACGGACCGCGGCGGTGCGACCCATGACGCGTGGGTCACCCTGACACAAGCCCCGCTGGCGTGAGATCGGGCACGCACGTCGGGGCATTCCCACTTCGTGGATATCTCTTGTGGATGCACGGGCAAATTGTTATGCTGACATCTATGCGGCTGGCCCAGGGGGGGATGTGTAAGCACGCACTGTCTGGATGATTGTTCCATGCGGATTCGCCACGAAGGCGGTTCCGGGGGGAAGGTCGAGGCAACGCGGATGTGCCTTGGACCACTGCACGACAATACGCTGAGGGTTGTTCTGCGCTCATCCAGAGCAAGACCCTACCCGGTGTAGGAGAAACCACTCTTCTCCTACTGCACTTCCTTTTGGAAGTGAAAAAAGGGGATCGCCTCCTTCATGGCGACCGCAGGATGGGGGAGGTCCCCCCCGCCCCCATCCTGTGGACCCCCTGGTGGTTCCTGTGTTTCCGTGACTGTTTCCGAGGCTGCTTCCGAGGCTGCTTCGGTGACAGAACCCCTGTGCTCGTCACGGCCGTGACGTGGGGCGTCGCAGAGTTGACCGCCGCCAGCACGGGGGAGTAGGTTGAAGCCATCTCCATATGGAGAGGCAGCTATGGGGGATTATAAGCATTAGCTGTTGGGGTACTTCTTTTTTGGTTCGCATGCGTGTGCGCGCATCTATCAAGCAATGAAAAATGCACGTTAGGCTAGCCGTCTGACGCTGGATGCGCACATGTGCCATGACGTCCCCATGGGCCTTCGAGTAGGCGCCGGCGGCGGATCGTGCAGGAGAATACTCTTCCCTCCTGCTTCCCAGCCCTTTCCGCTCGCGACTGGCGCCAGGGATAGCCACCCTGTGGTGAACGCGGGATGGGAGGCGGGCAAGCCTCCCATCCCGTTTGCCTGCCCTCGCTATGAGTATGAACTAATTTCGTACTTAATACCACCTTATTTTCGACATGTCTTGACGAGATAGATACCAAAGCGTAGTCTAATTAGCGTTCCCTGACGCATCGATGGGGGATTGTGATGATGACCTGACTATGCCGCACGTCAAGCATCAGGGAATCGCCCCTCACTGGTAGGGGCGACCGTGGGATGGGGTGTGTCTCAACCCCCCCAGCCACCCCATCCCATGGGACCCGGTCGATGGTCGCCTCGGCATTTCCCGTTGACAGAGGGTATTTTCTTGTCGCTTCCCTGAGTTGCAGCAAGTTGCCACAGGATTGACGCTCACGGGCGTCACGGCCCTCCCGTTGGAGTTGACCCGCGTCGACGCCGGGTAGTACCTTGGTGGCATCTCCGCTTGGAGAGGCAGCTATGGGGGATCTTATGCATTAGCTGTTGGGGTACTTCTTTTCAATCCGCGTCTATTGACGCGCATGTCCCAAGCAATGGGAAATGCATGATAGAGGGGACCACCGACTGTGGGTGCTAGTACACGTCCTGACGCCGTTTCGCGCGTCGCATCGAACATGGGCCGGAGGACGGCGCGCGCCGTGAAGCCTCTGGCCGGGCTGGCGGCTTTCGCGCTGGCTGTTGGAACGCTCATCGTGGGCCAGTTCCAGGTGGATGCGATGCCGAAGGCGCATGCGGCGTCCTATCAGGGCGTCGCGAACACGGGCGGGTGGAAGCAGGTCGTCACTCCCACGGGACTCTCCCCGCTGGAACTGGGCGCCACCGTCGTGAACACGTCTCCCACGGTCCCCTTCCTGCCCATCGACAAGGAGACGTTGTACTTCTCCTCGTACGTGAACGGCGGGACGGTGGGGCACTTCGCCACCGGCGGCCTGGAGCCGACGACGGCGGCCAACCAGGCAGCCATTGGTTACGGCAAGAACATCACCTCGATCATGGGCAACCCCCTCACGACGATGGCCATCGACGCTGACCCGTACGGGACCCGCGGTGAGAAGTACGCCTACTTCTGGGCCTGGGACTCGTCCAACACGGTGAGCGCCTATCAGAACGACGGGCCGGTGCCCGCGGGCACCCTGCCCATCGTCCGATGGGCGGAGGGGTCGACGAAGGGGGAGTTCCTCCTGGTTCCGAACGTGACGTATCCGGGCTTCCCCAACCAGGGCGGCTATCGCTACTGGTCGGCCGGTGAGACCATCCAGAAGACCGGCGAGATCTTCTTCGGCGGCGGAGAGTGCAACACCCTCGACTACTCGTACAACATGATGATCTTCGATCCCGTCACCTACGCGTACAACTTCTCCGGGAAGATCCTTCCGGCCGACCCGGGCGACGACATCTTCAACAACGCCGCCGTGGCCGATTGCGGCGGAAACGGGTACGTGGCCTCGGACATGGCTCTCGACGCCAACGGGAACGCCTACGTGCAGGTCATGTCCACGCAGGCGGCGCCCGCCTTCGGCCTGCCGGCCGCTCCCCGCAAGTGGCTCGTGCGCATCGTGCCGGGTCAGGGCGGCGAGTCGTGGACCTACAATCTCGTGACTCCCCTCCAGGCGGCCCCCGGCCAGTCGAGCGTGGCCACGAACTATGCCACGAGTGCATCGTTCAACTACGGCTCCGCCTTCTACCAGGGCATGTTGTACGTGAGCTCCTACCAGGACGGCGGCAACCTGCTGCAGATCAACCCTATGTCGGGGTACGTCTACACCTTGCCGCATGGCGCGAGCACGGTCCCGACGATGGGTCCCGTCGCGAACTACGTGCAAGACATGGCCTCCGGTCAGACCGCACGGGTCATCGAGGGCCACGTCTACAACGACGCGAACGCCAACGGGGTCATCGACCCGGGCGAGATCGGCCAGCCACGGGTGAGCGTCGCGCTGTACATGAAGGACCCGAACGGCTCCGACTACATCTACGAGGGCAAGCGCACGACCGACCCCTCGGGGAGCTACTCCTTCCTCGTCGGCGGGAACGGCGACTACATCGTACGCATCCTGCCTGTGGTGGACGGGGTCAACGCCATGCAGACCTGGGCCAGGGGCGGGGGCGTCCTCAACCCGGTGGTGGCGCAGTGCGTCGGCGGAAACGTCTCCACGACGGCCGGAGGGATCTGCGACGGGGCGCTGGCGATGCCTGCCCCGGACCCCGCCCTCCCCACGGATCCGATGGCGCCGGGCAATGACACGTCCACGCAGCCGGGGGCCATGGCCTTCCACACCACTGTCACGATCACCAGCGACGAGGAGGTGGCGCGGGCCGACTTCGGCATCACCACCCAGGGCTCCTACGGCGACGCCTCTATCGCTCCGACGACGGTGGCGGCGGGGGCGCCGATGCACCTCAACGCGGTTCACCCGATCATCTGGCTGGGGTCGACCGCGGGATCCTACTCAGGACCCGCCACGAACGACTCCCATGCGAGCGACGATGGGGTGTATGTCGATTCTTATGCTGGCAAGTTGTCGATCGACAACACGATTCTGGCGGGCACCCGGGCCTACCAGTTGGCGGGCGACGTGTCTGGCCCCGCCACCAGCACCGGATATGTGTCGGGGTGGACGACCGGAGCGGGGACTGATTCCTGGAACTCCACCCCGGCCTGGTCTCCCTCGATCTCAGCGAACGGGAAAGCCACGGGCGTCTTCCAATTCCAGTCGGGAGGGACGCTGGGCGCGGCGGGGCAGGCCATCCAGTTCCGCGCGTCGGTGTCCACCGTGCCCGTGACACGGCCTGACAACGCGGGGAACGAGTACCAGGCGACGGTCTCCACGGGCACGCCGAACTGGGTGACCCCGGGTGAGATCGAGGACTACCGTCTGAGGGTGGCGGACGCTGTGTACCGTCCCGCCGCCTCGACGACGGGTGGGACGGGCGACTTCACCGTCGATGGCGCGACCATGACCGCCGGACTCGACCCGGTCGTGGGCGCCGCGAGGGGCGCCTCCGCCAACGCCGCGCTCACCCTCAAGGCATCCGTGCCGTCGGGATGGACGGTCCAGGACGTCCTCATCAAGGAGACAGAGGGCGTGCACGCCGGCAGGGTCATCTCACAACCTGCCTATACCGTGTCCGGCACGGAGGTCTCCTTCTCCTATGCTCCGGCGTTGGGGTCTGACGCGATCGTCGAGGTCGTGTACGCCAGGGACCCCGACCCCGGAAAGTCGACGTTGGGAGTCAGCCCCGCGTCGACGACGGTGGGGATGCCCATCACCGCGACTGCCACCATCGTCGATCCCGACGGACAGCCACTCAGTAAAGTCGCTGTGTCTTTCGCCAAGAAGAGCAGCAGCGTGTCGTTGTCTGCCACGACATGCACGACTGACTCCGCGGGTGTCTGCTCCGTCGAGGTCACGTCGCAGGTGGCTGCCGTCTACGGCCAGGAAGTCTCGGCGAGCGTCGATGTGGCGGGGGTGGGCACAGCGATCTCCGGGTCTCCCGCGACGGTTGTGTTCACGGCGGGGGGAGTCGATGACCTCACCTCATCCTTGAGCGTGGACCCGACCCGTCAGATGGCCGGCAGTCATGTGACTGTCGTCATCACGGCCCGGGACGCGAAGTCGAATCCGGTGACGGGCATCCCTGCTGACCACATCGACGTGAGAGGGACTCGTGGCGACGCTTCAGCCACGGTCTCAGGATGCGTCGAGCTAGGAGCGGCCCAGCCCGGGGTCTACACCTGTTCGATGACCGCCAAACTGGTGGGGACGTACACGGTCTCCGCCTCGCTGGGAGGGGTCGAACTGGCCCAGAAGCCCACGGTGGAGTTCTACTCCGGCGGGGTGTGCGTCAGCGGGTGCACGCCCGTCGACCCCAGCCACGTCACGCGTTTCGAGATCACCCTGAACGATCAGATCGCCGATGGGAAGGCCGCGGACACCGCCATGGCGTACGCCTACGACACGTACGGAAACCCGGTGGAGGACGCGACGGTGGAGGTGGTGGACCACAGCCAGGGGGATCTGGCCGGGATACTGGCCCCCCAGACCCAGACGACGACCACGGGAAGCACGGGGACGTCCACCCTCGCGTGGACCTCGACCACCCGCGGGACCTTCACCGTGCGGGGGTTGATCGACGGACTGGCCCCTCAGACCTCGGTGATGCACCTGTCGTTCGTGGCCGGGAGCGCGGACCCCACGACGTCCACTCTGCAGGTGACCCCGCATGGTCCGATCGCGGCGGGGGGCACGTACACCCTGACGGCCACCGTGCGCGACGCCACCGGAAACACCATGCCAGGAGAGTTCGTCACCTTCTCGACCGCGTCGTCTGCGGTGGAGATGTCCGACACCAGGTGCGAGACCCTCGCCGACGGCCGATGCTCGGTGACGCTCACCTCGAAGGTGGCGGGGAGCTATCCGGTCCATGCGCGGATCCCCGACAAGGCGGGAGCGCCCGCCGACATCTCAGGCAGCCCGGCCATGGTCACGTTCGTGGCAGGGGATGTGTGCGTGAGCGGGTGTGTCCCCGTGATCGACGACGGCCAGCACGTCACGCGCGTGGTCGTGGATCCCAACGGGCTCCCGGCCGACGGTGTGAGCCGGGACCTGATCACGGTGCACGCCTTCGACCGCTATGGCAACCCCGTGACGGGGGCGCAGGTCCACGCCGTGGCGGCCCCTGGGCCGACACTGCGCACCCAGGCCGACCCCCTCACGCAGGACGGTGTGGCGATCCTCGCGTACACCTCGACCATCAAGGGCGCCTTCCCCGTCACCATCACCGTCGACTCCCTGACTCCCACGGGGTCCCCCGCGCAGTTGCTCTTCGGGTCGGGGTCCCCTGATTGGTCCCAGTCATGGCTGACCATCGATCCGGTCTCGCCGGTCGTCGTGGGAAGCTCGGTCACCGTGACCGCCCACGTGGTGGACGCCAACAAGAACCCGGTGGAGAACGCCGTGGCCACTTTCGCCCCTGTGGCGAACCTGACCTTCGACTCGTCCACCTGCGTCAGTTCCGCGTCAGGGGTGTGCTCGGTGTCGGCCACCTCGACCACTGCGGGCACGTACACCATCTCGGCCACCGGCGGGGTCGGGTACTCCTTCTCCAACACGGTGCAGGCGACCTTCGTCGCCGACCAGATCTGCGTGCCCGGTGAGTGCACGCCCGATCCCGGCGCCCCGGTGACCCGGGTGGAGACCGTGGTCAACGGGGTCCTCCCCGACGGGATGGCCCGTGACATCTTCGCCGTGTACGTCTACGACAAGTACGGCAACCCGATCTCCTCGGTCCCGGTGGCGTCCACGCCAGCCGACGCCGCGTCCTCGTCGGCCTTGATCATCCAACCGGACATCCATGCCACCGCGGCGGACGGCACCTCGTCGATCTGGTACTCCTCCGTGACCGGAGGCACCTTCTCGGCGCATGTGACAGTCGGCGGCAAGACGCCCCAGGGCTCGCCGGTGACCCCCATCTTCGGGGGTGTGGCCGACCCTGGCCGCTCCTCGTGGGCGATCGCGCCGGAGTCTCCCCTGACTGTGGGTCAGGGGGCGGCCAACGCGTACACCCTGACCGCGACTCTACGGGACGCGAACGGCGTGGCCGTGCCGAACGCGGCGATGACCTTCGCCGTCGATCCCTCGGGGCCCCGCTTCGACATGACCACCTGCGTGGCTGATTCCACGGGGACCTGCCAGGTCGTCTTGACCTCCACGAAGGCCGGGACGTTCGCCGTGTCGGCGAGCACCGCCGGAAAGCCGGTGGCCAGCGTCGGCGGCAACCCGTCGGAGTCTGTGGCGTGGAAGGCGGACGCCGTGTGCGCCCAGGCGTCCGGGTGCGACCCTGTGGATCCCCACCTGCCCGGCGACCTGCTCACGCGCGTCCAGGTCGTCGAGGACAATGCGACAGCCGATGGGACCTCCCGCGACGTGGCCGCCGTCCACGCCTTCGACAAGTGGGGCAACCCCGTCCAGGGGGCGATGGTCCTCTCGTCGGCGGATGACCAGGACCTCATCGTGCAGCAGGGGATCGCGGCCACCGATGACCAGGGGCGGTGCACGGTGTGGTACGCCTCGTCGGTGGCGGGCTCGTTCATCGCGGCGGTCACCGTCGACGGCGACATCCCCGCCGCCCAGAATTTCGACGGCACCTCCACGGCGCCCGGCGTGATCACGGTGAACTTCGTCCCCGGTCACGCGGACCCCGCCATGTCCCGGCTGACTGTGGACCCGGCCACCCAGAAAGCCTACGCCGATGTGGCGGTCACGGCGGTGATCAAGGACGCCAAGGGCAACCCTGTGCCCGGAGCGCAGGTGAGGTTCGAGGCGACGAACTCGGCCACCTTCGGTCCGGCTGGCGACGCTCGACTGGCGACGGTCACCGTTCCCGCGGACGCCCAAGGCGTGGCCAGGGCGACGCTGACCGACACGACCAAGGAGACGGTCGCTGTGACCGCCACGATCAGGGTCGCTGGCGCGGATGCCGAGATCTCGGGCTCGCCGACACAGGTACGGTTCACCGCAGGCGATCCGGACCCCGATCCGCAGTGCCCCGGCGACACCGGCACCCATCTGTCGGTGGCGCCGCTCACCCTGCCGGTGGGCGAGATCGCCCAAGCGACCGCGCTGATCACCGACGAGCACTGCATCCCCGTGGAGGACGTCCGTGTGGACTTCGCCGTGGATCCGGGGACGAGCGCCCAGGTCAGCGTCGTTCAGGCCGTCACCGGCGCCGACGGGAAGGCGTACGCCACCCTCACCGACACGATCGCTGAGACGGTGAGCCTCCACGCCCGCGTCGCGGCCCAGGACATCGCCCGGTCGCCGCAGGAGGTGGTCTTCCAGGCCGGGGTGTTCTCCTGGACGGCGTCGACGTTCACGGTCACGCCCTCCCCGGTGATGACCGACAAGACGACGTGGGCGAAGGCCGATGGGAAGGCCGCGTACACAGGAATCCTGACGGCGAGGGACGAGGGGGGCAACCTGCTGACCGACCTGGACGAGTCCCGGATCGACATGCGCTCCACCAGCACGGATGTCCGTGTGTCGGCCGTGGCGAAGAACCGGGACGGGACGTACACCGCGACCTTCACCTCCCTTGTCGCCGATGCGACCCCGACGGCCACGGCGGCCTACCAGTCCGCCCAGGTGGGCACGGCGCACGCGATCCCCTTCGCGGCCGGTGACCCGGTCGTGGGCCCGATCCAGTGCGAGGACCCGACCAAGCAGGGGACTCATGTCAGCGCCGATCCGACGCAGGTCGGCGTGGGCCAGCACTCGACCGTGACGACCCTGGTGACCGATGCGCACTGCAACCCGGTCGAGGGCGCGACGGTCGGTCTGAGGGCCACCGGGTCGGCGCTCCTGGCGAAGGACACGGGCGTCACGGACGCCGACGGCCTGTTCCGCACCACGGTGACCGACCTCGTCGCGGAGACCGTGGACGTCCATGCTTCCATCGCCGCGGGCGAGATCGGGAATTCCCCCGTTCGTGTGACATTCACGCCAGGAGGGGTGGACGCCCACAAGTCCTCGGTGAGCGTGGCCCCGTCTCGCCAGACGGTCGGCGCGCCGGTGACCGTGACGGTGACCGTCCGCGATGGTCAGGGGAACGCCCTGTCAGGCATCCCCGCCTCGCAGATCCACGTCGCGGGCGACGCGGGCGACCGCGCGGCCCAGGTGGGTCCCTGTCTGGAGGTCGGGGCGTCCCAGCCCGGTGCGTACACCTGTCAGATGACCGCCAAACTCGCCGATGTCTACACCGTGACCGCACGGGTGACGGGGATCCTGCTCGACCAGAAGCCGAACGTGGAGTTCACAGCCGGGGGCACGTGCGTCACCCACTGCGACCCGATCGACCCGGCCCACGTCACCCGTTTCGAGATGCGTGACAACGACGCGCTGGCCGACGGTGTGGAACGAGACACGGCTCACGCCTTCGCGTACGACATGTACGGCAACCCGGTCGCCGGCGCGACCGTGGTGGTCGAGGACCGTACCCTCGGCGCGGCCGCGGGCTTCCTTCGCCCCGCCACGCAGACCGTCACGACCGGCCAGGATGGGACGGCTCAGCTCTGGTGGACCTCGACACGGGCGGCGATCTTCTCCGCCGAGGGCTGGATCGACGGGCTTCGCCCCGTCACCGGCGCCACCGCGCTCAGCCAGATCCGCTTCTCAAGCGGCCTGGCCGATCCGTGGGCGTCGTCCTTCACTCTCACCCCGGCGTCGCCGATCGTGGTGGGCAACTCGTACACCGCGTCGGTCGCGGTGCGGGACGCCGCCGGGAATCCGGTGGCCGGGGAGACCGTGGGCTTCCACCTCGACCCGTCCAGCCCGGCGTGGTTGAGCAAGGACTCCTGCACGACCAGCGTCGAGGGGACCTGCGCGGTGCGGGTGACCTCCACGTCGGCGACGACGGTGGCCGTCCATGCGACTCTGCACGTCCACGGGACGGGTGTGGACATCGGTGGCCACGGCGACCGTGCCCATGCCAGCCCGCAGACGGCGGTCTTCGTGGCCGACACTGTGTGCGTCACTGACTGCACCCCGGACACCCCCGACCACGTCACCGCTGTGGAGGTCGTCCAGGACGGCGCCGAGGCCAACGGGCAAGCGTCGAACGTGGCCCAGGTGAGGGCGTACGACAAGTACGGCAACCCGGTGGCGAACGCCCCGGTGACCTCCACGCCTTCGGGGAGCGCCCTGCAGACGCAGGCGCCGATCCCGAGCACGGGGATCGACGGGACGGCGCTGATCGAGTACCGCTCGGTGGTGGCGGGCGCCCACACGGCCGCAGTCACCGTGGCGGGCAAAGTCCCCGCCGTGGCGATCAGCATGGACGGGTTGACCAGCACGACTGGAACCATCTGGTTGAACTTCGCCTCCGGCACGGCCGACGCCCAGCACTCCTGGCTGACGATCAGCCCGACCGGGTCCCAATCCGTGGGGTCGACCTTCCTCGTGACGGCCCACCTCGCCGACCGCTTCGACAACCCGGTCGAGGGCGCGGTCATCACCTTCCCGGCGGTTGACGACCTGTCCTTCTCGGCGACGTCCTGCCACTCGCTCGACACGGGAGTGTGCCAGGTGTCGGTCACGTCCACGCGCCCGGGGACGTACGTCGTCTCCGGCAGGATCGGCATGCAACCGGTGTCGAACGCGGTCCAAGCCCGGTTCACCCCGGGGGAGGTGTGCTTCACCGACTGCCACGGCGCCCAGACCAGGGTGGAGGTGACCCGCGACGGCCAGCAGGCCGACGGGATCCAGCGCGACCAGGCCACGGCGTACGCCTACGACAGGTTCGGCAACCCTGTGGCTGGTGTCACGGTGGCCTCGACCGGCGTGGCCGGGCGCAGCGACCTGACCGTGCAGCCGGACATCCAGCCCACGGGCGCGGACGGCACGACCACGATCTGGTACTCCACCACACGGAAGGGGAGCCACCTCGCCGACGTGACCATCGGCGGCGGCATCCCCCACGGATCCCCGATCACGGTGAATTTCGGCAACGGCACCGGCGACGCCGAGCAGTCCAGCTGGGTCATCGCCCCCGCAGGTCCCCTGACGGTGGGCGAGGGCGAGGACAGTACGTACACCGCGACCGCCACCGTGAAGGATTCGCACGGCAATCTGGTCCCGGACGCGCTCGTGAGCGTCACGATCGATCATCATGGGCCGGTGGTCAGTCCGTCCTTCTGCTGGACTGATGACAAGGGTATGTGTTCCGTGGACGTCTGGTCGACATGGTCGGGGACGTACACCGTCTCCGCGTCGATCTCATCGGGCGTGATCACGGTCGCGGACACGGGCAAGGCGGCCGCATCCGTCGCATGGACCGCCGACGCGGTGTGCTCACAGGCGGCGGGGTGCGATCCGGTGGATCCGAACCTGCCGGGCGAGAAGCGTACCCGCGCGGAGGTGACACGGGACAACCAGGCCGCGGACGGGGTGTCCGAGAACCTCGTCACCGTGTGGGCCTTCGACCAGTGGGGCAACCCGGTGGAAGGGGCGGTGGTCCAATCCACGAGCCCGGACGCCGACCTGGTGCTCCCCACCGGTGTCGCCGGGATCGGCCACGACGGGTCGACCCAGCTCTGGTACACCTCGACGGTGGCGGGCCGCTATACCGCCGATGTGCGCGTCGACGGCCTCGTCGTGCCGAACTCCCCGGTCACGATGAAATTCGTGCCAGGGGCGGTGTGCGTGGTCGAGGCCGGTTGCACGCCTGAGGGGCCGGGGACCGACCCGAGTCGGCAGACCCGGGCCGAGGTGAGCGTCAACGACCAGCCCGTGGGAGGCACGGACCAGATCACGGTCTTCGCCTTCGACCGGCACGGCAACAGCGTCGACTCCGTGGAGTTCGTCGTGACCACGCTCGACACGGATCTGGCGCTGGGCGGGATGGTCCATGTGCCCGAGGCACGGCTGTCGACTGGCGTGGACGGGAGCGCCACCTTGTCGGCCACGTCCCGGGTCGGCGGGTCTCATCTGGCCCGAGTCCTGGTGGGCGGCGTTGAGTTGAGCCAGCATGGCTCGCCTCTGGACATACGGTTCCTGGGCGCCCCCACCATCACCGGACCGAAGGACGGCGACCTCACGAACGAGGATCCCCTCGTCGTCACAGGCACCGGGCAGACCCCGGGCGACACGATCGTCGTCCGGGATGGTGACACGGTGGTGTGCGAGACCACGGTGGCCGAGGACCTCACATGGAGTTGCTCGGTGACGCTGCCCGACGGCGATCACACCCTGACGGCCACGGAGGAGGACGAGGGGCGCAACGTCTCGGAGCCGTCGGCGCCCATCCAGATCGTCGTGGACACCACGGCCCCCTCCCCGCCGATCGTCGACCCCAGCAACGGGTCGCGGATCACGGGTGAGGCCGATCCCGACTCACTGGTGACGGTGACCGATCCGGACGGGAACCCCATACCCGGCTGCGTGGACGTCAAACCTGACTCGCAGGGGCGCTTCGAGTGCAGGCCCGAGACACCTCTCGATCCGGGCAGCGACGTGCTCGTCACCGCGTCGGACGAGGCGGGCAACACGAGCGACCCGGTGAGGGTCACGATCCAGCCCCTGAGCATCGAGATCGCCTATCCGATGCGCATGGAGGGGGACACCCAGGTGGTGACGGGGTACAACTTCAACCCAGGTGAACTCGTGCTGCTGTGGTTGCCGGAGACGGGTGAGAGCTTCGGACCTCTGCCAGCGGACGGCAACGGCACTGTGACGTTCTCGTTCCTCGTGGGGGCGGACCTGAACGCGGGGCCGCACACGGCCATGCTGGATGGGGACAGGTCCGGCTCTGTGTACGCGACCTTCACCGTGGCTCAGATCGTGATTCCAACCGGCGGCAGGCTCGCCGACTCGTCGACGCCCCTGTGGGGTCTCGCGGTCGGCGCCCTCGCCGTCTCCATCGGCCTTTGGGTAGGCGTCAGGCGGCGGACTGTGTAGGAGACAATTTCTTCCCTCCTGCTCCCCAGCCACGTCCGTTCGTGACAGGCGCCAGGGATAGCCACCCCATGGTGAACGCGGGGTGGGGGATCGACGGGTCCCCCACCCCGTTTGCCATGTCGTCATGGTGACACGATCAGGTTTCCGAGTTGCTAAAGGTATAGTGTTCTTGCTCTCGCTCGCGTTGATTGGGGGTGGGCTCTCAGGTTGTGCGGTGTCCGCCGGAACCCTAGGAGGATGCGGTGGCGAAGCCAAGGTCGGCATTATCCACTCATCCGATCATCGGAAGATGACGATTAACGTCGAGATCTACGGAACTTGTACAAGCTCAGGTTCCCTGACCTACCATATTTGGATGGAGAAACAGGGTATTCTAGGTACATGGTCTGGGGTTGCTGGTACTGATGCAGGTCAGCAGTCCAGGGCTGTGGTAGCGGGGCAGAAGTTCAACCTACCTTCCAATAGCACCGCACTGTGTGTAAATGGAACCTATCGGGCTCACGCCACCGTATTCTTCACGGGGGGCGGCAAGGTTGGTGGCACCCTGACACTGCAAACTCCCGGCCAGGCAGTCATTTGCTAAGGGATAGGCTGGGTCACGTGAGTAGAGACATTAGGTCTTTGGTGGAATGTGTTCGGGAAACGTGGGGTGATTGCGCGAAGGTGTGCTGGGACGAGGCTGGCGGTGTGGTCACGATCGTTCCCAATCGACCCATGTCGCCGATCGTTGTCGAGTTCTTTGAGGATGGTTGGTTTGTTCTCACTTGCGGGGCGCATGTCGTATTGGAGGGCGCTGACACAGACGACAATAGTTTCCTCATTGCGGTGATCGAGGTGATCAGTTCAGGTCGTTGTGAGGAAGTCGTGCTTTCCGATGATTTGGGAGTTATACGGGTCATGCCATCCATGTCATCTGAGGATGACACATTTGGTTGGGTTCCGCCTTCGGGGCGACAGATCCTGAAGTGGGCGCTTCCCGATTGGCGAGGCGAAGCGAATGATCCGAGAGTCACGCTGCTGTGAAGATCAGCGTGAGTGGCCTTTCAAAACAGTACCAGTCTGTGAGTGCGGTGGATCTATGAGGATATTGGTGACGTTGGGGTGTCGGGGGTATCGGTGACGGTTGTCGGTGTGGTGGTGGTGACACTTCTGGGTGGTCCAGTGTGGGGGATGAGTGTTAATGGTCCTGTTGATTCGTGTGTCCGGCTGGCGATTGTTCGGTGTGTCGGATGGTGCTCCGAGAGGGGCTGTGACGACCTGTTGTCTGATCAACGGGGTCGAGCTGAACCCGTCGCATCGGGGCTAACGGGGGACGGATGGTGGTGTATGTGGAGTCTGTGGGTGTGACTCCGATCATCGGGAAACCAGGCAAACCGACCGCGCCGGGCAAGAATGAGCACCTTCACCAGACGTTGTTCCTATGGGTAGATAAGCAGCCACTTGCCGGGTCGTTCGCGGATTTGCAGGCTCAAGTGGACACATTCGGCCGTGTCTGCACCACTGAACGTCCTCATCAGGGCCTGCCGGGCGGGATGACCCCGCAGCAGGCGTGGGATGCCACACCGGTGGCCGCACCGCCGCGGCCGAAAGTAAAGGTTGCCGCCGCGAAGGTTCCACTCGACGTGTCAGCGTATCGTAGCGAGCATACGGTGGATGGGGTGCGTGTCACCCGGGTCCACCATGACGGGATTGTCCGGGTCTGCAGGATCGAGTTCCGGCTCGGCTCGCGCTATACCGGGCAGCCCATGCACGAGATCTCTCACGGCACGGTGACGTTCATCGACTCGCGCGAGCGTCGGGCCGAATCAGCTCCATGAGCTGGTCCATATGGGTCAAGAAGAGGCGGATCGTGGCGTCAACGAGCCGGTCGGGGGTGATGCTGAGCAGGATGATCAGGCCGAGGGCCCCCATGCCCTTGCGGTAGCGGGTACGCGGGCGCCGGCACGTGGCTGCCCGGGCGATGGTCTCGCCCAGTACCGCCGGATCGGTCGCGAAGCCTTGCCCGGCGAACTCCAGCATGGTGGCGAAGTTCCTCGCGATGGTCGAGTACTTGCCCAGCCCGGATGTGGACCTCAGATGCTCGGCGGCGATCTTGGGCCATTCGGTGTGGATCATGCCCGGCTCGATGAGGACCACGTCCACCCCGAAGGAGCGCACTTCCTGACGAAGAGAGTCGGACAGGGCTTCCAGGGCGTACTTGGTCGCGTGGTACCACCCGCCTAGGGCCATGGAGAACTTCCCGCCCATGGAGGAGATGTTGACGATGCGACCCCGGTGGTTGGCGATCATGTGGGGGAGGACGAGTTGGGTCAGGCGCATGGCGCCGAAGACGTTGACGTCGAATTGGCGTTTGGCCTCGTCGAGGGGCACGTCTTCGATGGCGCCGTACGATCCGTACCCCGCGTTGTTGATGAGGATGTCGATGCGTCCCTCACGCTCGAGGATGGTCCCGACTGCCGATTGGAGGGACGCCTCGTCGGTGACGTCCAGGCTCAGGGCGTGCACGCCCTTGTCTTGCAGGTCTGGCATGGGCCGACGGGCCCCCGCGTAGACCGTCACGCCCTGGGCTTTCAGCGCCAGGGCCGCCTCGTGTCCAATCCCGGAAGAAGCCCCGGTGACAAGGGCGATCATATGTTCCATGAGACCATCATAGTCATCAGAAAACTCCCTGTGGTCGCCGCTGGTTTTCCTAGGACGAGACGCGTGCCACCTTGTGATTGGCCGCTTGGGCGAGGGGGCGTACGACCATGCGGTCGATGTTCACATGCGGCGGACGGGTGACCATCCACGCGATGGCGTCGGCGATGTCCTCGGCGAGCAGCGGTTCGGCCACACCGGCGTACACCGCGTCCACGCGGGCGGCGTCCCCGCCGAAGCGCGTCAGGGAGAACTCCTCGGTGTGGACCATGCCAGGCGATATCTCGCACACCCGGATCGGCTCGCCAGCCAACTCCAGTCGTAGAGCCCCCGCCATCGAGCGCACGGCCGACTTCACTCCACAGTATCCGCCCCCGCCCTCGTACGCCGCCTCGGCTGCCGTCGAACTCATGAACACCACGGTCCCATGGGCGGCGCGCAGTGCGGGAAGCAGGGCCTGCGTCATGCGGGCCGCCCCGACCACGTTCACCTCGTACATCCGCGACCACGCCGTGAGGTCGTCCACCTCCAGCGGCTCCTGGCCCAGGGCGAACCCCGCGTTGTTCACGAGCACGTCCACCCGGTCGCCGATGACCTGGCTGGCACGGGCGACCTGCGCGGGGTCGCTCACGTCGCAGGTGATCGCCACCCCGCCGATCTCCTCGGCCAAGGCCTCGATCCGGTCGGCCCGGCGAGCCAGACAGAACACAGTGAAATCCGTCACGAGGGCCCGAGCGGTGGCCGCCCCGATCCCCGACGACGCCCCGGTGACGACAGCTATACGATTCATGGTGCCAGTCTATGCCGATTCGTCACGCGCATGAGATCTTGTCTGCGCAGATGATGGGCGCCCAGACGTGGTGACGATGCATGAGACAGGTGTGTGGGCGCATGCATCGTCAGTCGCCGTTCGGTCGAGCGGCGATACCACGCATAACCAGGAGATGGTCCTTTGCCTCGAAGCCCATGTGGGAGGTGAGAATCTCGCGGGTCGTGTTGTCACTCAGGTCGTGGACGCGTAGTCGCATCTGCCGATCGGGCGCCCACTCGCCGACGGGATCCATGACATAAACCTTAGAACCGACGAAGCTCACTTCGGTGTATGCGGAATTCATCCTGGCAGACTGTGAATCCCAGAGTGACGTGCTCCTGCCGGTGGTGACGTTGGTGCTGCGGACGATGCCGTCGCCACCGAACCACACCAACTCGTCGGGTGAGGGCGACCATGTCGCGACGGATCCGTAGATGGCGACCTCGGTCGCCAGTCCCAAGCTCTTCCCATCCTCGTCGACGACCTTGTGATGGGAGGGAGCCTCGCCTGTGATCGGCCAGGAGATCACCTCCGGTGGTTGGCGTTGCCCCCCTGTGATAGCCATGATGCGGTCCTCGCGGCAGGCTGAGCCGATGGCGTGCCCTCCCCTGCCGGCAGGATCTATCGAGATGAATCCCTCGGACGGATCGTCGGGGCGCGGATAGGCTTGGGTGAGCATGTCCGGCCAGAAGGGCGGGATGTCGGATGTGACTGCTCCGGAGTCCGCGGCCAGCGATATATAGGGATTCGTCACCTCGGATATGGTGAAGATGCGCGAGCCGCACTGAGCGGTCACAGTACTGTAGCCAGCGATGTCGTATCGGGTCGCCTCAGTCGGCGTTGTGACGACGACTTGCTCGATGTAGCCGATCTCTGAGTCAGCGTCGCCGAACCCGAGGTTGTATATCCCGACATGGGTTCCATCAGGATTGACATATGCGGCGACTTGCATGTCGGTCTTCGGGCTGTCCCATGTGGTCATCCCCGAATCCGTCAACAGGTAGTCGCCCTTGGTGTCTGAGAAGAAGAGGCCCTGCTCGTCCCATGTGAGGGAAGCCCTGTCCATCCCACTGGTCTTCAGCGAGGAGATCTTCCCATCGCGGTTGATGAGGAGGAGGTAACCAGACATCCACAGATCATGCCCCTGGTGACTCACGTAGACTGCGAGTTCAGTGTCAGGCGGCAGAACTGCTCTGTCGCTATCGATCGATCTCCATGCTGAGTCACTCGTACACCCACCCAAAGCGAGAGCCATCAGGACGATGAAGACATACGCCACCGCGAGGGGGAGCCGCCTCTGGCTCCCCCTCATGCCTCTCATGATCGAACTCATCGGACCTCGTAGGTGTAGGTGTGCCACGAGTCTCGGATGTCATAGGGATACACGCCTCGTCCGCCGTTCCCATCCAGGTCAAGTCCCAATGTCTGCATGTACGCACTTTAGACCATGTGGGAGCAGGTCATGGACGAGGTGTC
This sequence comes from Propionibacteriaceae bacterium, assembly GCA_009780915.1. Classification (GTDB taxonomy): domain Bacteria; phylum Actinomycetota; class Actinomycetes; order Propionibacteriales; family Propionibacteriaceae; genus WQYJ01. The sequence goes on from WQZD01000001.1 coordinate 279,463, forward strand.
CACCTTCACAGTGTCTGCGTCCACCCATCTCGTCGGGGTAGAGTGGAGCCATAACGTACACACTGATTCTGCTTCGCCACGGCGAGTCTGAATGGAATGCGAAGAACTTGTTCACTGGTTGGGTCGATGTCGACATCAACGACAAGGGTGTCGCTGAGGCTGAGCGCGGTGCCCAGTTGCTGGCTGGGGAAGGGCTGCTGCCCGACGTGGTCCACACGTCGGTTCTGCGTCGCGCGATCCACACCGCGTACCTCGCCCTCGACGGGTGCGACCGCCACTGGATCCCGGTGAGGCGGTCCTGGCGGCTCAACGAGCGCCATTACGGCGCTTTGCAGGGGAAGAACAAGACCCAGATCCGCGATGAGTACGGCGA
>WQZD01000002.1 GCA_009780915.1 Propionibacteriaceae bacterium
ATCGACGCCGACTACGCCGCCGACGAGTCCGCCGACCACGCCACCCACGACTCCGCCGACGAGTCCTCCGACTACGCCGCCGACGAGTCCGCCGACCACGCCACCCACGTCTCCGCCGACGAGTCCTCCGACCACGCCGCCGACGAGTCCTCCGACTACACCGCCGACGAGTCCGCCGACTTCGCCGCCGACCAGTCCACCGACCACACCGCCGACGAGTCCACCCACGAGTCCTCCGACTACGCCACCCACGTCCCCTCCCACGAGTCCGCCGACGTCCCCACCCACGTCCCCGCCGACGAGTCCTCCCACCAACCCACCGACGGAACCAGGGGGTGGGATGACCCCACCTGGTGGCGGCGCGGCTGAAGTGCCCAGCGGTGGGTACGCCAACTCGTCCAGCGGCCCCGTCGCAGGGATCGCCATACTCCTCGTCGTGGGCGCGGTCGCAGTCGGCGCCTGGAAGTTGAGGCGGATGCGCTCTCGATGAATTGGATGCGGTCGGGTCGCTGATGCTCAGCTATCGAGTTGAACGAGCACCTCGACAGAGTAGAGTCCGCCGCTGGAACTGATCGACACGAGTGTCACTGTGCCGACATCCGCTACCGTGTAACTCTCGCCAATGTGTAGCGCAACAGTCGGAGGCGGAACTGTCATGTCGCTGGAGTGGGAGCTGAATTCGATCGAAGCAATTGGCCCACCAGAGCCGCCGCGGGATACTGAGTCACAATAGACAGAAGCACTTCCTAGGTCCTTTGGTGCAGTGTGAGCGACAAGCTGATGCAGTTGGCCTTGCGCCAATATGGAAGGTGCAATGGATGTATTTGCATTGATCGGGAATCCCATTTGCGCCCCGCAGCCAGACAAACTCCCCAATGCAATGACCAGAAGGAGTCCAGCCACGAATCGCGATCGAAGTTTATAGACGAAAGTGTACTTCGCGTGTGTCCGGACCGAGTGTCTTCTTCGTCCCCCGGAGGGATGTGCACGCGATTGGTCAGTTGTCAAGATCAACAATCACCTCAATCCTTGACCCACCCAGACCTGAGTTGATCGACACGAGCGTCACCATGCCCACACCATCGATCGAGCGGCTCTCACCGACATGGAGTAGGAAATCTGGCGTCGGCGTGCCACCCGGACTGCCACGGACGCCCATCCAGATTGATGCGATCGGCGCGCGAGAGCTGTCGTGGCCAACCGAATCCACGTAGATCTCGCGATTGTCCCCAAGGTTCAGAGGCCCACCACCAACATGCAGCTCATAGGAGACACCCTGTGCAGCCACTGAAGGTGGTACTGACGAACTGACATGGATGGAAGGCCCTGCCAACGAGTAACCGCAACCAGCCAACATGAAGGTTGATATCATCAACAACGTCATACCCCTGAATCGTCGGGCTAGTTCTGCACTATGCCGCCCGCATATTGCCCTGTGTCTGGTCACTGTTGTCCTCTCGCTAATGTGAATAAGGCTATCCATACCGTGAATGTGGGTCACGTTATGTGGGGGATTGGCTAACGGTGACGAGGCCGAACATCTGGTTGAACGTCGCCTGGCTGACGTAGAAGACGCCAGAAGCATTCTGAGCCGATACGTCTTTATTATTGCCCCTGCCCCACGGGTTGCGCAGCCCAATCCACCCGTTTTGTATATCAACTACCTCATAGACGTGATCGGGTACCACGTCGACACCCCAATGCGTCCGACGGCCCGTTGTTCGTCGCCGTCACGGTGTACGTCTGCTGCTGACCCGGCACGACGGTGGGCGACGCCGGGGAGACGGTCACCGCCAGATCAGCCTCACGCGTCAACGAGATCGTGTCCGACGACGTGTTGTTTGTCGGATCAGGGTCGGACGTGCTCGATGACACCGACACAGTGTTCGTCAGACTCACCTGACTCGCGGGGGTGTTGGATGGCAGATTCCCCGAGACCACAATCGTCGCCGACGAGCCGGACGTCATCGCCGCGAGGCTGCACACCAGACTCGGTGTCCCCGCCACGGGCTGCTGTGTGCACGAGAATCCCGGGGCGCTGGTCAGATCCCACGACACATTCTGCATCCCGTTGATGATCGGATCCACAACCTGCACACTTTGCGCCGTGCCCGGACCCGCATTCGCCACCGTCAGCGTGCTCGTGATCGTCGACCCCACCGCGCTCACCCTCGGAGACAGGACATTCGTGATCGACATATCGGCCCCAGCGGCCGCCACAGCGATCACCGTCTGAGGCAGCAGATAGCTGGCATCAGTGCCGTAAGAATAATCAAGTCGTCCCGCCGTGGTGATCGTCGACCCCGCGGCTGACGGCAACACCTTCAGCTGATACGAGAACCCCGACGAAATACCGGCATTAATCGTTCCGCCTAATGAGTTGTTGGCCCCCGAGCCTAATCGGACACGCACCACTCCATTGTCCACCTCGCCCATGTCATCACTAGGCCTATCCGTCAACCCGAACGATTGACTACCAAAAGAGTCGGTCAAGTACAACGTATTCGGCACATACTCCGTCCCCGCCGGAATCGGGTCAGACACGACAGCTAAGGAAGCCTGGGCGTCCCCAGTATTCGTCACTTTCACGTAACAATGAAGAGTATCACCCGGTTGCGCAGGACTGTTCCCATTCAAGTCCGTGACCGTCTTCGTTGACGTCGAGAAATCTGGAGCTGACCTGTCTATCGCCACCCCCACCACACCAAGGGAATACGGATCTCCTTCACTCATGAAGTCAAGGGTTGCGGAAGTTGACCCAGGCGAGATGAGACCAGATGCATCCACATTCTTGATGTCAAATCCAAGCATGTTCACATGCGCCGGATTTCGAGTCGTGACAAGGTGTCCAAAGTTGTCCTGCGCGCCATTGAAGAAGTTACCGGATGGCGACACATCCGTCGCCAGTGCGACGTGATTGAGGCTGACCTCGTCACCTCGGTAGCCAAAACCGCCACCATATGCCACAACCGAGACTTGCGCATTCACTGTGCTCAGCCCGGAAGTCAACAAGCCGGTGAGGGCCATGCTCACACTCGTGTAATCCAGATGCTGAAAGCCATCATAGACAATGAGATTCCGCACGGGCAGGCCTGGAGCGGAATAGACCACCGTCAGGGACCACCCCGCAAACTGCTCGGAAACACTACCCCCCACGATCATATTCGCTCCCCAGTAATCCCCATTCCCCCCTGCCTGCACCAACGAGGTCACATCAGAAAATCGCTGATAGACTCCGGCACTACTCCCAAATTGCGCATTGCCCAACGAGGACGCGGAAACACTTTGATAGGTGGAGCTCCCAGGCGTTTTGAATTGGAGTTCATTCGACTCACCAAACCCAGTGCCCCCCCCAATACAGGCCGGCCCACAGGACGGTTGCGCCAGCGGGCATGGTCAATGTGGACATGGATGAATTGAAGGTCGATGGATCATTATCCGCATCGACGTCGGCCATATTTACGGTGTTCTTGTATGGCGTGTCCGCCCCCTCCTGCGCGGAAGCACAGCTCGGTTCCGAGGGGGAACAAGTCACTAAGTTATTGCCAATAGTGATAATCGACCCCGCTGTTATAACGCTATAGCGCCGAGTCATCGGCAGTAGGGAATCCGCCTGCGCAACTGTGACGGGCAACGCGCTCACGAGTGCTGCCATCAACACGACACTTGAGCCGACGGCAACAATATTACTTATCTTTCCACTCATGACGACTTCCTCAGTACAAGTGGGTCTCCCCGATATAGATATCCAGTCTATATCTGTTGATGGTGGAGAGATAGCAAATATCTACGCTGACGATATGCGAGCACCCATCATCGGTCTCGACCTGATGATGGCCGCCCCCGAGGGTCGCGGGGGAGTCTGGAGTCCATGCTGGGCAGGGAAGCCTCTTGATGAATAAAAAGAGGTACCACATACTCGCTCATGAGAATAGACTAGGTATCACTATCGGGGAGACCCACTTGTACTGAGGAAGTCATCATGAGTGGAAAGATAAGGAATATTGTCGCTGCGGGCACCAGTGTTGTGATGATGGCGGCATTAGTGAGCGTGTTGCCTGTGATGAAGGCGCAGGCGGATTCTGAGTTGCCGTTGCTTCCGCGATACTCGACGGTCGCGGCGGGGTCTCTCACCACTATTGGCAATAGTGTGGTGACGTGTGATCCTGATTATTACTGCTATCTCGCGCAGGTAGGGGAAATCACTATAGACAAATACTATTTTTACAAGGTTGCGGTCGATGCGGATAGCGATCCATCGACCTTCAATTCATCCATGTCGACTCTGTCATTGCCTGCTGGTGCACAAGTCTTATTCGCCGGGCTGTATTGGGGGGGTTATAACTCCGAGCGTGGTGCGAACCGAGAAACGATCAAGTTCAAGACGCCTGGAAGCTCCAGTTATCAGAGTGTTTCCGCATTTTCGTCGGTTAATGCGCAATTTGGGTCCGATAATAACTATCAGCGATATGCGGATGTGACGTCATTGGTGCAGACGGGAGGGAATGGAAATTATTGGGGGGCGAATGTCGCCGTGGATGCGGGTAGTTATGAGTTGTTTGGGGGCTGGTCTTTGACGGTGGTCTACTCCGCTCCAGGCATGCCTGTGCGGAATCTGGCTGTCTATGATGGCTGGCAGTATTCGCACGCGGCGTATACCGGTAGCGAACTAAACATGGTCGTCACCGGTTTGTCGACCTCGGGGTTGAGTACGGTGAATGCCCAATTGTCAGCAGTGGCCTATGATAGCGGAATGGGTGATGGTGATTGGATCACCGTCAATGGATCGCCCAGTGGGTATTTGGTTGGGGGCGTTGACTTCTTCAATAGCACGCAGGATAACTTTGGAAACCCTGTCACGACTCGTAATCCAGCGGATGTGAATACGTTCGGACACGACATCAAGAATGTGGATATTTCTGGCATGATTTCTCCTGGGATGACATCCATGCCCATTGCCTTTTTCGGCGATGGCTATTGGCTCGGTGTAGTGGGGGTGGCGGTTGACAGGTCTACTGTTCCTAACTTCACGACGTCGACGAAGACGGTCACGGATCAAAACGGGAACAATCCTGCGCAACCGGGTGATCTTCTTACCTATCGCGTGAGGTTGAATAACACAGGGCCGGTCGCGGCGACTTCGTCTGTCGTGTCTGATCCGATTCCCGCGGGGACGGAGTATGTGCCGATGTCGTTGTACATGACTGATGCTTTTGGTAGTCCAGTTAGCCAGTTGACGGACGCGGCTGGTGATGATCGGGGCGAAGTGGTGAGTGGAGTGGTGAAGGTCCGGTTGGGCAACGGGGCTACCGGCTCTTATGGCGGGACGATTGATGCCACTACTGGTTCGGCGGGGTATATGTATCAGGTGAAGGTGTTGCCGTCGGCTGCGGGATCGACGATCTCAAGTGCGGGACGACTTGATTATGTGGCAGGCGCCAGTGCTAGCTATACGTTGCCGGTGACCACGCTCAGTGTTGCCGCTACGGCCGATGTGTCGGTCACGAATGCCCTGTCTCCGAGGGTGAGTGTGGTGGGGTCGACGATCACGGACACGGTGACAGTGACCAACGCGGGGCCTGGAACGGCGGTGACGCCCAAGGTGAATGACACGTTCTCCGCCGGGGTGCAGAACATGTCTTGGGTTTCGGCGAGTTCCTCTGCAGGGGTGTCGTGTCCTGCGAGTGTGAATAATGTCACTCAGTGCACTCTGCCCAACCTGCCGGTCGGCTCTTCGGCGGTCATCGTCTTCACGGGGAGGATGCCGTCGAATGCCGCAGTGCCGGGGACTGTGACAAACACTGCTCAATACATACCGACGACCGTCGATCCTAACGCGGCGAATAACTCGGCCACGGACACGATCTCGTTGTCACGTGAGGCTGATGTGGCGGTATCGGTGTCTCCGGCGTCGCCGACGGTTGTGCCGGGTCAGCAGCAGACGTACACGGTGACGGCGACGAACAACGGGCCATCGGATGCGGTGGGGACGGTGACGGTCACGGATGTAGTGGACTCCGGGTCGCGGGCGGCGATGTCGCTTGTGTCGGTGACCCCGGGCACGGGGAGCCCTGCCTGCTCCCTGCAGACCGCCTCGGATGTGTCGTGCACAGTGGCGAGTCTGGCTGCCGGAGCGTCGGTGAGTTTCACGGTGGTGGCGCAGACGAGTCCCTCGGCCACGGCTGGGGCGAGTATCTCCCAGACGGCGAGTGTGTCGTCGGCCACCACGGATCCGGTGACGAGCAACAACACTGCCAAATCGACGGGTGTGATCGGCACTGCGAGTGCGGATATGAGGGTGTCGGCCTCGGTCGCCCCGTCGCCTCTTGTGGCGGGGAACTCGGTGACGTACACTCTGGATGTGGGCAACTGGGGTCCGTCGGACGCCGCGGGGGTGTCGTTGGTGGATGTGGTGCCGTCGGGGTTGACGAATGTGGCTGCGACCACGGATCGGGGGACGTGTTCGGTGTCTGGTTCGACGGTCACGTGTGGCCTGGGGGCCATGCCGGCGTCGTTGACACTGGGGTCTCAGGGCGCGACGGGAACGATCCGGATCACGGGGGACATCCCTGCTGGTCAGGTGTCGAGTCTGGTGAACTCCGCGACGTTGACGGCGTCGACCGCTGACCCGGTGTCGAGCAATAACACGTCGACGTTGACGACCCCGGTGACGGCGTCGGCGGATGTGTCGGTGGCGGTGACTGGGTCGATGTCGTCGTTCCCGGCGACTGGTGATCCGGTCGTCTACACGATCCGGGTGCACAACGACGGGCCGTCGGCGGCGCAGGGGGTCACTGTGTCCTCGTTGATCCCTCTGGGTTTGGGCCTTGATCCTGCGAATGCGCCGGTGGTGCCGTCGGGGGTGACGTGTGGTACGAGTCTGGGCGCGGGTGATGCCACGCATGCGGGGTGGACGTGTTCTGTGGGCAGCGTGGGTGTGGGCACGGCCAATGACGTGGTGATCAAGCTTCCGTTGGTCGCGACCCAGAATGGGGCCGCGCCGATGGTGGCGACGATGACGGTGGCGTCGACGACCCCGGACCCGGTCATGGGCAATAATCAGGCGACGTGGACGATGAGCGGGAACCCGGAGGCGGACCTGGCGATCAGCGCCACGGCTGCTCCGGATCCGTTCCTGGCTGGGCAGGCGGCGACGTACACCGTGCAGGTGACGAACAATGGGCCGAGCGCGTCGGTCCCGTCGGTCACGGTGACGTTGCCCACGGGGCTGGCATTGGTCCCCGCTGGTGCGGCGGGTTCGCAGACGACGTCCGTGTGCACCGGTTCGCCGACCTCGACCACGGTGACGTGCGCGGACACGGCGCCTCTGGCGTCGGGTGCGTCGCGGACCTACACGGTGAGCGTGGCGGTGTCCCCCGATCTTCTCGACGGCGCTAGTGTGTCGGCCTCGGCCACGGTGACGGGATCCATCTTGGACCCGACAACAAGTAACAATTCAGCGTCGGTGACCTCGCGTGTGTCGGCGGAGGCGAATTTGTCGGTGACGGATGTGTGGTGGCAGGCGTACACGGGTCAGGGGAATCCTCCGACCACACCGGTGGGCAGCGGTCTGACATCGGCCCCTGCGGGGAATTTCGTGTGGTTGACGATGACGGTGACGAACACCGGGTCTGCGACGGCGTGGGACTCGACGATTCTGGTGGATCATGATCTGCCGTTGATTGATGCTCCGTTCTTCGATGGGAGTCCTGTGCTGATCTGGAACGGTGGGGCGTGGACTGCCACGGGGTGTGTGGTGGTGTCGGGGGAGATCGAGTGTGATGTGAATAATGGGGCGTCGGGGACGGCTGTGCGCCCGGGTGACATGGTGACGTTGTCGGTGTTGGTGGGGGTGGATGACGCGGCGGCCCCGACGAGCGGGTCGGCGACGGTGAGCGTGGGGACCTCGACCCCGCAGGCGGGGAGCGCTGTGACGAGTATGTCTGCGCCGTTGTCGGTCACGGCGGGTCAGTCGCATTTGACGGTGACGAAGTCGGCCGGGACGGGTTCGGGCCCTAGCGGTGAATCGGTGGCGGGCACCGAGTTCTCGTACACGATTGATGTGACGCAGACGCGCGACGCGACTGCGTACGCCTCGGGTCAGTCGTGGGCGCAGGCCAATGGTGTGACGGTGACGGATGTGTTGCCGAGCGGGTTCCATGCGGTGGACGCGTTGAGCACCCAGGGATCGTGCACGATCAGTGGGTCGGGGTCGGATCAGATCTCGTGTGCCCTGGAGAGCTTGCCGGGGACGTTGGCGCCGGGACCCTACCCGGTGGCGACGGTGACGATCGTGGGCACCCTGGACACGAGTGTGACCGGGCCGACTGTGACCAACACGGCGACGGTGGCGACGACCACACCGTCGGATGGGCCGTATTCTGCCCAGGTGACCTCGCCGGTGGTCCAGCAGGCGGATCTGGAACTGTTGATGGCGGTGGATTCCACCACTGCCACCACTGCGGGTGGGGACCCGATCTATCTGGCGGGGCAGGACGTGGGCTACACGTTGACAGTGATCAATGCTGGCCCGTCGGACGCGGGGGCGTCGACGGTGACGGACACGCTTCCTGTGGGAGTGAGCCTGAACACGACCGCGTCGACGATGGGGTGCGCGGTGTCGACGCCGGGGACGTTGACGACCGCGGAGGTGGTGACCTGCCCGGCGCCGGCGTTGGCGATGGGCGCGTCGGCTGTGCTGCGTGTGGTCGGGTCGACTCTGCCCACGGATTTGCGGGCTTCGGGGACTGGGCCGGGGTGTGTGCCCGGGCAGCCGTCGGACCCGTCTGATCCGGGGAGCACGCCGAACGCGGCGGGGTGCGGGTCGTACCCGGCGCTGCCGCGCACGCTGACGAACTCGGCCACGGTGGCCCCCGTGAGCGCGGCCTTGGCGGACCCAGATGCCACGAACAATACGGCCAGTGTGGACGCGAGTCTGGACGCGGCGGCGGACCTTGCCGCCACGTTGCTGGTGAATAATGAGCATGCCCCGGCTGGGGCGCAGGTGACGTACACCTTGACCGGTGTCAACACCGGTCCGTCCATCGCGGACGACCCAGAGGTGGTGGCGACCTTCCCCGCCGGGTTCACACCGGTCTCCTCCTCGATCCCGGGGTGGGACTGCGCCTGGTCGTCCAGTGGGACCCCGGCCGCGTCCACATTGACCTGCACGAAGTCCCCTGCCGGGCCGTGGTATCAGACCATGGTCCCCGGTGAGGCCGTCTCCGGCACGATCACCATGCAGATCCCGGCTGGGGCGGCGGAGGTGACCCACACCGCGACGGTGTCGGTGACCAGTGCGTCCACCACGGACCCGAACACGGGCAACAACACGGCCAGTGTGGATGTGGCTGTCCAGCAGATCTCCGACCTGGTGGTCACCAAGACCTTGACCACGCCGAATCCCTTGGTGACCGGGTATCCCGGGACCTACAGGGTGACCGTGACCAACAATGGTCCCTCTGTGGCCAACCAGGTCACCGTCTACGACCCGGTCGTGTCGGGGATGAGCTTCCAGTCGGGGACGACCCAGGCGGGTCAGGCCTGCACGGACATGACCTCCTCGGACGGGACCACCGATCAAGTCATCTGCTCGATGGGGTCTCTGGCTGTGGGGGCGTCGGCGTGGGCGGACATCACGATGATGGTGGATCCGACCACGACTGCGACACAGTTGTGCAACACGGCGTTCGCTGGGTCGGCGTCGAGTGATCCGAACGCGGCGAACTCGCAGGCGACTGCGTGCGCGTTGGTGTTGCCTCCGCCGCCGACGGATGTGTCGTTGGCGATGACTCCCCATGACAGCTTCGTGTATCCGAACGGGGAGGTGGGTGTGACGGCCACGGTGACCAACAATGGTCCGGAGGTGTCGACGAACACGACGTTGACGGTGACGTTGCCGACGGGGTTGACCGGTGTGACGGGTCTGTTGGACTCCGCTCCGAGTGGGGTGGCTCCGGATGCGGTGTGTACGGTCTCGGGCGCGCAGATGGTGTGCTCCATCGGGACTCTGCCCTCTGGCGCCAGTGTGGCGTATGACATCATCGGGTACGCGCCCGGACCCGCCGGGACCACCTATACGCTGACGGGTGTGGTCACCCATCGTGAGGTGGATCTGACTCCCGCGAACGACCAGGCGTCGGCGTCGATCGACGTGGTGGCCGTCCCGACCACGGCTGTGAGCGTGACCAAGACCGTCAGCCCGACCTCGCCGATTTTGGTGGCTGGGGCGCAGTTGACGTACACCTTGACGTTGACGAACGCCGGGTTGGATCCGGCGGTGGTGGATCATGTGGACGACTTGTCGAATGTGTTGGACGACGCGACGTTCGGGACCGTGTCGACCACCGGGCCGGTCACGGCCACCTTGTTCGCGAACCAGGATTTGATCATCACCGGGACATTGGCCAGGGGGCAGTCGGCGACGGTGACCTACACGGTGACGGTCAAACCGGATGGTCAGCGGGGGGATTCGAAGGTGTTCAACGCGGTGTTCTCCGCGGACACCGACCCTGGTGATCGTCCCGACCCGGACACCCCGCCCACGGACTGCCCGACGTGTGTGGATTCCCAAGTGGCGGGTGTGACGTTGGTGAAGACCGCGACCCCGACACAAGTAGGGTTGCCGGGTGATTCGGTGGCGTACAGCTACCTGGTGACGAATGTGGGCACCGTCACCTTGACGGGGGTGTCGGTGACGGACACCGCGTTCACGGGTGCGGGGTCCGCGCCTGTGGTGAACTGTCCGATGACCACGGTGGGGGCGGGGGCGTCGGTGACGTGCGCCGCCACCTACATGGTCACGGGCACGGATATCGCTGGGACGGGGTGGTCGAACACGGCCACCGCCACAGCCACTGCGGGGTCGGTCCAGGTGACCAGCGCCGCGTCGACCGCGACGGTGGGCGTGCGCCCGTCCACGGATGTGGGCGTGTCCTTGAGCCCTGCGACCCAGGAGGCGTACCCGTCCGCTGAGTTCGGCCTGACCGCTACTGTGGTCAACAATGGGCCCAACCCCGCCACTGGTGTGAGCGTGTCGATCCCTGTGCCCACGGGTGTGACGGATCTGACCGGGACGCTCGTGTCGTCTTCTGGCGGTGTGAGCGCCGCCGGGTCGTGCCCGATCAGCGGGTCGGTGATGACCTGTGCGATCGGCGCTGTGGGCGCCGGGGCGCAGGTGGTGTACGACATTGTCGGATGGTCGGCTCCCACAGTGGGAACCACCCATACCTTCACGGCCAGTGTGTCCCATGGCGAGGTCGACGCTGACACGAGCAACGATTCGGCGATGGCGAGTGTGGATGTGGTGGCGGTCCCTGCCGCCCAGATCCAGGTCACGAAGTCGGTGAGCCCGTCCACGGGGATCGTGTTCGCCGGAGCCGTGTTGACCTACACGGTCACGGTGTCGAACACGGGCACCGCCCCGGGTGTGGTCGATTATGTGGACGACTTGTCGCATGTGTTGGGCAACGCCACCTTCTCCACTGTCACTGCCAGCCCCGGGTTGGACGCGTACCTGTACGCCAACCAGGACATGATCATCACCGGGACGCTCGACCCCGGACAGACCGCCACAGTGACGTACTCGGTCACGGTGAAACCCGATGGGCAGCGCGTGGACAACCGCCTGTTCAACGACGTGACCAGCGCCGACACTCCGCCGGAGGATCGTCCTGACCCGGACAACCCCCCGCCGACCTGCCCGACGTGTGTGTCGACCGAGGTGGCCGGGGTGTCGGTGACCGCCACCGCGTCCGTGCCGTCGGTGTCCGCCCCTGGCGACCCGATCACGTTCTCGTACCTGGTGACCAACAGTGGCTCCGTGGGCCTGACCAACCTCTCTGTGACTGGAACCGGATTCACCGGCACCGGGGTCCTCACACCCGTGAGCTGCCCGACGACCACCTTGGCGGTCGGCGCCTCGACCACCTGCACAGCCAGTTATGTGACCACCGCCGCGGATATGGCGACGGCGTGGATCTCGTCCACGGTGACCGCCAGTGGCATGGTCTCCGGCCAGCAGGTGACGTCCGCGCCCGCGACTGCGTCGGTGTCCACATCTCCGACCACGGATGTGGGGGTCACGCTGGTGGCAGGGCAGACGAAGGTGTATCCGGACTCGGAGATCGGCTTCACCGCCACCGTGATCAACAATGGTCCCACCGACGCCACGGGTGTGACCCTGAGCGTGACCATCCCCAGCGGGGTGCTCAACGCCACGGGTGTGCTCGCCACAGCCCCCACGGGGCTGACCCCCGGCGCCACGTGCTCACTGTCCGGGGCGACCTTGACATGTCAGATCGGGAACCTCCCGGTGGGCAAGGCAGTGGTCTATGACCTGCTCGCCCAAGCGTCGGGACCCGTGGGCTCGTCGTACACGCTGAGCGCGTCGGTGACCCGCGACCAGATCGACACCGTGGCCAGCAATGACACCGCCCAGGCGACAGTTCAGGTCGTGGCCGCCGCCACACCGGGTCTCCAGGTGTCGAAGACTGTGTCGCCGACCTTGTCGGTGGTCACCGCGGGAACCGTGTTGACCTACACCCTCACCTTCACGAACACCGGGACGGCCCCGGCGGTCATCGACCATGTGGACACCGTGTCCAACGTCCTCGACGACGCTGTGGTGGGGTCGATCCAGGCCAGCCCGGGCATGCAGGCCCAGTTGTATGCGAACGGCGACCTGGTCATGTCCGGCACACTCGACCCTGGTCAGGTGATGACTGTCAGCTACACCGCGACCCTCAAGCCTGACGGGCAGCGTGGGGACTCCATCCTGTTCAACGACGTGGTCGCCGCGGACACGGTCCCGGCGGAGCGTCCTGAGCCTGGCGACGACTGCCCGACCTGTGTGACCACCGATGTGGCCGGGTTGGCCGTGAGCGCCACCGCCGATCCCACGACCGTCACCTCCGCGACTCCGATCGGGTATCAGTTCGCGGTGACCAACACCGGGTCGGTCCCGGTGACCGGTGTCAGCGTCAGCCCGCAGCAGTTCACCGGGTCCGGCGCCCTGACGGGGATCTCCTGCCCGGTGACATCCTTGGCTGTGGGGGCTTCCACGGTGTGCACGACCACCTACCAGGTGACACCTGCCGACCTGACTGGCAGTCAACTGTCGCTGACTGTCGCGGCCACCGGATCAGTGGGCGCCCAAGCCGTCACGTCCCCGACCAGCACCGTGAACGTGACAGTTTCGCCCGAAGTCGACATGGAGGTCGCTCTGTCGCCGGCTGGCACCCAGGTGTATCCGAACGCCGAGACGGGTGTGACCGCCACGGTGGTCAACAACGGACCCACGGCTGCTTCCGGAGTGAAGCTGACCGTCACCATCCCCTCCGGATTGGTGGGAGTCACGGCTGCTGTGGCGTCGGCCCCTTCGGGGTCGGCCGCATCGACCTGCACCACCACGGGCACGCAGATCGTGTGTCTGGTCGGTGGTCTGGGCGTGGGCCAGTCGGTCAGCTATGACCTGATCGGTGTGGCGTCCGTTCCGGCATCGGCGGGGTTTACCGTGGCCGCCAGTGTCACCAGCGACCAGATCGACACCGTGCCGGGCAACAACACCGCCACAGCACGGGTGGACGTGGTGGCGATGCCCGTGCCCGACCTCACTGTCACGAAGTCCGTTTCCCCCACCGGCGCGGTGCTGGCCTCCGGGTCGGTGCTCACCTACACCTTGTCCTTCACTAACCCAGGCACAGCCCCGGCGGTGGTCGACCATGTGGACGACTTGTCCAACGTGCTCGACGACGCCACCATCGGGACGATCACCGCGGACACGGGGTTGACCGCCCGGGTGTACGCGAACCAGGACATGATCATCACCGGGACGATCCCGGCAGGGGCGACCCTGACCGTGACGTACCCCATGACCGTCAAACCGGACGGGCAGCGCGGTGACTCCGTGCTGTTCAACGACGTGGTCTCGGCCGACGTGCCCGCCGGGGACCGCCCCGACCCGAGAACCCCGCCTGACCAGTGCCCGACGTGCACGACCACGCAGATCTCTGGGATCGGGTTGGTCCAGGTGGCGTCTCCCTCCAGTGTGGGGACCGCGGGCCAGCAGGCGACGTTCACGTATCAGGTGACCAACACCGGCACGATCGCGTTGACCGGGATCAGTGTGGCCTCCAGCGTGTTCACCGGCACGGGGACTCTACCCGCCCCGGTGTGCCCGTCCACGACCCTCGCCGCGGGGGCGTCCATGAGCTGCCAGAGTGCGTACACGACCACGAGTGCTGACTTGGGCCTGTCACAGATCGCTAACACAGCCACGGCCACAGCCATGGCGGGGACCTCACCTGTGACGTCGAGTGCTGTCACTGCTGCCATCGATGTGAATCCGGGCGCGGATGTCGCGGTGACCATGACTCCGGCTAGCACCCAGGTGTATCCGAACGCCCAGTTCGGTGTGACCGCGACGGTGGTCAACACGGGTCCTGGTACGGCCACGGGTGTGACCGCGACCATCGCCGTGCCTGCGGGGGTGAGCTCTGTCACCGGACTGCTCGCTTCGTCTAGTGACGCCACGCCGCGCACCACGGCGTGCACTGTGGCGGGCGCGACCGTCACGTGTCCTGTCGGGGCGTTGGCGCCGGGGGAGTCGGTGTCTTACGACCTGCTCGGGACGGTCGCTGGTCCGGCGCCGGCTACCCGTACCCTCACCGCGTCCGTCACCCACAACGAGACTGACCCGGTGACCAGCAATAATCAGGCGCAGGCTTCGTTGCAGGTGGTCGCCACGCCGAGCGTGCCGTTGGCCACGTCGAAGACGGTGTCCCCGTCTGACCCGGTCGTGACCGCGGGGGCCACGTTGGTGTATGCGGTCACGATCACCAATCCCGGGTCCAGTCCGGCTGTGGTGGACTACATGGACGACTTGACGGGGATTCTGGACGACACGACTGTGTCGGGTGTGGCCGCCACCGGCGGGTTGAGCGCGAACCTGTACGCCACCGGTGACCTGATCGTCACCGGGACCCTCGCTCCGGGTGCCAGCGGCACCGTGACCTACACCGCGACCGTCAAACCTGACGGGCAGCGTGGGGATTCCTTGCTGTTCAACGCCGTCGTGGCCGCCGACACCCCGCCGGCGCAGATCCCCGACCCCGTGAACCCGCCCGAGGACTGCCAGTCCTGCACGCACACCAGTGTCGCCGGGCTGAGTGCCGTGGCGTCCGCGGATCCTGATGTGGTCGCGATCGTGGGGGGTATGAGCACCTTCACTATCCAGGCGACCAACACTGGTGACACTCCTGTCACGGGTCTGGGCATCCAGCAATCCTCGTTCACTGGGACCGGGACTCTCGGGTCGTGGGTGTGCGCGCCGACCACGGTCGACGTCGGGCAGATGGCCACGTGCACCGCTGGGTACACGGTGACCGCGAATGACATCGCCACCGGGCCGGTGGTGTTCACCGGGACCGCCACCGGTATGGCGTCGACCACGGGTGTGGCGGGTTCCACCTCGGTGTCGTCCACCCCGGTGACCGCCCAGATCGCCACCACGTCCGCGACCCAGGCCGCCGACCTCGCCGTGAGCGTGGTGCCCACGTTCCTCCAGGTTTACCCTGGTGGGGAGGTCGGGTTGACCGCGACGGTGACGAACAACGGTCCCGGCGCAGCGTCGGGGGCGACCTTGACGTGGACCATCCCCGCCGGGTTGACCTCGGTGGTGGGGATGTCGGCGACCCCGTCCACGGGTTTGCTGCTCGCGTCTGGTTGCCTGGTCACAGGCACGCAGATGACCTGTGCGGTGGGCTCGTTGGGTGTGGGGCAGTCTGTGGCCTATGACCTGATCGGGTGGGTCACCGGGCCGGTGGGGTCCACGTTCCCGGTGTCGGCCCAGGTCGCCGAGACTGGCACCGACCCGGTGAGTGGGAACAACACCGCCCAGGTCGCTGTCCAGGTGGTCGCACCGCCCGCACCGGGTATCACGATGTCCAAGACCGCTGACCCGGTGAACACGGTGGTCCAGGCCGGTGCCGTGGTGACGTACACCGTCACTGTGACGAACACGAGCCTGGTGTCCGCTGTCGTCCATCAGGTGGACGACATGTCCGGCGTCCTGGACGACGCGACCATCGTCTCCGTGACTCCTGGGACTGGGTTGGACGCTGTCTTGCTCGCCAATAATGACATGTTGATCACCGGGACATTGGCCAGTGGGCAATCCTCGACGGTGACGTATCAGGTGCGGGTCAACCCCGATGGCCAGCGTGGTGACAACCAGTTGTTCAACGCCGTGGTGGCGGGGGACACCCCTGTCGCCGACCGGCCCGACACCACCACCCCGCCCGACCAATGCACCGCGTGCACGGACACGCTGGTCACCGGGTTGGGGCTGGGTGTGAGCGCCACGCCGACATCGGTCACCCAAGCCGGTGGCACGATCACGTACCAGTTCGCTGTGACCAACGAAGGCACCGTCCCGGTCACCGGGCTGGCCCTCGCACCGGTCCGCTTCACAGGGACAGGCCCTGTGTCGCCGGTGTGCTCCGTGACGAGCTTGAATCCGGGGGCGTCCACCACCTGCACGGCGACCTATAGTGTCACGGCGGCGGATATGACCACCCCACGGGTGTCCGGCACATGGACCGCGTCGGGTGTCGCCTCCGGGCAACAGGTCACCTCGGCCCCGGCCAGTGTGGCTGTGCCGGTGGCCAGTGAAGCCGACCTGGGCGTGACCATGTCGGCTGCCAGCGCACAGGTGTATCCGGGTGCTGAGACCGGGGTGTCGGCCACCGTGACCAACAATGGCCCGGCCAACGCCACCCAGGCCACGGTGACCATCGATGTTCCCACAGGGATGACCGGGGCCACCGCGGTGTTGGCGTCCAGCACTGATGGCGCCACCCGTGCGCCCAGCTGCGCCTCGTCAGGGTCGCAACTGATCTGCCAGGTGGGCGCCCTGCCCGTCGGGGCGTCGGTCACCTACGACATCCTCGGCACAGTGACAGCCCCGGTGGGGTCCACCCCCACCGTCACCGCCCGTGCCGCGCAGGCCGGGGTCGACCCGGTGCCCGGCAACGACCAGGCCAGCACAGCGTTCACCGTGGTGGCCGTGCCTGCCACACCGCTGACCGTGACCAAGACCCAGACGAGCCCCGACGATCCGCTCGTCACGGGGTCGGTGGTGACCTACACCCTGACCTTCACCAACCCCGGGGCCAGCCCGGCGGTCGTGGACCATGTCGACGACCTGAGCACCGTCCTCGGTGTGGCCAGCCTCGGCCCGGTCCAGACCACACCCGGGCTGACCGCCCAGGTGTTCACCAGCGACCACATGCTGATCACCGGCACCGTGGGCGCTGGAGCCTCCGGGAACGTGACCTACACGGCCACGGTGAAACCGGTCAGTGAGCGCACCGGGACCCAGTTGTTCAACGCCGTGGTGTCCGCGGACACCCCGGTCGCTGATCGTCCGACACCGGACACCCCGCCGGCCCAATGCCCGGCGTGCACGTCTGACACGGTGCCCGAACCGGTCACCACCACATCCACGGATGTGACGGTGGCCCTGACCCCCGCCCTGACCCAGGTGTATCCCGGGGCGCAGGTCGGTCTGACCGCCACGGTCACGAATAATGGACCAGCCGCCGCCACGGATGTGACGGTGACGCTGCCGCTGCCAGCAGGCCTGGTCGGGGTGACAGGCCTGTTGGCGTCGGCCCCTTCGGGGACCAGCCCGGCGACCGCCTGCCAAATCACCCAGACGGACCTCGTGTGCCCTGTCGGGAACCTCGGTGTGGGCCAGTCGGTCAGTTACGATGTGGTGGGCACGATGTCCGCGCCCGCTGGGGCGTCGTACACCCTGACCGCCACCGCCACCCACGACGAGACCGACCCGAACCCGGCCACCAGTTCGGCCCAAGCTGTGATCACTGTGGTCGCCAAACCCGACCCCGGCGTGGTCACGATGACCAAGACGGTGACCCCTGCCAGTGGGCTCATCGAAGCCGGCGCGACCCTCACCTACACGATCACCTTGAGCAACACCGGGTCCACACCCGCGGTGGCCGACATGGTCGACTCCCTGGCCGACGTGCTCGACGACGCCGTGGTGTCCGGGATCCAGACCACCGGTGGCGTGCAGGCGGCCCTGTACGCCACCGGCGACCTGATCATCACCGGGACTATTCCCGGTGGTGGGACGGCGACGGTGACGTACGTCGCCACGGTGAAGCCTGATGGGCAGCGGGGTGATTCGAAGGTGTTCAACTCTGTTGTCACCGCTGATGTGACCCCCGCCGACCGGCCGACCGTGGACACGCCCCCCGCGCAGTGCACCACCTGCACCGACTCGGATGTGACAGGTTTCGACGGGGCCCCGGATCCGGCCCACACGGGGCAGAGCGGGGACACCGTCACTGTGGACTACACCGTGACCAACACCGGCTCGACCCCGATCGAGGACTTGGCCCTTCAGGCCGACGCGTCCGGGACCGGGACCGTCCAGGTGTCCTGCCCGACCACGACGGTCGCGCCGGGGGAGTCGGTGACCTGCACCGCCACGTACACCCTGACCCCTGAGGATCTCGCCGCCGGTGAAGTGACCATCACCACCCAGGCGACGGGCACCGTCGACGGGCAACCCGTGACCACACCTCCGTCCACCACGACCGTGCCGGTGGTCCAACCCACCGACGTGGCCGTCACGTGGACGTCACCGGGGACACCGGTGTACCCGGGCGCCCAGTTCGGGTTGACCGCCACTGTCACCAACAAGGGACCCGTGGACGCCACCGACGTGGCCGTGACCTTCGACATCCCCGCCGGCATGGTCGGCGCGACCGTCTACCTGGCGAGCGCCAGCCCGGGGACCACCCCGGCCACGGCGTGCACCCAGTCCGGGTCCACCATCACCTGTCCCATCGGGGACCTCGCGGTGGGCCAGTCGGTCAGCTACGACCTGATCGCCACCGCATCCGGGGCGGTGGGCGCCGACTACAGCGTGGGCGCCACCATCACCCAGACCGGGGCTAACCCCACACCGGCGGACGCCCACGCCACCACGGCCGTCACCGTGGTCGCCAAACCGGCGCCTGGTGTGGTGACCATGACCAAGACCGTCAGTCCTGCCAGTGGGCTCATCGAAGCCGGCACCGTCCTCTCCTACACGATCACACTGAAGAACACGGGCAGCACGCCCGCCGTGGCGGACATGGCCGACTCGTTGGCCGACGTGTTGGACGACGCGGTGGTGTCCGGTGTCCAGACCACCGGGGGCGTGCAGGCGACCCTGTACGCCAACCAGGACCTGATCATCACCGGGACTGTCCCCGGAGGCGGGACGGCGACGGTGACGTACACGGTGACCGTCAAACCCGATGGGCAGCGTGGCGATTCGAAGGTGTTCAACTCTGTTGTCACCGCCGACGTCGCCCCGGCCGACCGGCCGACCGTGGACACGCCCCCCGCGCAGTGCACGACCTGCACGGATTCGGATGTGACCGGTTTCGACGTGGCCACCGATCCGACCCACACCGGGCAGAACGGGGACACCGTCACTGTGGAGTACACGGTGACCAACACCGGGTCCACGCCCATCGAGGACCTCGCCCTCGAGGTGGTCGACGCGTCCGGCACAGGCACCATCGAGCTGAGCTGCCCGACCACGACCGTGGCGCCGGGGGAGTCCGTGACCTGCACGGCGACGTACACCCTCACACCCGAGGACATCGCCGCCGGTGATGTGACGATCACCACCCAGGCGACGGGCACCGTCGACGGGCAACCCGTGACCACGCCCCCGTCCACCACGACCGTGCCGGTGGCCGAGCCCACCGACGTGGCTGTGACCTGGACGTCCGGGGGCACACCGGTGTATCCGGGCGCCCAGATCGGGTTGACCGCCCAGGTGGTCAACTATGGACCGACGGACGCCACCGACGTGACCGTGACCTTCGACATCCCCGCCGGCATGACCGGCGCGACCATCCACCTGGCTGGGGCCAGCGCCGGGACGACGCCGGAGAGTTCCTGCGTCCAGACCGGGGCCACCTTCACCTGCACCATCGGAAACCTGGCGGTGGGCCAGTCGGTCAGCTACGACATCGTGGCATGGGCGTCCGGGTCGGCGGGCGCCGACTACGCCGTGGGGGCCACTGTGTCCCACACCGGGGGCGCCTCCACACCAGCGGATGCCCACGCCACCACGGACGTCACCGTCGTCGCCCCCCCGACCACGCCCTTGAGCGTGGCGAAGACGGTCACCCCGGCGTCGGCCGTGGTGAAAGCCGGGGACCGCCTGACGTACACCATCACCATCGCCAACCCCGGCTCTGTGCCCGCTGTCGTGGATCACCTCGACGACCTCGCCACCGTGCTGGACGCCGCGACCGTCTCCGCGCCGGTGGCGACGGGCGCGCTGCGCGCGAGCGTGTACGCCGGCCGCTACCTGATCGTGACGGGGACCCTGGCGCCCGGCGCGTCGGCGACGGTCACGTACGCCGCCACCGTCCTGCCGGACGGGCAGCGTGACTCCTTGCCGCTGTTCAACGCCGTGGTCGCCGCCAACACCCCGGTCGCCGACCGGCCCGACACGACCACGCCGCCAGCCCAGTGCCCGGCATGCACCACCACTGGTGTGGCCGGGATCACCACCCAGGTGGACATGGTCACACCCCCGCCCACCAAGGCCGGGGACCCCATCGGGTACGAGATCACCGTGACGAACGACGGAACCGTGCCGTTGTCCGGGCTCACCCCTCATGTGGACTCCACCGGAACCGGTCAGTGGACGACCTCGTGTCCGATCGGCACGCTGATGCCGGGTCAGTCGATGGTCTGCACAGCCGTCTACACCGTCACCGAACACGACATGGCCACCGGCGACGTGACGAACAACGTCTCCGTCTCCGGGGACACCCCCGGCCTCGTCGTCAGTTCCACGCCCACGGACATCACCGTGCCGCTGGCCGAGCCCACGGATGTGGCTGTGACGTGGACGTCCGGGGGCACCCCGGTGTACCCGGGCGCCCAGTTCGGGTTGACCGCCACCGTCACCAACAAAGGCCCCGCGGACGCCACCCATGTGACTGTGACCTTCGACATCCCCGACGGCATGACCGGCGCGACCATCCATCTGACGGGTTCCAGTCCAGGGACCTCTCCGACGAGCACCTGCACCCAGTCCGGGGCGACCATGACCTGTGCCATCGGGAACCTGGGTGTGGGCCAGTGGGTCACGTACGACATCGTGGGATGGGCGTCGGGGGCTCCTGGCGCCAGCTACACCGTGGGGGCCACCGTGGCTCAGGCGGGGGCCAACCCCATACCTGGGGACGCCCACGCGACCACGGCTGTGACCGTCGTCACCGTCCCGGCCACACCCCTGGGTGTGACCAAGACCGTCACCCCTGCCTCGCCCGTGGTGAAAGCCGGGGACCAGTTGACGTACACGATCACCATCACCAACCCCGAGGCCGTGCCAGCGGTCGTGGATCACCTCGACGACCTCGCCACCGTGCTGGACGCCGCGACTGTGTCCACGCCCACCGCCACCGGCACGCTGAAGGCGAACCTGTACGCCGGGCGGTATCTGATCATCACCGGGACGTTGGCGCCAGGAGCGTCCGCGACAGTCACGTACACCGCCACTGTCTTGCCCGATGGGCAACGCGACTCCCTGCCCCTGTTCAACGCCGTTGTCGCCGCCAACACCCCGGTCGCCGACCGGCCCGACACGACCACACCGCCCGATCAGTGCGCGGCGTGCACGACCACCGGCGTCGGGGGACTGATCGTCCAGGTGGATCAGGTCACACCCCCGCCCACCAAGGCCGGGGACCCCATCGGGTATCAGATCACCGTGACGAACGACGGCACCGTGCCGCTCAGTGGGATCGTCCCCGTGGTGGACTCCACGGGCACAGGTGAGTGGCAGGTCTCCTGCCCCCTCGACACGCTGCCTCCGGGACAGTCCATGGTCTGCACAGCCACCTACACCGTCACTGAACAAGACATCGCCAACGGCGGAGTGACCACCAACATCACCGTCACCGGCGACGCCATCGACCTCGTCATCACCTCCACCCCCACCGACATCACCGTCCCGCTCGGATCTGGAACCGGCGGCAACGGTGGAAACGGCGGGAACGGTGGAACCGGCGGGACTGGCGCACCCACCATCCCCACGGGCGGCACGGTGGCCAGCGGAGGCACGGCCCCGACCCCCACGGGGGCCGGTCCCGACGCCGCCATCCTCACCACTGGCGCCACCCGACGCACCCACGTCACGACCCGGGGCGGCCGCGCCTGATAACCGCCACGCGTCCCTGAATCCCCCCGGTGTGTCCGGGGGGATTCGACGCTGTGGCTCCCAGCGAATACTTCCTCACTCGCCTAGCCGTCATCACTGCGAAAATAAGTGATAGCTCTCTCCAGTCAGCGGATATAGAATGGATATCAAATTCGGGGAGACTCGCTGATGCTGCGGAGGTCATCATGGGTGGAATGTTCAAGAAATTTGTCGCTGGGGGAACAAGCGTCGTACTGATGGCAGCACTGGTGAGCGTGTTGCCTGTGACGAAGGCACAGGCGGATTCCGAATTTCCGATGGAACCGCGATACGACACGATCGCCACGGGGTCGATGACGACTATCGGCAATACCTTAATGACTTGCGATAATGCGGACCCGTTCTGCGCCTACGTGCAGGACGGGACGTACGTGGCACGCAGCGGCGAGTTCAATAGGCGCTATGTCGATGCGGATAACAATCCATCGACCTTCGATTCATCCATGTCGACTCTGTCATTGCCTGCTGGTGCGACCGTCCTGTGGGCCGGCCTATATTGGGGGGGCTATCTCTATTCGAACCCGCCGAATTATGGGCTCAAAGATGAAATCGCCTTCAAGACGCCTACGGACTACCAGTATGAGAAAGTATTCGCGAGTGCGGATCCTAACGCGGCATTTGGAGGCGCATTTTCCTATCAGCGATATGCGGACGTGACGTCGCAGGTGGCGATCGGGGGGAGCGGGGATTACTGGGTGGCGAATGTCGCCGCAGATGATGGCGAATCCCAGGCGTTTGCGGGGTGGTCTCTGACAGTGGTCTATTCCGCTCCAGGCATGCCTATGCGGAATCTGGCTGTTTATGATGGCTATCGGTATATGGGTAACGACGCAACCGGTTGGATGCTTCCTGACATAGACACCACCGGATTGAGCATGGTAAATGCACAAATATCAATGGTGGCATATGGTGGCGACTACGACGAAGCTGATTCGGTCGAGTTCAATTATTACCAGGTGGCGACTGATCTATCACCATCTTGGGACTTCTTCAATAGCAGACTGGATAACTTTGGACATATTGTCACGACTCGTGATCCAGCATATGTGGATACGTCGGGATTTGACATTAAGAATGTGGATGTGTCTAACCTGATCGTTTCTGGGGATAATTTTCCAAACCCATACCTTTGGTTTCATACCACTGTGGACGACTATTACCTTGGTGTGGTGGGGGTGGCGATTGAGCGGGCTAATGCAAATTTCACGACGTCGACGAAGACGGTCACGGATCTGAATGGGCACAATCCTGCGCAACCGGGTGATGTTCTTCGATATAACATAAGAGTAAATAATACTGGGTCCGCCATAGCTTACTATTCCGTCGCGTCTGATCCGATTCCGGCGGGGACGGAATATGTGCCGGGGTCGTTGTATTTGACCGATAGTCTCGGTAATCCATCGGTCCAGTTGTCGGATGCGCGTGGTGACGATCAGGGTTACATGTATAACGACGAGGTACACGTCAACTTGGGAGCGGGGGCTAACGCCTCTCGAGGCGGGCAGATTAATGCCAATAATGGTTCGGTGGGGTACTCGTATCAGGTGAAGGTGCTCCCGTCGGCAGTGGGATCGACGATCTCAAGTGCTGGACTACTCGATTATCAGGCGGGAAATGGCTATGGCAGTTATCTGCTGCCTACAACGACGATCGGCGTGGCGGAGGCGTCTGGGGCTGATGTGTCGGTCACGACTGTCCTGTCTCCGAGGGTGAGTGCGGTGGGGTCGACGATCACGGCCACGGTGACGATTGCCAATGCGGGGCCTAGCACGGCGGCGGCATCCAGTCTGAATGTCGTGGTCCCCCCTGGGCAGATGGAGAATTTGTCATGGAATATGGCGAGTTCCACTGCAGGGATATCATGCTCGACAGCTGGTAACGGGTCCATATGCTCTCTTCCTTCCTTGCCGGTCGGCTCTTCTGCGGTCGTCGTCTTTACGGGGAACGTGCCGTCGAACACTCCGGATCCTCTCGGGACTGTGACGGTCGGCGCACAGTACCAACCGGTCACCCCCGATCCTGACGTGTTCAACAACACGGGCATGGACACAATCTCGTTGACGCGTGAGGCTGATCTGGCGGTGACGGTGTCTCCGGCGTCGCCGACGGTTGTGCCGGGTCAGCAGCAGACGTACACGGTGACGGCGACGAACAATGGGCCGTCGGACGTGTTTGGGAAGGTGACGGTCACGGATGTGCTGGACCCGGGCTCTGAGGGGGCGGTGTCGTTCTGGTCGGTGAACCCGGGGACGGGGAACCCTGCCTGCGGCATGCAGACATCCTCGGATGTGTCGTGCTCGGTGACGAATTTGGCGGCTGGGGCGTCGGTGAGTTTCACGGTTCTGGCTCAGACGAGTCAGTCGGCCACGGCGGGGGCGAGTATCTCCCATACGGCGAGTGTGTCGTCCGCCACCACTGACCCGGTGACGAGCAATAACTCGTTCAAGTCCACGGGTGTGATCGGGGCGCCGAGCGCGGATGTGCGGGCGGTGGTCTCGGTGACCCCGTCGCCACTTGTGGCGGGGAGTTGGGTGTCATACAGGGTGGACGTGAGCAACTGGGGTCCGTCGGATGCGGCGGGGGTGTCGCTGACGAATGTGTATTTCACGGACCTGACGAACGTGACGGTCTCCACGGATCGGGGGTCGTGTACGGACAACGGGCCCATTGTGTGTGATCTGGGCGCTTTGCCGGCGTCGTTGGTTCTGGGATCGAAGGGCGCGACGGCGACGGTGTGGATCTCGGGGGTCATTCGTGCTGAAGCGACGGGGCCGGATCTGAACTTCTCCGCCACGGCGACGGCGACGACGGCGGATCCTGTGCCGAGCAATAACACGGCGACGGAGTCGACCCCGTTGACGACGTCGGCGGATGTGTCGGTGTCGACGACCGCGTCGATGTCGTCGTTCCCGGCGACTGGTGATCCGGTGGTGTACACGATTCGGGTGCATAACGACGGGCTGTCGGATGCGCAGGGTGTGACTGTGTCCTCGTTGATCCCGCTGGGTTTGGGCCTTGATCCTGCGAATCCTCCGGTGGTTCCTTCGGGGGTGACCTGTGGCACGGCTTTGGGCGCGGGTGATGCCACGCATTCGGGGTGGAATTGTTCTGTGGGCAGTGTGGGTGTGGGCACGGCCAATGATGTGGTGATCAAGCTTCCGTTGGTCGCGACCCAGAATGGGGCGTCGCCGATGGTGGCGACGATGACGGTGGCGTCGACGACCCCGGATCCGGTCATGGGCAATAATCAGGCGACGTGGACGATGAGCGGGAACCCGGAGGCGGACCTGGCGATCAGCGCCACGGCTGCTCCGGATCCGTTCCTGGCCGGGCAGACGGCGACGTACACGGTGCAGGTGACGAATAATGGGCCGAGCGCGTCGGTTCCGAGCGTCGAAGTGGACTTGCCGTCGGGGGTGTCCTTGATCCCCTCTGGCCAGCCTGGTTCCCAGACGACCTCCTTGTGCGTCGGCTCGCCGACCACCAGCACCGTCACGTGCGCGGACACGGCGCCGTTGGCGTCGGGGGCGTCGCGGACGTACACGGTGAGTGTGGCGGTGTCTCCGGATGTGGTGGATGGGACGTTTGTGACGGCCTCGGCTGCGGTGACGGGATCGATCTTGGACCCGTCAACAAGTAACAATTCAGCGACTGTGACCAGTCGTGTGTCCGCTCAGGCGAATCTGTCGGTGACGGATGTGTGGTGGCAGGCGTACACCGGTCAGGGGAATCCTCCGACCACACCGGTGGGCGCCGGGTTGACCTCCGCGGCGGCGGGGTCGTTCGTGTGGTTGACGATGACGGTGGCGAACACTGGTTCGGCGACGGCGTATGATTCGACCCTGGTGGTCGACCATGATCTGCCGTTGATCGACTCGCCGTTCTTCGATGGTGATCCTGTGTTGATCTGGAATGGTGGGGGATGGTCGTCCACGGGGTGTGTGGTGGTGTCGGGGGAGGTCCAGTGCGATGTGAGCAATGGGGCCTCGGGGACGGCTGTGCGTCCCGGTGACACGGTGACGTTGTCGGTGTTGGTGGCTGTGGATGACGCGGCGGCCCCGACGACGGGGTCGGCGACGGTGAGTGTGGGGACCTCGACCCCCCAGGCGGCGAGCGCTGTGACGAGCAAGTCCGTGCCGTTGTCGATCACGGCGGGCCAGTCGCATTTGACGGTGACGAAGTCGGCTGGGACGGGTGCGGGCCCTAGTGGTGAATTGGTGGCGGGCACCGGGTTCTCGTACAGCATTGATGTGACGCAGACGCGTGACGCGTCCGCGTACGCCTCGGGTCAGTCGTGGGCGCAGGCCACTGGTGTGGTCGTGACTGACACGCTGCCGAGTGGGTTCCATGCGGTGGACGCGTTGAGCACTCAGGGGACGTGCACGATCAGCGGGGCGAACTCGGATCAGATCTCGTGCCAGCTGGGGAGTCTGCCCGGCACGTTGGCGCCGGGGCCGTACCCGGTGGCGACGGTGACGATCGTGGGCACGATGGACACCAGTGTTGCTGGGCCGACGGTGACGAACACGGCGGCGGTGGCGACGACGACACCGTCGGATGGGCCGTATTCTGCCCAGGTGACCACGCCGGTGATCCAGCAG
Organism: Propionibacteriaceae bacterium; assembly: GCA_009780915.1. Classification (GTDB taxonomy): domain Bacteria; phylum Actinomycetota; class Actinomycetes; order Propionibacteriales; family Propionibacteriaceae; genus WQYJ01. The sequence goes on from WQZD01000002.1 coordinate 26,905, forward strand.
GCGGATCTGGAATTGATCATGGCGGTGGATTCCACCACTGCCACCACCGCGGGTGGGGACCCGATCTATATGGCGGGTCAGGACGTGGGCTACACCCTCACGGTGGTCAACGCCGGACCGTCGGACGCGGGCGCGTCGACGGTGACGGACACGCTGCCGCTGGGGGTGAGTCTGAACACGACCGCGTCGACGACGGGGTGCACGGTGTCCACGCCGGGGACGTTGACGACCGCTGAGGTGGTGACCTGTCCGGCGCCGGCGTTGGCGATGGGCGCGTCGGCTGTGATCCGAGTGGTCGGGTCGACTCTGCCCACGGATTTGCGTGCGTCGGGGACGGGGCCGGGATGTGTGCCCGGCGCTCCGTCGGACCCGTCTGATCCGGGGAGCGCCCCGAACGCGGCGGGGTGCGGGACGTACCCGACGCTGCCGCGCACCCTGACCAACTCGGCCACGGTGGCCCCCGTGAGCGCGGCCTTGGCGGACCCAGATGTCACGAACAATACAGCCAGTGTGGACGCGAGTCTGGACGCGGCCGCGGATCTGTCCACCACTCTGACGGTGGGCAATGCGACCCCGCCGGCGGGGTCGCAGGTGACGTACACCGTGACCGGTGTGAACTCTGGTCCGTCCATCGCGGACGACCCGGTGGTGGTGGCGACTCTCCCCGCCGGATTCAGCCCTGTCTCCTACCAGGTGCCCGGCTGGGATTGCGCGTGGTCGATGAGCGGGGCGGCGTCCACATTGACGTGCACGAAGTCTCCTGCGGCGCCGTGGTATCAGGCCATGGTCCCCGGTGAGGCCGTCTCCGGCACGATCACCATGCAGATCCCGGCGGGGTCGCCCGAGGTGACCCATACCGCGACGGTGTCGCTGACCAGCGGGACAACTGACACCAACTCGGGGAACAACACCGCGAGTGTGGATGTGGCTGTCCAACAGGTGTCCGACTTGGCGGTGACCAAGACCTTGACCACACCGAACCCGTTGGTGACCGGGTACCCCGGGGCCTACCGGGTGACCGTGACCAACAATGGGCCCTCCGTGGCCAACCAGGTGACGATCTACGACCCGGCTGTGTCGGGGATGAGCTTCGTGTCGGGCACGACTCAGGCGGGTCAGGCGTGCACGAATGCGGGTCCGACGGACGGGAGCGCCGATCAGGCCATCTGTCTGATCGGGTCGTTGGCGGTCGGTGGGTCGGCGTGGGCGGACATCACGATGATGGTGGATCCGACCACGACCGCGACGCAGTTGTGCAACACGGCGTATGCGGGGTCGACGTCGCGTGACCCGAACCCGGCGGGTTCGGAGGACACCGCGTGCGCGTTGGTGTCGCCTCCGCCGCCGACGGATGTGTCGTTGGCGATGAGTCCTCATGACAGCTTCGTGTATCCGAATGGGGAGGTGGGTGTGACCGCGACGGTAACCAACAATGGTCCGGAGGTGTCCACGGACACCAAGTTGACGGTGACGTTGCCGACGGGGTTGACCGGTGTCACGGGTCTGCTGGACTCGGCTCCGAGTGGGGTGGCCCCGGATGCGGTGTGCACGGTTGCGGGCACGCAGATGGTGTGTTCGATTGGGACTTTGCCGTCGGGGGCGAGTGTGGCGTATGACGTTATCGGGTATGCGCCGGGGCCGGCGGGCACCATCTACACGCTGACTGGTGTGGTGACCCATCGTGAGGTGGATCTGACTCCTGCGAACGACCAGGCGTCGGCGTCGATCGACGTGGTGGCCGTCCCGACGACGGCTGTGAGCGTGACGAAGACGGTGTCCCCGACGTCGCCGATTTTGGTGGCTGGGGCGCAGTTGACGTACACCTTGACGTTGACCAACGCCGGGTTGGACCCGGCGGTGGTGGACCATGTGGACGACTTGTCGAATGTGCTGGACGACGCGACCTTCGGGACGGTGTCGACGACCGGGCCGGTCACGGCCACTCTGTTCGCGAATCAGGATTTGATCATCACGGGCACGTTGGCGCGGGGGCAGTCGGCGACGGTGACGTATACGGTGACGGTCAAACCGGATGGTCAGCGGGGGGATTCGAAGGTGTTCAACGCGGTGTTCTCCGCGGACACCGATCCTGGTGATCGTCCCGACCCTGACACCCCGCCGACGGATTGTCCCACGTGTGTGGATTCCCAGGTGGCCGGCCTCGCCCTTGTGAAGACCGCGACCCCGACACAAGTCGGGTTGCCGGGTGATTCGGTGGCGTACAGCTACCTGGTGACGAATGTGGGCACGGTCACCTTGACAGGGGTGTCGGTGACCGACACCGCGTTCACGGGTGCGGGGTCCGCGCCTGTCGTGAACTGCCCGATGACCACCGTGGGGGCGGGCGCGTCGGTGACGTGCACAGCCACGTACATGGTCACGGGCGCGGATATCGCCGGGACCGGGTGGTCGAACACGGCCACCGCGACGGCCACGGCCGGGAGCGTCCAGGTGACCAGCGCGGCGTCGACCGCGACGGTGGGCGTGCGACCGGCCACGGATGTGGGCGTCGCCCTCAGCCCCGCGACCCAGGAGGCGTACCCGTCCGCTGAGTTCGGCCTGACCGCGACCGTGGTCAACAACGGGCCCAACCCCGCCACCGGTGTGACGGTGTCCATGCCGATCCCCTCCGGTGTGACGAATCTGACCGGGACGCTCGTGTCCTCCTCCGGCGGTGTGAGCGCGGCGAGTGCCTGCACGCTCGCCGGATCGGCCATGACGTGTGCCGTCGGCGCCCTGGGCGCCGGGCAGCAGGTCGTGTACGACCTGGTCGGATGGTCCGCCCCGACCGTGGGGACCACCCATGCGTTCACCGCTGGTGTGTCCCATGGCGAGGTGGACGCTGACACGAGCAATGACACGGCCACAGCCACTGTGGATGTGGTGGCGGTCCCGACCGCCCAGATCCAGGTGTCGAAGTCGGTGAGCCCGTCCACGGGGATCGTGTTCGCGGGGGCCGTGTTGACGTACACGGTCACGGTGTCCAACACGGGCACAGCCCCGGGTGTGGTCGACTATGTGGATGATCTGTCCCATGTGTTGGGCAACGCCTCCTTCTCCACTGTCACTGCCAGCCCCGGGTTGGACGCGTATCTGCACGCGAATCAGGACATGATCATCACCGGGTCGTTGGATCCGGGTCAGACCGGGACGGTGGTGTACTCGGTCACGGTGAAGCCTGACGGGCAGCGGGTGGACAACCGCCTGTTCAATGACGTGACCAGCGCGGACACCCCGCCGGAGGATCGTCCTGACCCGGACAACCCCCCGCCGTCCTGCCCGACGTGTGTGTCGACCGAGGTGGCCGGGGTGTCGGTGACCGCCACCGCGTCGGTGCCGTCGGTGTCCGCCCCTGGTGACCCGATCACGTTCTCGTACCTGGTGACCAACACCGGGTCTGTGGCCCTGACCGGCCTGTCGGTGACCAGCACGAACTTCACCGGCTCGGGGGTCGTGTCCGCAGTGTCCTGCCCGACGACCACACTGGCGGTGGGCGCGTCGACCACGTGCACCACCAGCTATGTGACCACCGCCGCGGATTTGACGCAGGCGTGGATCACGTCCACGGTGACCGCCAGTGGCATGGTCTCCGGCCAGCAGGTGACGTCCGCCCCGGCGACCGCGTCGGTGTCCACCTCCCCGACCACGGATGTGGGAGTGAGCTTGGTGGGCGCGCAGTCGCAGGTGTATCCGGACGCGGAGGTCGGGTTCACGGCGACGGTGACCAACCATGGGCCCACCGACGCCACTGGTGTGACCTTGAGTGTGACCATCCCTGCTGGTGTGCTGAACGCCACTGGCGCGCTCGCCACCGCCCCGACTGGGGTGACCCCCGGGGCGTGCTCGTTGAGCGGGGTGACCTTGACCTGCGCCGTCGGCGCCCTCCCGCAGGGCGCGTCGGTGGTCTATGACCTGCTCGCCCAAGCGTCGGGACCCGTGGGGTCGTCGTACACGCTGAGCGCGGCTGTGACACGCGACCAGATCGACACCAACGCCAGCAATGACACCGCCCAGGCGACCGTCCAGGTCGTGGCCGTCCCGACGGCGAACCTGCAGGTGACCAAGTCCGTGTCGCCGACCCTGTCGGTGGTGACTGCGGGAACCGTGTTGACCTACACCTTGACGTTCACGAACACCGGGACGGCCCCGGCGGTCATCGACCATGTGGACACTGTGTCCAACGTCCTCGACGACGCTGTGGTGGGGTCGATCCAGGCCAGCCCGGGGTTGCAGGCGCACCTGTTCCCCAACGGGGATCTGGTGATGTCCGGCACGATCGACCCTGGTCAGGTGATGACTGTCAGTTACACTGCGACCCTCAAACCGGACGGTCAGCGCGGGGACTCTATCCTGTTCAACGACGTCGTGGTCGCGGACACGGTCCCGGCGGAGCGTCCTGAGCCCGGCGACGACTGCCCGACCTGTGTGACCACTGATGTGGCCGGGTTGGCTGTGACCGCCACGGCCGATCCCACGACCGTCACCTCCGCGACCCCGATCGGGTATCAGTTCGCGGTGACCAATACCGGGTCGGTCCCGGTGACCGGGATCGGTGTGAGCTCGCAGCAGTTCACCGGGAGTGCGCCCCTGACGGGGATCACGTGCCCGGTGACCTCGTTGGCTGTGGGCGCCTCGACCGTGTGCACCGCCACTTATCAGGTGACGCCTGCCGACCTGACTGGTTCTCAACTGTCGCTGACTGTCGCCGCTGTGGGGTCGGTGGGCGCCCAGGCCGTCACGTCCCCGACTAGCACCGTGACTGTGACTGTGTCGCCGCAGGCTGACTTGGGGGTCGCCCTGACACCGGCGTCCACGCAGGTGTATCCGAACGCCGAGACGTCCTTGACCGCCACGGTGGTCAACAACGGGCCCACGACCGCTTCCGGGGTGACGCTGACTGTCACCGTCCCCACCGGGTGGGTCGGGGTCACCGGTGCGTTGGCGTCGGCCCCCGCCGGGTCGACCGCCGCCTCGACATGCACCACCTCGGGCGCGCAACTGGTGTGCCTGGTCGGTGGTCTGGGCGTGGGCCAGCAAGTCAGCTATGACCTGACCGGTGTGGCGTCCGGGCCGGCGTCGGCGGGGTTCACCGTCGCCGCCAGCGTCACCAGCGACCAGATCGACACCGTGCCGGGCAACAACACCGCCACCGCACGGGTGGACGTGGTGGCGATGCCTGTGCCCGACCTGACGATCACCAAGACCGTTTCCCCTAGTGGGGCGGTGTTGGCGTCGGGGTCTGTGCTCACGTACACCCTGTCGTTCACGAACCCAGGCACAGCCCCTGCGGTGGTCGACCATGTGGACGATTTGTCCAACGTGCTCGACGACGCCACCATTGGGACGATCACCGCGGACACCGGGTTGACCGCGATGGTGTACGCGAACCAGGACATGATCATCACCGGGACCGTCCCGGCAGGGGCGACCTTGACTGTGACGTACCCGATGACCGTGAAGCCGGACGGGCAGCGCGGGGACTCGATCCTGTTCAACGACGTGGTGTCCGCCGACGTGCCCGTCGGGGACCGTCCCGACACGAAGACCCCGCCTGACCAGTGCCCCACCTGCACGACCAGCCAGGTCGCCGGGATCGGTGTGGTGGCCACCGTGTCCCCGACCAGTGTGGGGACCGCGGGCCAGCAGGCGACGTTCACGTATCAGGTGACCAACACCGGCACCATTCCGGTGACTGGGATCCAGGTCGCCTCCACCGTGTTCACTGGTACGGGGACGTTGGGGGCGCTGGTGTGCCCGTCCACGACCCTGGCCGCCGGGGCGTCCATGACCTGCCAGAGTGCGTACACGACCACCACCGCTGATCTGGGCTTGTCGCAGATCGCCTCCACGGCCACCGCGACCGCGATGGCCGGGACAACACCGGTGGCATCCACTCCCGCGACGGCTGTGGTGGATGTGAATCCGGGCGCGGACGTCGCGGTGACCCTGACTCCGGCTAGCACACAGGTGTATCCGAACGCCCAGTTCGGTGTGACCGCGACGGTGACCAACAAGGGTCCTGGTACGGCCACGGGTGTGACCGCGACCATCGCCGTGCCCGCAGGGGTGAGCTCTGTCTCCGGGGTGTTCGCGTCCTCGTCGGACGCCACGCCGCGCACCACGGGGTGCACTGTGGCGGGAGCGACTGTCACGTGTCCTGTCGGGGCGTTGGCGCCGGGGGAGTCGGTGTCCTATGACCTGCTTGGCATGGTCGCTGGTCCGGCGCCGGCCACTCGTACTCTCACCGCGAGCGTCACTCATCAGGAGACTGATCCGGTGATGAGCAATAATCAGACGCAGGCCGTGTTGCAGGTGGTCGCCACGCCGAGCGTGCCGTTGACCACGTCGAAGACGGTGTCTCCGTCTGACCCGGTGGTCGCCGCGGGGGCCACGTTGGTGTATGCGGTCACGATCACGAACCCTGGGTCCAGCCCGGCTGTGGTGGACTATATGGATGACCTGACGGGGATCCTGGACGACACGACTGTGTCGGGTGTGGCCGCCACGAACGGGCTCAGCGCGAACCTGTATGCCTCCGGTGACCTGTTCGTCACCGGGACTTTGGCCCCGGGTGCCAGTGGCACGGTGACCTATACGGCGACGGTCAAACCTGACGGGCAGCGTGGGGATTCCTTGCTGTTCAATGCGGTCGTGGTCGCCGACACCCCGCCGGCGCAGATCCCCGACCCCGTGAATCCGCCCGAGGACTGCCAGTCCTGCACGCACACCAGTGTCGCCGGGCTCAGCGCGACAGCGTTCGCCGATCCGGATGTCGTGGCGATCGTCGGGGGGATGAGCACTCTGACCGTGCAGGCGACCAACACCGGCACCACCCCCGTCACCAGCCTCGCCGTGCAGCAGACGTCGTTCACTGGGACCGGGACCCTCGGGTCGTGGGTGTGCGCGCCGACCACGATCGACGCCGGTCAGACAGCGTCGTGCACCGCTGCGTACACGGTGACCGCTAATGACATCGCCACCGGACCGGTGGTGTTCACCGGGACCGCCACGGGTGTGGCGCAGTCCACCGATGGGGTGGGGACCACCCAGGTGTCCTCGACCCTGGTGACCGCCCAGATCGCCACCACGTCCGCCGCCCCAGTCGCCGACTTGTCGGTGAGCGTGGCGCCCACGTTCCTCCAGGTTTACCCGGGTGGGGAGGTCGGGTTGACCGCGACGGTGACGAACAACGGTCCCGGCGCAGCGTCGGGGGCGACCTTGACGTGGACCATCCCCGCCGGGTTGACCTCGGTGGTGGGGATGTCGACGACTCCGTCCACGGGTTTGCTGCTCGCGTCTGGTTGCCTGGTCACAGGCACGCAGATGACCTGTGCGGTGGGCTCGTTGGGTGTGGGGCAGTCTGTGGCCTATGACCTCATCGGGTGGGTCACCGGGCCGGTGGGGTCCACCTTCCCGGTGTCGGCCCAGGTCGCCGAGACTGGCACCGACCCGGTGAGCGGGAACAACACCTCCCTGGTGGACATCCAGGTGGTGGCGGCGCCCGCACCGGGGATCACGATGTCCAAGACCGCTGACCCGGCGAACACGGTGGTCCAGGCCGGTGCCGTCGTGACCTACACCGTCACCCTGACCAACACCAGCCTGGTCTCCGCCGTCGTCCACCAGGTGGACGACATGTCCGGCGTCCTGGACGACGCGACCATCGTCTCCTTGACTCCTGGGACCGGGTTGGACGCTGTCTTGCTCGCCAACGATGACATGTTGATCACCGGGACATTGGCCAGTGGGCAATCCTCGACCGTGACGTATCAGGTGCGGGTCAACCCGGACGGCCAGCGTGGTGACAACCAGTTGTTCAACGCGGTGGTGGCGGGGGACACTCCTGTCGCCGACCGGCCCGACACCACCACCCCGCCCGACCAGTGCACCACGTGCACGGATACCATGGTCACCGGGTTGGGGCTGGGTGTGAGCGCCACGCCCACCTCTGTCACCCAGGCCGGTGGCACGATCACGTACCAGTTCACCGTGACCAATGAGGGGACCGTGCCGGTCACCGGGCTGGCCTTGGCCCCGGTCCGGTTCACGGGGACAGGCCCTGTGGCCCCGGTGTGCACGGCGACCAGTTTGGACCCGGGGGCGTCCACCACGTGTACTGCGACCTACAGTGTCACGGCGGCAGACATGACCACCCCACGGGTGTCCGGCACATGGACCGCGTCGGGTGTCGCCGCCGGGCAACAGGTCACTTCCCAGCCCGCCAGTGTGGCTGTGCCGGTGGCCAGTGAAGCCGACCTGGGTGTGACCATGTCCACAGCAAGCGCACAGGTGTATCCGGGTGCTGAGACCGGGGTGTCGGCCACCGTGACCAACAACGGCCCGGCCAACGCCACCCAAGCCACGCTCACCATCGATGTGCCCACAGGGATGACCGGGGCCACCGCGGTGTTGGCGTCCAGCACTGATGGGACCACCCGTGCGCCCAGCTGTGCCTCGTCGGGGTCGCAACTGATCTGCCAGGTCGGGGCTCTGCCCGTGGGCGCGTCGGTGACCTATGACATCCTCGGCACGGTGACAGGATCGGTGGGGTCGTCTCAGACGGTCACTGCTCGTGCCGCGCAGGCCGGGGTCGACCCGGTGCCCGGCAACGACCAGGCCAGCACAGTGTTCACGGTGGTGGGCGTGCCTGCCACACCGCTGACCGTGACCAAGACCCAGACGAGCCCCGATGATCCGCTCGTCACGGGGTCGGTGGTGACCTACACGCTCACCTTCACCAACCCCGGCGCCGCCCCGGCGGTCGTGGACCATGTCGACGACCTGAGTGCCGTCCTCGGTGTCGCCACCCTTGGCCCCGTCCAGACCACACCCGGCCTGACCGCCCAGGTGTTCACCAGCGACCACATGCTCATCACCGGCACGGTGGGCGCTGGCGCCTCCGGGAACGTGACGTATACCGCGACGGTGAAACCGGTCAGCGAACGCACCGGGACTCAACTGTTCAACGCCGTGGTGTCCGCAGACACCCCGGTCGCTGATCGTCCGACACCGGACACCCCACCCGCGGACTGCCCGGCGTGCACGTCTGAGACGGTGCCCGAGCCCGTCGCGACCGCGACCAGTGTGAGCGTGGCTCTCACCCCCGCCCTGACCCAGGTGTATCCCGGAGCGCAGGTCGGTCTGACCGCCACGGTCACGAACAATGGACCAGCCGCCGCCACGAATGTGACGGTGACGCTGCCGCTGCCAGCAGGCCTGGTCGGGGTGACAGGCCTGTTGGCGTCGGCCCCCACGGGGACCAGCCCGGCGGCCTCCTGCCAGATCACCGCGTCGACCCTGGTGTGCCCTGTCGGCGCTCTCGGGGTGGGCCAAAGTGTCGCCTATGACATTGGGGGCACCATGACCGCCCCGGCCGGGGCGTCGTACACCCTGACCGCGACCGCCACCCACGACGAGGCCGACCCGAACCCGGCCAGCACCTCCTCCCAGGCCGTGATCTCCGTGGTCGCGAAGCCCGCGCCCGGTGTGATTACTATGACCAAGACCGTCAGTCCTGCCAGTGGGCTCATCGAAGCCGGCGCCACCCTCGGGTTCACGATCACCTTGAGTAACACCGGGTCCACACCCGCGGTGGCGGACATGGTCGACTCCCTGGCCGACGTGCTCGACGACGCGGTGGTGTCCGGTGTCCAGACCACCGGTGGCGTGCAGGCGAACCTGTACGCCAGTGGTGACCTGATCATCACCGGGACCGTCCCGGGTGGTGGGACCGCCACCGTCACGTACACGGCGACCGTGAAGCCCGACGGGCAGCGCGGGGACTCCAAGGTGTTCAACTCTGTTGTCACCGCTGATGTGACCCCCGCCGACCGGCCGACCGTGGACACGCCTCCTGCGCAGTGCACGACGTGCACGGATTCGGATGTGACCGGTTTCGACGGGGCCACCGATCCGGCCCACACCGGGCAGAGCGGGGACACCATCACCGTGGACTACACGGTGACGAACACCGGCTCGACCCCGATCGAGGACCTCGCCCTGGTGGTCGACCCCTCCGGGACCGGGACCGTCCAGGTGACCTGCCCGACCACCACGGTGGCCCCTGGGGAGTCCGTGACCTGCACCGCCACGTACACCCTGACACCCGAGGACATCGCCGCCGGTGATGTGACCATCACGACCCAGGCGACCGGCACCGTCGACGGGCAACCGGTGACCACACCTCCGTCCACCACGACCGTCCCGGTGGTCCAGCCCACGGATGTGGCCGTCACCTGGGCCACGAGTGACACCGAGGTGTATCCCGGCGCGCAGATCGGGATGACCGCCACCGTGACCAACAAGGGACCCGTGGACGCCACCGACGTGGCCGTGACCTTCGAGATCCCCGACGGGTTGGTCGGCGCGACCGTCTACCTGGCGAGCGCCAGCCCGGGGACCTCCCCGGCTGTCGCGTGCACCCAGTCCGGGTCCACCATCACCTGTCCTGTCGGGGACCTCGCGGTGGGCCAGTCGGTCAGCTACGACCTGATCGCCACCGCGTCCGGGGCGGTGGGCGCCGACTACAGTGTGGGCGCCACCATCACCCAAACGGGGGCGAATCCCACCCCTGCGGACGCCCACGCCGCCGCCACCGTCACCGTCGTGCCCAAACCCGCGCCCGGTGTGGTGACCATGACCAAGACCGTCAGTCCTGCCAGTGGGCTCATCGAAGCCGGCGCCGTCCTCTCCTACACGATCACGCTGAGGAACACCGGGTCCACACCGGCCGTGGCGGACATGGCCGACACCCTGGCCGACGTGTTGGACGACGCTGTGGTGTCCGGTGTCCAGACCACCGGGGGCGTGCAGGCGACCCTGTACGCCAACGGCGACCTGATCATCACCGGGACCATCCCGGGTGGTGGGACGGCGACCGTCACGTACACGGCGACCGTGAAGCCCGACGGGCAGCGTGGGGACTCCAAGGTGTTCAACTCTGTTGTCACCGCCGACGTGACCCCCGCCGACCGGCCCACCGTCGACACCCCCCCCGCGCAGTGCACGACGTGCACCGACTCGGATGTGACAGGCATCGACGTGACCCCGGATCCGGCCCACACCGGGCAGAGCGGGGACACCGTGACCGTGGAGTACACGGTGACCAACACCGGCTCGACCCCGATCGACGACCTCGCGTTGGTGGCCGACTCCTCCGGGACCGGCGCCGTCCAGGTGACCTGCCCGACCACGACTGTGGCGCCGGGGGAGTCCGTGACCTGCACCGCCACGTACACCCTGACACCTGAAGATGTCGCCGCCGGTGATGTCACCATCACCACCCAGGCGACCGGCACCGTGGACGGGCAGCCGGTGACCACACCGGCGTCCACCACGACCGTCCCGGTGGTGCAACCCACCGACGTGGCCGTGGCCTGGACCACCCCGGGCACCGCTGTGTACCCGGGCGCCCAAGTCGGGTTGACCGCCACCGTCACCAACCATGGTCCCGCCGACGCCACCAACGTGGCCGCGGTGTTCACCATCCCCGCCGGTCTGACCGGCGCGAACGTCCACCTGGCCAGCGCCAGCGCGGGGGCCACCCCGGCCAGCGCCTGTGTGCAGTCCGGGGCGACCATCACCTGTCCTGTCGGGAATCTCGCGGTGGGCCAGTCGGTCAGCTACGACCTGGTCGCCTTCGCGTCCGGGCCCGCGGGCGCCACGTACACCGTGGGGGCGACCGCCACCCAGACCGGGGCCAATCCCACACCGGCACAGGCCCACGCCACCACCACTGTCAGTGTGGTCGCCAAACCGGCGCCTGGTGTGGTCACCATGACCAAGACCGTGACCCCTGCTAGTGGGCTCATCGAAGCGGGCGCCGTCCTCACCTACACGATCACGCTGAGGAACACCGGGTCCACACCCGCCGCGGCTGACATGGCCGACTCGTTGGCTGACGTGTTGGACGACGCTGTCGTGTCCGGGATCCAGACCACAGGCGGCGTGCAGGCGAACCTGTTCGCCAGCGGCGACCTGATCATCACCGGGACGATTCCCGGTGGTGGGACCGCGACCGTCACGTACACGGCGACCGTGAAACCTGATGGGCAGCGTGGGGACTCCAAGGTGTTCAACTCTGTTGTCACCGCCGATGTGGCCCCCGCCGACCGGCCGACTGTCGACACGCCCCCCGCGCAGTGCACGACGTGCACCGACTCGGATGTGACCGGTTTCGACGTGGCCACCGACCCGACCCACACCGGGCAGAACGGGGACACCATCACCGTGGACTACACCGTGACCAACAGCGGGTCCACCCCGATCGAGGACCTCGGCCTGGTGGTCGACTCCTCCGGGACCGGGACCGTCCAGGTGTCCTGCCCGACCACGACCGTGGCCCCGGGTGAGTCCGTGACCTGCACCGCCACGTACACCCTGACCCCTGAGGATCTCGCCACGGGCGACGTCAGCATCACGACCCACGCCACCGGAACCGTGGACGGGCAGCCGGTGACCACACCGGCGTCCACCACCACCGTCCCCGTGGCCGAACCCACCGACGTGGCCGTGACCTGGACATCCCCGGGCACCCCGGTGTATCCGGGCGCCCAGATCGGGTTGACCGCCCAAGTCACCAACCATGGTCCGGCCGACGCCACCGACGTGGTGGTCACGTTCACCATCCCCGACGGGATGACCGACGCGACCATCCACCTGACCAGTTGGACCTCGGGGACCACCCCCACCAGTTCCTGCGTGCAATCCGGGTCCACCATGACCTGCACTATCGGGAACCTGCCCGTGGGCGACTCCGTCACCTACGACATCGTGGCCTGGGCCACCGGGCAACCGGGCGCCAGCTACACCGTGGGGGCCGACGTGACCCAAACCGGGACCAACCCCAACCCCGCCGACTCCCATGCCACCACCGCCGTGACCGTGACCACACCCCCGGCCACACCCCTGACGGTGACCAAGACCGTCACACCGGCCTCGGCTGTCGTCGTCGCAGGTGACACGCTCACGTACACCATCACGATCGCCAACCCCGGCGGCTCACCGGCCGTCGTGGACCACCTCGACGACCTCGGCGCCGTGGTGGACGCCGCGACCGTGTCCACACCCACCGCCACCGGCGGGCTGCGGGCCAGCGTGTACGCGGATCGGTACCTGATCGTTACCGGGACGTTGGCGCCAGGCGCGTCGGCGAAGGTCACGTACACCGCCACCGTCCTCCCGGACGGGCAACGCGACCCGCTGCCACTGTTCAACGCCGTGGTCACCGCCAACACGCCGGTCGCGGACCGGCCCGACACGACCACACCGCCGACCCAGTGCCCCGCGTGCACCACCACCGGTGTCGCCGGGATCACCACCCAGGTGAACCAGGTCACACCCCCGCCCAGCAAAGCCGGGGACACCGTCGGGTACGAGATCACCGTCACCAACGACGGCACCGTCCCGTTGTCCGGGCTCGTCCCGCACGTGGACTCCACCGGAACCGGCACCTGGGACGTGTCCTGCCCCATCGGGACACTCCTGCCCGGCCAATCCATGGTCTGCACAGCGACCTACACCGTCACCGAGCAGGACATGGCCACCGGTGAGCTCGTCAACGACTTCACCGTGTCCGGAGACACCCCCGGCCTGGTCGTCACCTCGGAACCCACCGACGTCACCGTCCCCCTCGCCGAACCCACCGACGTGGCCGTGACCTGGACGTCCCCAGGGACCCCGGTGTACCCAGGCGCCCAGATCGGGCTGACCGCAACCGTGACCAACAAGGGCCCCGCCGACGCCACCCACGTGGTGGTGACCTTCGACATCCCCGATGGGATGACCGATCCGACCATCCACCTGACGAGTTGGAGCCCGGGATCCACGCCGACGAGCACGTGTGTGCAGTCTGGGGCGACCATGACCTGCACCATCGGCAACCTGGCGGTGGGCCAGTCGGTCACCTACGACATCATGGGATGGGCGTCCGGGGCTCCTGGTGCCAACTACACCGTGGGGGCCACCGTGGCTCAAGCAGGGGCCAACCCCACACCTGGGGACGCCCACGCGACCACGGCTGTGACCGTCGTCACCGTCCCTGCCACACCCCTGAGGGTGGCCAAGGCGGTCACCCCGGCCTCGGCCGTCGTCGTCGCCGGGGATGTGCTGACGTACACCATCACCATCACCAACCCCGGCGGTTCGGCGGCTGTCGTCGACCACCTCGACGACCTGGGCACCGTGCTGGACGCCGCGACCCTGTCCACACCGTCGGCGACCGGCGGGCTGCGGGCGAGCGTGTACGCCGGACAATACCTGATCGTCACCGGGACGTTGGCCCCCGGGGCGTCCGGGACCGTCACGTACACCGCCACCGTCCTCCCAGACGGGCAACGCGATCCGCTGCCACTGTTCAACGCGGTGGTGAGCGCCGACACTCCTGTCGCCGACCGGCCCGACACGACCACGCCACCGGACCAGTGCGCCGCGTGCACCACCACCGGTGTCGGCGGGCTCATCGTCCAGGTCGACCAGGTCACACCCCCGCCCACCAAGGCCGGGGACCCCATCGGGTACCAGATCACCGTGACGAACGACGGCACCGTCCCGCTCAGTGGGATCGTCCCCGTCGTCCACTCCACCGGCACCGGGACCTGGGAAGTCTCCTGTCCGCTCGACACGCTCCCCGCCGGCCAGTCCATGGTCTGCACGGCCGTGTACACCGTCACCGCGGAAGACATCGCCAACGGCGGTGTGACCACGAGTGTGGCCGTCACCGGCGACACCATTGGGCTCGTCATCACCTCCAACCCCACCGACATCACGATCCCCTTGGGATCTGGGACCGGAGGGAACGGAGGAAACGGCGGCAACGGAGGCAATGGAGGCAACGGAGGATCCGGCGGCAACGGCACGCCCACCATCCCCACCGGCGGAACCGTGGCACCCCCCGGCGGGGCGCCCAGCCCTGGCGGTGGAGCCACCCCCGGCGGGGCACCCACCCCAGGCGGACCCACCCCCACCGCAGCCATCCTCACCGAGGATAAGGTCCGACGCGCCCTAGCCACAGCGCGGGGGAGCGGCGGCTCACCCTACGGCGGAAACGCCTAACCACAAGAGATCGACAGTTCGTGCCCCCACGGATATCGCGGGGGCACGAACTGTGCATTCTCCCGGTGGAAACCGACAGTTCACGCCCCCCTGTTTTTCGCGGGGGCACGAACTGTCGTCCCAGGCGGGAAAACCGACAGTTCACGCCCCCGTGGCCGGATCCCCTTACGACGGACATCTCGTACCCCGGGTCTGCCTCGTTGTTGTGGGGGTCGCCTCGTCTCGTGGGGGCACGAACTGTCGTCCAAGACGGGAAAACCGACAGTTCACGCCCCCCCGTTTTTCGTGGGGGCACGAATCGTGCTTTTGGGACTGAAAACCGACAGTTCGCGCCCCCGTGGCCGCGTCGACACCCGCCCCACCGGAGTCCCATCACCCCCGTACTCATCGGAACAACCATCGGCGGTTCACGGCCGACATGTCGTGGCCGTGCCGTAAGATGACCCTCCGTGGGGCACGCCCACGAGCATGACAAGGGGACCCCATGAAAAGAGCGATCACGGTGCTGGGAGCGATCCTGGCCGTCACCGTCGCGGCCTGGGCCGTCTCGACGCCCACCATGACCATCCAAACCACCTACCGCGTCGCCCAGGTGTTCGCCGCCAGTGGGATGGTCGGGTTGGCTTGCGTCCTGTTCATCTCCACCCGCCACCCCTGGGTCGACCGGCTCGTACGTGGGCAGGACAAAGCGTACGTGCTCCACAAGTGGCTGGCCATGACGTCCCTGGCCCTCGTCCTCATCCACATCGGACTCATGGCGCTCTCCCACGCGAGCATGCGCGGCACAGATCTTCCCATGATCGCCCACATCGGCGGTCCCGCGATGGCCGTCTTCGTCCTGCTCATCCTCATCGCCCTCCTCGGGGCGAAGTTGGATTACCAGCGATGGAAACTGGTCCATAAGTTCATGGTCGTCCCGTACGGCATGGGCCTGGTCCACTACTACGGCTCCTCGACTTTCTCACCATTCGGAATCACTCCGCTCAGCATCTGGATGGATGTGGTGGCTCTCCTGGGTCTCGCCTCGGCGGCGTACAGCTTCCTCTTCCTCGAACGAGCGGGTACGTCGCACGCGTACGCCGTGGTCGCCACCCGCGAGGTCGCCCCGCGGTGCGTGGAGATCACCGCTCGGCCTGGGGGCGCACCGGTCACGTCCCGTCCGGGCCAGTTCGTGTTCGTCCGCGTCCCCGCACGCGGCTTCCCCTCCCACCCGTTCACTCTGGCCGGGACGGGGGAGGACGGCCAGATCCAGATGTGCGTGCGTGCATTGGGGGACCACACCACCCGTCTCATCGATCAGATCCAGGTCGGGGACGAGATGCGCGTGTCCCGGGCGTACGGGGGTTTCGACCACACCACTGGGGGCACGCGCCAGGTCTGGATCGCCGGGGGCATCGGCATCACCCCCTTCCTCAGCTTCCTGCGCGCCGGGGTGCCCGACACGTACCAGGTCCACCTGTTCTACGCCTTCCATGGGGAGGACCAGTGCGCCTATCGCGATGAGCTTCTCGCGATGGCGTCCGAGCGTGTGGTCATCCACGTCGTCGACGACACCGTCGACGGATTCGTGACCCCACAGATGGTGACGAGCGCCGCGGGGGACGCGGGGGACCTCGGGGACGTCTTCTTCTGTGGTCCGGCACCCATGCGTGAGTCGCTGCGGAGACCCCTCCTCGCGGCGGGCGCCCGCAGTTTTCACTACGAGCAGTTCCGCTTCGGTCGGGGCCTCTGACCCCGGCCCCCAATCAGCGCACCTGACCGTCCCCGGTGACGATGTATTTGGACGACGTCATCTCCGGCAGGCCCATCGGCCCGCGGGCGTGCAATTTCTGGGTGGAGATCCCGATCTCGGCGCCGAAACCGAATTCCCCCCCGTCCGCGAAACGACTGGACGCGTTGACGAAGACGCACGCGGTGTCGACCTCGGCGGTGAACCGTCGTTGGTGGCCGACGTCGTTGGTGATGATGGTCTCGGAGTGCCCGGACGTGTGCGTCCGGATGAAGGAGATGGCCTGGTCCAGGCCCGTCATGACCGCCACCCGCAGGTCGAGGCTCAACGCCTCCTCGTCCCAGCCGTCGGCCGGCACGAGGTCGATCCTCGGATCCAACCCGTGAGAGGTCTCGTCCCCGTGGACGGCCACACCGGCGGCGATCAGGGCGTCCATGACCCGGGGGAGGAACCACTCGACGATGTCCTCATGGATGAGCAGTGTCTCCAGCGCGTTGCACACCGACGGGCGTTGCGTCTTCGCGTTGAGGATGATGTCGATGGCCATCTCCGCGTCGGCGCTGGCGTCCACGAAGAGGTGGCAGTTGCCGGTGCCCGTCTCGATGACCGGGACCTGCGACTTCGCCACCACCGCCGCGATCAGCGATGCGCCGCCCCGGGGGATCAGCACGTCGACCAGCTCCCGAGCCGCCATCATCTCGTCGGTGACCTCGTACCCGCCCTCGACCAGGTGGATGACGTCGGGGTCCAAGCCAGCCGCCTCCACCCCCTGGCGAAGAGCCGCGACAATGGCCCGGTTGGACTCCACGGCGCTCGACGACCCGCGAAGCAGGACGGCGTTGCCTGATTTCAGGCAGATGCCAGCCGCGTCGGCGGTCACGTTGGGACGCGCCTCGTAGATGATGCCGACGACTCCGAAGGGCACCCGCACCTGGTCGATGTGGACGCCGTTGGAGATCTGCCATCCACGGATCACCTCGCCGACCGGATCGTTCAACCCGGCCAGGTCGCGAAGCCCCTGCGCCATCGCGGCCAGACGCTCGGGGGTCAGGGTCAGCCGGTCGAGCGTGGCCGGTGGGATGTCCGTGCTCAGCACCCGACGGATGTCCCTGTGGTTGCCGTTCATGATCGCCTGAGCGTTCGCCATCACGGCGTCGGCCATCGCATACAGCGCCGCGTCCTTGGCCGCCCGCGTCGCCGTCGCCAACTGGTAACTCGCCTGGCGGGCGCGCATCGCCTGGGTGATGAAGTCTGGTGTGCTCATGGTCACAGATTAGCGCCTCACGGATCCAGACCGCATCCATGGTGGACGAGCGTCCACGATGGGTATGCACGGTCGGCACGTGCGATGGCCATGCACGGTGGCCATCCACGGTGGCCATCCACGACGTCCACCCCCGCCTACCTCATCAGTCAGCAGACCCGTCGTGGTCCTTGTGATGGGAGTACGGCTGGAGGACCATGTCGTCGCGATGGATGACGGGTCGTGCGTACTGGGTCCCCAGGGCGGACGCCAGGTCGGCGCTGGTGTGGCCCACCATGCGTGGCAGGTCGTAGGAGTCGAAGCCGACTTCGCCGCGGGCCACGATCCGCCCGTCGGGGGCCACCACCTCCACCGAATCACCGGCGTGGAACTGGCCCTCCACGGAGACGACACCGGCCGCCAGAAGGGAGGCGGCGGTGCGGGTCAGCGCCTCGACGGCGCCCTGATCGATGTGCAGCCTGCCCTGGCTGGAGCTGGCATGGGCCAGCCATCCGTGGCGACGCGACAGACGTTTGGCGGTGGTGGCGAAGACCGTGCCGACCCTCTGACCGGACAGCACCGCCTCGGCCTGGTCCCATCGGGCGAGGATCACGGGGATGCCGGCGGTCGTGGCCAGGCGGGCCGCGTCCACTTTCGTGGACATTCCTCCGCTGCCGACGCCCGAGGCCCCGGGCGTCAGCACGTCGACCACCAGGTCATGGTCCGCGGGCACGTACGAGATGAGCTCGGCGTCTGGATCGCGCGGATCAGCGCTGTACAGCCCGTCGACGTCGGAGAGCAGGACGAGCGCGTCGGCCCGTACCAACTCCGCCACCAACGCGGCCAGATGGTCGTTGTCGCCCAGCCGGATCTCTTGGGTGGCGACCGTGTCGTTCTCGTTGACCACCGGGATGACGCCCAGCCGGGTCAGGGCCCCGAAGGTGCGCAGGGCGTTGCCGTAACTGTTCTTGCGCGCCAGGTCCTCCGTGGTGAGAAGCACCTGGGCGACGCGGCAGTCGTGACGCCCGAAAGCTTGGGTGTACGCCGACATCAGCAGGCCCTGGCCCACGGCGGCGGCCGCCTGCTGTTGGGCGATGTCGGTGGGACGATGGGTGAACCCCAGGGGCTCCAACCCGGCGGCGATGGCCCCCGAACTGACCAGCACGACCTCAGATCCGGACGCCTGTCGGGCGGCGAGGTGGTCCACGATGGCGGTGAGACGGTCGATCGCCAGACCCGCGTGCGCCGACGCGAGCGACGACGAGCCGACCTTCACGACGATTCGGCGCGCGGTGGCGATGTGGGCGCGCACCGACTCCTCGTCGGGTGTCCGCGTGGTCGTCGTCATGGCCTCGTCTTCTCCGCCTCGTCTTCTCCGCTGGGGGAGCGCCGGTCAGGTGTGGCGCCTCTGGCTCAGTGTACGACACCGGCGAGCCATGCCCGAGTCGGGTCTCACAGTGCGTCTGATGTGGCGCGAAACGGATCGAGGGTGGTGGACTCTGGCAGAATAGTGGGGTGAACAATCCACCCGATCCCTCCCTGCCTCCTCGAGGTTGGTACCCCGACCCGGTGCGTCCCCACATGGAACGCTACTGGGACGGCGGCAGATGGACCCAAGTGGTGCGCCACGCGGAATCCATCGAACTCAAAGACGGCGTCTCGAAGCGCCCGGCCACCGCGGTGGCCGATCCGGCGTTGACGCTCCCTCTGGCCGGCTGGTGGCGGCGCTTCGGCTCCGGGGTCGTCGACACCGTCATCGCCTGGGCCCTCACCCTCGTCCTCGTCGTCGTGGGAACCCCGCACTTCCTGAGCACCTGGTGGGGGCTCTACTGGCAGTACGCCCTCGACTTCCAGACATCCCTCGCCTCGGGCAACACGTCGCTTCTCGCCCCTCCCACCGCGCTCCAGAACAGCACCTCCTCGTTGTTCCTGGTCGCCGGGGCGGTCACGGCCGTCTACTGCATCATCTTCCTGGGCACCTGGGGGGCCACCCTCGGACAGAAGCTCTGCGGCGTCAAGGTTGTCCGGGCCCCACTTCCGATGAGCGTCCTGGCGGGTCAGAAGGACTACACCTTCACCGAAGAGAAGCCCGGCTGGTTCCGCGCCGTCTCCAAGGGGCTCAGTTGGACGCTGCTCTCCACGGGCGGTGGATTCTTCATCATCGGGCAGGTCGTGAACGTGCTCATGCCCTTGTGGCATCGGCGCAAACAATCGCTGACCGACCTGTTCGCGAACACGCTGATGGTGAAAACCACACGGTCCAACCCTCCGCGCTGATCCGGGGATGACAAGCGTCATCACACACAAAAGGGGAATTCTCATGGCGGACATCGATCCACGGCTGGCACGTCTGGCGGAACTGCACAACATCTCGACCGAGTTCTGGGACTGGAAGGGGCAGCACCACCAACCGGGCGCCGCGACACTGATCGCCTGTCTGAGGGCGGTCGGCGTCGACGTGGACCGTCCCGACTGGATCGACCACGCGTTCATCGAGGCGGACGAGAAACCGTGGAGAACAGCCCTGCCCGATTGCGTCGTCGTCGAGGCGGGCCAGGAGCGGCTGATCGACGTCCATGTCCGGGCCGGTCGTCCGGCCCATGTGTGGGCCCAGTTCGAGGACGGCTCGACCACGGTCCTCGACCAGGTGGACAACACGGTGCCAGACCGGATGATCGGCGACGAGTGGGTCGGGCGGGCCACCTTCCGCGTCCCCACCGACGCCGCGCCGGGGTACCACACCCTCTTCCTGGAGAGCGACGACGAGTGTTGGCAGACCCCCTTCATCGTCACCCCCACCTGGGTCGGGATCCCCGACGCCGGACACGGGCGCATATGGGGGTTCATGACCCAGCTCTATTCGGTGTACGGGGAGACCTCGTGGGGAGTCGGGGACTTCGTCGACCTGGCCGACCTGGCCGTGTGGGCGAAGACCAAGCTGGGCGCGGACTTCATCCTCACCAACCCGACCCACGTGGCGGAGGTCATCCCGCCGATGCAACCCTCGCCGTACTTCCCCTCCACGCGACGCTACGTCAACCCCATCTACATCCGCCCCGAAGCCATCGAAGAGTACGCCACCGCCTCCCAGGAGGTGCGCGACCAGGTGGGCCGGTGCAGGCGTCAGGCGTGCGCCGAGGCCCACGCCAGCGCGGAGATCCGCAGGGACCCGGTGTGGCAGGCCAAGAGGGAGGCCCTCACGGCGATCTTCCGCGCCGGACGGCGTCCGACCCGGCAGATGGAGTTCGAGGAGTACATGCGCGCCGAGGGCGCTATGCTCCACCGCTTCGCCCTGTGGTGCGTGCTGACCGAGGCCCATGGCCAGTCGTGGAAGGACTGGCCGGTGGAGTTCGCCGACCCAGACTCGGTCGCGGTGCGCGACTTCGCCCTCAACCACTCCGGCGAGATCACCTTCCAGATGTGGCTGCAATGGGTGGCTGACTCCCAGGCCAAACGCGCCCAGCGCAAGGCGACAGGCGTCGGGATGGCGATCGGCGTCATGGCCGACCTGGCGGTCGGCGTCAACACCGCCGGGGAGGAGACCTGGGC
The DNA here is from genome assembly GCA_009780915.1 of Propionibacteriaceae bacterium. Classification (GTDB taxonomy): domain Bacteria; phylum Actinomycetota; class Actinomycetes; order Propionibacteriales; family Propionibacteriaceae; genus WQYJ01. The sequence continues at coordinate 48,477 of WQZD01000002.1, forward strand.
CATGCCGTCGGTCTTCGCTTCCGGGGTCACCGTGGGCGCCCCGCCCGACTCGTACAACCAGGCCGGCCAGGACTGGCGGCAGCCCCCCTGGCGCCCCGACCGTCTGCGCGAGATGGCGTACGCGCCGCTGAGGGCGATGTTCCACACCATCTTGAACGACGCCGGAGCGGTGCGCGTGGACCACATCCTCGGACTGTTCCGCCTGTGGTGGATCCCCGAGGGCATGACCGCCGGGGAGGGCGCCTACATCCGGTACGACCACGAGGCCACCGTCGGCATCTTGGCCCTGGAGGCGTACCGGGCGCGAACGGCCGTCATCGGCGAGGACCTGGGCACGGTGGAGCCCTGGGTGCGCGACTACCTGGCGCGGCGCGGGATCCTCGGCACCTCCGTCCTCTGGTTCGAGTACGGGTCCGACGGGCGTTTCCTCGCGCCCGAGGAGTGGCGTGACGTGTGCCTGGGGTCGGTGACCACCCACGACCTGCCCCCGACCCTGGGGTATCTCGCCCACGACCATGTCGTCCTGCGTCACCGGCTCGGCTTGATCGGCGGTTCCCTGGACGAGGAGATCGGACGCGACAAGGCGGAGCAGTCCGTCGTGATGGACATGCTCGTCGAGCGCGGGTTGATGGAGGCCGGCGAGACCGATCCACGCGTCGTGATGCTGGCCCTGTACCGCTTCCTGGCACGCACCCCGGCCCACCTGCGATGCGTCGCCCTGACCGACGCGGTGGGGGACCGGCGCACCCAGAACCAGCCCGGCACCGTGGACGAGTATCCCAACTGGCGCGTCCCCCTGTGCGACGGGACCGGGCGGCGCGTGACCCTGGAACAGGTCTTCACCATGCCCAGTGTCAGGGATGTCGCCGACATCATGAATGGTAAGGTATAGCGTCGATGACGACGATGCGAACGCCCGTGGGGCGTGAGCGCGTGTCAGCGGAGAGAATGCGAGGAAGACGCCTATGGATGACAAGGACCCCTTCGGGACCCATGACTGGTCGGATGACCAGGTGATCGACGATCCGGCGGAGAATCGCCTCAAGCCCGTCGCCCGCACGAAGCGGCCCGCCATCGCGTCCATCGTGATCGCGGCCGTGCTCGTGCTCATCGGCGTGGCCGGTGTCGTCGTCCTGGCGATGACCCAGTACCTGCCCACGGGGCTCTTCGTCCTCGCCGTCGCGCTCGACCTGATCGTCGTCGCCGGTGTCGCGGCCCTGCTGCTGGTCTCCACCCCTCGGTCCCATCCCGTGCGCTTCTGGGTGTCGGTCATCCTGGCCATCGTCATGGCGGTGGGCAACCTCGGGGTCGTCAAGGTCGGCGCCGACTTCCTCTCTTTCACCAATAAGATCCAGGCGCCGTCCGCCGACATGGTGCTCTACGACGTGGTCGTGTCCACCTCGGGGATCAACGACATCTCCCAGTTGGCCGGCACTCAGATGGGACAGGTCGCCGCGGACCCGCTCTCAGATCCGGTGCAGGCCAAGGTCCTGAGCCTTGTCAACGTGAGTTTCGAGCAGGCCGACTCCTGGGTCGACCTGACGTCGGCGGTGGCGCAGGGATCCCTGCCGTCCGTCGTGATCCAAGACGGGTTCATGCAGGTCCTGTCGGACGCGGACCCTGCCACGTACGCCTCCCTGACCATCCTCACCAGCTTCGAGATCGACTCGGCCCTGGCCTCCACGGCCCCGCCGTCCACGGCCACGCCCCCCGCGGCCAGCGACGCCTTCGTCATCTACGTCAGCGGCATCGACACGTACGGCAACGTGTCCACTCGCTCCCGTTCCGACGTGAACCAGCTCATCGTGGTCAACCCCACCACGGGCAAGATCCTCCTGGTCAACACCCCGCGCGACTTCTACGTCCAGCTGAGGGACCGGCCCGGCCTGAAGGACAAGCTCACCCATGCCGGGGTGTACGGCATCGACGTGTCCATGGGCACGTTGGAAGACCTCTATGACACCACCATCAACTACTACCTGCGGATCAACTTCAGCTCCCTGGTCACAGTCGTCGACGCTCTGGGCGGGGTGGACGTGGACTCCGCGTACGCCTTCTCCTACGGCGGGTACACCTTCCACCAGGGGATGAACCATCTCACGGGCGCGGCCGCCCTGGCCTTCTCCCGGGATCGCCACGACTTCGCGACCGGCGACCGGATCCGCGGCGAGAACCAGCAGCGCGTCATCACCGGGATCATCCACAAGCTGTCCGATCCGTCCGTCCTGCTCGGGTACTCCCGCATCCTGGACGCCGTGCAGGGGTCGATTCAGACCTCCATGCCGCAGGACGTGATCGCGGCGCAGGTGAGGCAGCAGGTGGCCTCGGGCCGTACGTGGACGGTGGACTCGATGAGCGTCAACGGCTCCGACGGGTCTGAGTACACCTTCTCCTACCCGGGCCAGCGGTTGTACGTGATGATCCCCGACCAGTCCACGGTCGACGCCGCCAAGGCGGCGATCAAGGCGGTCCTCGCGGGTCAGTGACCCGTCGGGGGCGTCAGTGCTCCCGTCTCCACAGCCGAGAGGTCGGATCATTGACGGCCTTGTCCAGCACGGACAGGGCCGAGCCGGTGGCGGCCGCGTAGACGCCGGACTCGGATGCGCGTACCTCCAGATCCGCGCTCACCCAGCGAGACGCGAGGACGCGGGAGGACAATTGCGCCGACAGATGGTCGCGCAAGAGGTCGGTGAGGTCGGCGAAGCTGCCGCCCAGGACGACCCTGGTGACGTCCACCACGTTCATGCAGTCGGCCAGGGCGATGCCCAGCGCGTCGGCGGCCCGGTCGACGGCCTCGCGGGCCTGGGGCTGCCCGTCCAAGCAGGCGGCGCGCAGATGGGAGATGTCGTCGTCGCCGTCCAGCCCGGCGTCGGACATCAGCGCCCGTTTGCCGGCGTACATCTCCAGACACCCGGTCGACCCGCACGCGCAGGGACGTCCGTCGGGATCGACCACGACATGCCCGATCTCGCCGGCCCATCCGTGGACGCCGGAGAAGACGTGGCCGTCCACGACGATCGCGGCGCCCACGCCGATCTCGCCCGACACGTAGATGAAGGAACTGTCTTTGTGTTTTCCGATCTCGCTGCGGGCGGCCAGGTTGGCCTCATTGTCCACCACGAGGGTGTCGATGAGCAGGGCGTGGATGGCGTCGAGGGTCTTCTTGTGGGCCGTGGAGCCGAGCTCCCGCTTGAGGGCCTGGTACGAGGTCGTCATGGCTTGGGGGATGTCGACGTCGCGCCAGCCGAGGTTCGGCGCCAGACGCAGGGGCCCGGACGGGTGGTCGGCGATCCCGGGCAGAGCCAGTCCGGCGCCGATCAGGCGCACGTTCCGGTGGAGCAACTCGGTGATCACGTCATAGGCCTTGTGCAGGAGGAGGGAGAAGGCGTACTGGGGGTCGCACTGGCGCAGGTTCACCTTCTCGAAGGACTCGGCCAGGACGGCGCCGGTCAAGTCGATCCCACGCACGCCGAGGAAGTCGACGTTGATCTCCAGTCCGAGGGCGGCGACCGTCCCCGAGGCCACCACCAGCGGTATGGCCGGACGACCCACACGGTGAGGGGTGGCCGGCAGGAGTTCCGCGACCAATCCGGCCGCGCGCAAGTCGGTGACCAGAGAGGACACGGTCGCTTTGGTCAAACCGGTGATCTCGGCCAGATCGGCGCGAGAGCGAGGGGAGTCGGGGTCCGCCGAGGAGATGTGCGAGAAGGCGAGGCACAGGTTGTGATCGCGCAAAGATCGCTGTCCGGCTCTCATCATTGATTGCGTGGGCGCCAAGCGTGGCTGCCGGGTGAGTCGTGTCACAGTGCTGTCTTTCATAGTGGGGCGGAGATCGATCAACAGTAGGTATTACTTATCATAGTACTATCACAACCTCTTGGCGTCCGTCCGACACACCGTGGTTGACAGATTGTTTGTGCCAAGTGTGAGAAACATCGAGAAACCCCTTGCGTGATAGATCGAAGATCAATATGTTTAATCATAGAACTAATAGGGGGCTTGTGTGGCATCGACCGCCATATGGGCCAAAGGAGGAACACCAATGACTATCCCGCTTCCCACGCGCGACGACCACTTCTCATTCGGCATGTGGACCGTCAACTGGCCGGCAGGGGACCAATTCGGCCCAGCGACCCGCAGCCTGATGGATCCCGTGCACATCGTGAGGAAACTGTCCGAGATCGGGGCGTGGGGGATCACCTTCCATGACGACGACCTCGTGCCCTTCGGGACGCCGGACGCCGAGCGCGAACGGATCATCGCCGAGTTCGAGGCCGTCCTCGCCGAGACGGGGATCGTGTGCGAGATGGTGACGACCAACACGTTCTCCCATCCCGTGTTCAAAGACGGCGCCTTCACGTCCAACGACCGGGCCGTGCGCCGCTACGGCTTGCGGAAGGTCCTGCGCAACGTCGACCTGGCCGCCCGCCTGGGCGCCACGACCTTCGTGATGTGGGGAGGGCGCGAGGGCGCGGAGTACGACACGTCCAAGGACTACCACGCGGCCCTCGACCGGTACGCCGAGGGCATCGACACGGTCGCCGCGTACATCAAGGCCCAGGGGTACGGGTTGCGCATCGCCCTGGAGCCCAAGCCCAACGAGCCGCGCGGGGACATCCTGCTGCCCACCGTCGGTCACGCCTTGGGGTTCATCGCCCGCCTGGACAACGCCGACATCGTCGGGCTGAACCCCGAAGTCGGCCATGAGCAGATGGCGTGCCTGAACTACACCGCGGGCATCGCCCAAGCCCTCTGGTGCGGCAAGCTCTTCCACATCGACCTCAACGGCCAGAAGTCGATCAAGTACGACCAGGACCTCGTCTTCGGCCACGGCGACCTGATGAGCGCCTTCGGCACGGTGGATCTGCTGGAGAACGGGTTCCCCAACGGGGGGCCGATGTACACCGGCGCTCGCCACTTCGACTACAAGCCCAGTCGCACGGAGTCCGAGGAGGGCGTGTGGCAGTCGGCCCAGGCGAACATGACGATGTACCTGCTGCTCAAGGAGCGCGCCCAGGCGTTCCGTGCGGACCCCGAGGTGAAGGACCTGCTGGTGTCCACGGGCGTCATCGGGCTCGCGGAGCCCACGCTGGCGGAGGGGGAGACCCTGGAGTCCTTCATCGCCGACCGTTCGGTGTACGAGGCCGTCGACCCCGACCTCCTCGCGCAACGGGGGTACGGGTTCGTGCGCCTCAACGAGATCGCGACCGAGTACGTGCTCGGGGCCAGGCTCTGACCGGGAGATGACATGAGTCTTGTCGCGGGGGTGGACACGTCCACGCAGTCGTGCAAAGTCGTCGTCTGCGACGCCGACACCGGCACGCCGGTGCGGTTCGGCAAGGCCGGCCATCCTGACGGCACGGAGGTGAACCCCCATCACTGGTGCGCCGCTCTGCAGATCGCCCTGGAGATGGCCGGAGGGCTGGACGACGTCGAGGCCGTGTCCGTGGGCGGACAGCAGCACGGGATGGTGTGCCTGGACGCGGAGGGGGAGGTCGTGCGCCCGGCGCTGCTGTGGAACGACACCCGATCGGCGCAGGCGAGCGAGGACCTCATCGCGGAACTGGGCCACGGGGACCGGGACGCGGGCGCGACGGCGTGGGCCGACGCCTGCGGGTCTGTGCTCGTCCCGTCCTTCACTGTGACCAAGCTGCGCTGGCTGCGAGACCACGAGCCGGAGAACGCCGCCCGGGTGGCGGCGGTGTGCCTGCCCCACGATTGGCTGAGTTGGCGCCTCGCGGGCCACGGGCCCACCACATCCGGGGGGGACGGAGACCTGGACGCCCTGTTCACCGACCGCTCCGACGCGTCCGGGACGGGCTACTGGTCGCCGAAGACGAACGACTACAACCTGGATCTGTTGGAGATGGCCTTGGGGCGCGCGGTGACTGTGCCCCGGGTCTTGGCGCCTCATGAGACGGTGGCGCGGACCCCGCACGGCGCGTTGATCGGGCCGGGGGCCGGGGACAACGCGGCCGCCGCGCTGGGGTTGGGCTTGGGTGTGGGGGACGTGGCGGTCTCCCTGGGTACCTCGGGCGTGGTCAGCGCCGTCAGCCCCACACCCATGGCCGACCCCACGGGACTGGTGTCAGGGTTCGCGGACGCCACCGGGGCGTACCTGCCCCTGACCTGCACGCTCAACGCCTCACGGATCGTCGACGCGGCCACCGATCTGCTGGGTGTCTCCTACGACGAGGTGGCGGCCATGGCGCTGCTCGCCGCGCCGGGGGCGGAGGGGGTCGTCCTCGTCCCGTACTTCGAGGGGGAGCGCACTCCCAACAAACCCCACGCCACCGCGTCGATCCATGGGTTGACGCTCGCCACCTGCACACGGGACAACATCGCGCGGGCCTTCATCGAGGGGCTGCTGTGCTGTCAGGCCGACGGGTTGGACGCGATGGTCGCCCTGGGACTAGCCGCCCGGCGCGTCTTCCTCATCGGCGGCGGCGCCCGATCGCCGGCGACGCGGTGGATCGCGCCCAGCGTCTTCGGATGCGACGTCATCACTCCCGACGACGCGGAGTTCGTGGCCCTCGGAGCGGCCCGACAGGCGGCGTGGGTCCTCAGGGGCGGGGATCAGCCCCCGGTGTGGCCCGTCCAGGGGTCGCAGACGTACACGGCCACCTACGAGCCGAGCGTGCGGGAGCGGTACGCGGCCGTGCGGGAGATGACGTACCCGAACCACTGACCGGCCAGATATCGGCCCGATATCGGGCAGACGGGACCGATGGGGTCGACGGGGTCGCCGACGCTGCTGTCGGGGGGAAAATCCCACGAAAACGCGACTCACCATGTGGATGAGCGCTCTGGTGTTGGGGTCCGTGTGGAATAATGGAGAAAAGATTGGGCCGCAACCCGTGGCCCTTGCGCAGGGACATCTCCTGCCGCGACCTTCTTCTTAGGTGGGACCGCGGCGGTGTTCATGCTGATCTTCAGGCTTATATGCGGGTTCGCCCGCTTGGGGCACCGGCGTATCCGGTGAGTAAGGAGCAAACATGCTCGATGACCAAAACACAGACCAGACCTCGCAACCTGTCGTGGACCACGCGTCCACGACTGAGACCGCGCAGGCCCCGGTGAAGACCACCCGGACTCGCCGGACGACCTCGTCCAGGTCGACCGCTTCCGCCACGGCGAGCGACTCTGCCACGGCGAGCGATGCGGCGTCGGCGCACGACGCGACGACAGCGCACGACGCGGCGCCGGCGAGTCAGCCAGTGGCCGACGTCGAGGAGCAGCACGTGTCCTCCTTCGCCCCGAAGGGGACACGACGCTCGTCGAGCCGGGCCAAGGCCGCCGCGGACTCCGCGCACGACCACCAGGATCACCAGGACCATGCCCATCCGGCGCCTGTGGCCGACCAGATCCCCGGTGTCGAGACACCCTCCACCGACTCCCAGCCCGCCGCCGAGGCGGCGCCCGCCACCGGACGCTCCTCGCGACGGACACGTACCCCCCGCGCCAAGGCGGCCGAACCGGTCGACCAGGCCGCCGCCGACCATGGGTCTCCCACGTCCGGCGAGGCTCACACGCCGGTCGTGTCCGGGGACCATGCGGACACCACGTCCGAGGCTGGCGCAGACGCGCAGGCCGTCGACCCCATCGCCGAGGCGCTCAACGCCCTGGGCCGCTCGCGGCGCGTCCGCACTCGGCACACCCCGGCTCAGGCCGTCGACCACGGGTCCGAGGAAGCGCTGGGCAACCTGGCCCACGCCATCGCCTCCTCGGCCGAATCCGAGGACGGGGACGAGTCGTCCGAGGACGAGCCCGGCTCGCCGTCGCGTCGTCGTCGCCGTCGCCGCGGAGGGCGCAAGCGTCGCCGTGACGGCGCCATGGTCGGCGAGTCCGACGAGTCCGACGAAGAGAGCACTGACGAGTCCGAGGACGCCGAGTCCGGCGAGGAGCCGGAAGAGTCCGGCGAGGACGCGGCCCGGCATCGCCGTCGCCGTCGCCGTCGCCGCGGCGAGGACGTCGAGGATTCTGGCGACGAAGACGCGGAGGTCGTGGTCAAAGTACGCGAGCCGCGATCGAGCAAGGTGAAGGCCACCGCCATCACCGGCATCGACGGGTCGACCCGTCTGGAGGCCAAGAAGCAGCGTCGTCGTGAAGGCCGTGCGGCGTCCCGCAGGCGTGCGCCCATCCTGTCCGAGGCGGAGTTCCTGGCCCGACGCGAGTCGGTCGAGCGCAAGATGCTGATCCGCCAGAAGCCCGAGTACTCCCAGATCGCCGTGGTCGAGGACGGCGTGCTCGTCGAGCATTACGTCGACCGCGCGTCGGCGGCGTCCCTGATCGGGAACATCTATCTGGGCAAGGTCCAGAACGTGCTGCCGGGCATGGAAGCCGCCTTCATCGACATCGGGCGCGGGCGCAACGCCGTGCTCTACGCCGGTGAAGTGGACTGGGACTCCTTCGGCGAGAAGGGACAGAATCGCAAGATCGAGGACGTCTTCTCCGCCGGGCAGTTGACGGTCGTGCAGGTCTCCAAGGACCCTGTGGGCGCGAAGGGCGCTCGCCTGACGTCCCATATCTCGATCCCCGGACGGTACGTCGTGTACGCCCCCAAGGGCCACATCTCCGGCATCTCGCGCAAGCTGAGCGACGCCGAACGGAACAGGCTGAAGTCGATCCTGGACGACCTCGTGGACGAGTCCGCGACCGTGGTCATCCGTACCGCCGCCGAAGGCGCCTCCGAGGAGGAGTTGGTGCGCGACGTCAACCGGCTCAAGGCGCAGTGGGAGGTCATCGAGAAGAAGTCCGGTGGCAAGCAGGTCCCGCAGTTGCTGTACGCCGAGCCCGACCTGACCATGCGGATCGTGCGCGACCTGTTCACCGAGGACTTCACCTCGTTGATCGTCGACGGCAACGGCGGGGTCGAGGACGCGTTCGAGACCGTCGGGGCCTATGTCCAGCACGTGGCGCCCCACCTGGCGGACCGCATCTCGCGCTGGGAGCACGGCAACGTCGGCGACCTGTTCGCCCAGTACCGCATCGACGAGCAGATCGCGAAGGCCCTGGATCGCAAGGTCCACCTGCCCTCCGGCGGCTCTCTGGTCATCGACCGCACCGAGGCCATGACCGTCATCGACGTCAACACCGGCAAGTTCACCGGCTCGGGGGGCAACCTCGAAGCCACGGTCACCTCCAACAACCTGGAGGCGGCCGAGGAGATCGTCCGACAGCTGCGCCTGCGTGACATCGGCGGGATCATCATCATCGACTTCATCGACATGGTGCTCCCGTCCAACAGAGAACTGCTGCTGCGGCGTCTGGTGGAGTGCCTGGGTCGCGACCGTACCCGGCACCAGGTCTCGGAAGTGACCTCGTTGGGGCTGGTCCAGCTCACCCGCAAGAAGGTGGGGACCGGCCTGGCCGAGGCGTTCACCAAGACCTGCGAGGCGTGCGACGGCACGGGCCACATCCGCTTCGAGGAGCCCGTGGAGAACCAGGCCCCCGCGGACGGCGGCGAACGCCATCCCGTCAGGCGGCCTCGGCGACGTTCCTGACGTTCCTGGCGCTCTTGACGCGCGTGCCTCGTGTGCCTCGCGTGGAACTGCGGTCGACGGTGTGAGAGAATCGGCGGTGAGATCACGCAAGGGCGAAGGAGGATGGTGTCGTGGCGATCACCGTGTCCCAGAGCGCTTCCGCGCCTGATCGTGTGGTCTCACGCGAGTCCGGGTTGGAGATATTCCGCATCCTCATGATGGTGCTCGTCATCGGCCACCACATGATCACCCACGGCGGCGACTACTGGAGCGTCGACATGCCGTCTTGGCATTCCGTCGTCCGCGACGCGATGCTCATGGGCGGCAAGGTCGGCGTGGGGGGGTACGTGCTGATCTCCGGGTACTTCCTGTGCACGAGCCAGACCTTCCACTGGATCAAGGTGGTCCGGCTCATCGTCCAGACGTCGACGGTGTCCATCGTCACCGCGGTCGTCTTCCTGCTCGCCTTCCCCGAGACCCGCACGCCGCGCACCTTCGTCGAGGCGGCGTTCCCCCTCCTCACCCTCGTGTGGTGGTTCGCGACCGTGTACATCGGGCTGTACCTCGTCTCTCCTTTCCTCAACACCCTCATCCGTCAGATGAGCCGCCGGGACCATCGCCGCCTGGTGGTCATCGGGCTGGTCCTGTGCAGCGTCCTGCCGACCGTCGTCAACAACAACATCTTCACGAACAACTTGCTGTGGTTCGTCTTCCTCTATTTCTTGGCGGCGTACGTCCGTCTCTACCCGGGCCGCGTGTGGGACCACGCATGGGTGTGGGCGGCCGTCGCCGTGGTGTCCTACCTGGCGCCTGTCGGCCTGGTCGAGTACTTGTCCATCAACCCGCTGCCCGAGTACTGGGGGACGATCTTCCACGTCTCGCTCATGGACTATAACAGTTTATTCACCTTGGGGGCGTCCTTCGGCGCCTTCCTGGTCTTCCTGCGGTGGAAGATCGGCTCCTACCCGGTGGTGAACCTCATCGCGTCCACCACGTTCGGGATCTACCTGATCCACGAGCATCCGCTGATGAGGACGTACATCTGGAGCAGGCTGGCGCCCGCCGAGCATTTCGGCGAGGGGTCGCAGTTCTTCTGGTACGCCCCGCTGTGCGTGGCGACCGTCTTCTTGGCGTGCATGGTCCTCGACCTGGCACGGCAATGGCTGATCGAGAAGCCGATCTTCGCCCTCGTGGCCCGCGTGTCACGAGATCGCGCGTCACGGGAACCCGCGGAGCGTGGGGTGTGAGCGTGGGTCACGGGAACGCGCGGAGCGTTCCGCGTGAGCGTGGGTCTCAGGCGCCGCGCAGATCGGCGGCCAGGGCGCGTACTTTGTCCCCCTTGGCCTGGGCGGCCACACGCAAGGACGCCTGGAACTGAACCACCTTGGCCGTGAGGCGCTCGTCGCCCTGGGCGAGGATGCGCACAGCCAGCAAGCCGGCGTTCCGCGCGGCGCCCACGCCCACTGTGGCGACCGGGACGCCCGCCGGCATCTGGACGATCGACAACAAAGAGTCCATCCCGTCGAGTTGAGCCAAGGGGACGGGCACGCCGATCACCGGCAGGGGAGTGACCGCGGCGAGGACTCCGGGGAGGTGGGCCGCGCCCCCCGCGCCAGCGATGATGACCCGGATGCCACGCTCGTGGGCGCCTCGGGCGAACGCGAGGGTGTCGTCGGGCATGCGATGGGCGGAGATGGCGTCAGCCTCGAAGGGGATGTCGAACTCCATCAAGGCTTTCGCGGCCTCGGCCATCACGGGCCAATCGGAGTCGGAGCCCATCAGGATGGCAACTTCAGGTGTTTCGCTCATGGGACGGCCTTTCTGCGTGGTGGGGGACGTTCCTGTCCGGGATTCAGCGTATCGCGTCGGACTCGTCGTACCGCGTCGGACTCGTCGTACTGCGTCGGACTCGTCGTACTGCGTCGAACTCTGCGTACCGCGTGTGACTCGGCGTACCGCGTGTGGTGCTGTGCCGTGCCGACGTTCGCTGTCGATTCCCGGCGTGGGAGATTGATATCGTCGCCAGAATTCATATCATAGTGGTATTCCCACTGATGGGGATATGTGATATATTCGACGTCATAGGGGATCGAGTAGACATACTTATCTTGCTGGGGAGTGACCATGGGCATCATGACGCGACGGACGTGTACTGGGAAAGCCAGTCACACGGCTCTTTCATCATGTCGCACGGCACTGCGAGGTTCAGATAGTTTCCACTCCTTCCCACAAGGAGCCTTACCCTAAAAGGCGAGCGGAGTGCTGAGAGTCCTTTCAATCCTTCCCTCTTCTGCCGGGACCCTCGCCCTCCGAGCACTCGCCACTGGCTGACTCTGCCCACCTGCTGACCACGGGGTAACGGGGAGTCTCCAACCAGAGTCGGCGGGGATTGCGGGGAAAAAAGTCGGAATTTCCCCCCGCAACCCCCGCCGCTCCATGTCCGGACCCTGATGAGTCGTGTCGCATACGCGTACGGACCGCCACTAGGCTGTCACCCATGACGAACCACTCTTCGACGGCTCTGTTGACCGACCAGTACGAACTGACCATGGTGCGCGCCGCATTCCGGTCCGGGATGGCTGGTCGACGCTCGGTGTTCGAGTTGTTCGCCCGACGACTGCCGTCGGGACGCCGCTACGGCGTGGTCGCCGGGGTCGGGCGGGCCCTGGAAGCGATCGCGGACTTCCGTTTCGGCGACGAGGAGATCGCATTCCTGCTCGATCGCGGCATCGTGGACGACACCACGGCGCAGTTCCTCGCGACCTATCGTTTCACCGGCTCCATGTGGGGGTACGGCGAGGGGGAGCTCTACTTCCCCGGATCGCCCCTGCTCACCGTCGAGGCCACCTTCGCGGAAGCCGTCGTCCTGGAGACACTCCTCTTGTCGATCTACAACTACGACTCGGCGGTGGCGTCGGCCGCGTCGAGGATGACGATGATGGCGGAGGACCGCCCGTGCATCGAGATGGGCTCGCGCCGCGCCCATGAGCACGCCGCCGTGGCGGCCGCCCGTGCGGCCTACGTCGCCGGGTTCGCGTCCACGTCGAACATGGAGGCCGGGAGGACGTACGGCATCCCCACCTCGGGCACGGCCGCCCACTCCTTCACCCTTCTCCACGACACGGAGGAGGACGCGTTCCGCGCTCAACTCGACACCTTGGGGGAGTCCACCACGCTGCTCGTCGACACCTACGACATCGAGGAGGCCGTCCGCACGGCCGTGCGCCTGACCGATGGACGTCTGGGGGCGGTGCGCATCGACTCCGGCGACCTGAGGGCGACGGCGCGGGATGTGCGGGCGCTGTTGGATGAGGTCGGCGCCACGCAGACGCGGATCATCGTGACCTCCGACCTGGACGAGTGGCAATTGGCGGCGCTGTCGGGCGCCCCCGTGAACGGCTACGGGATCGGCACCTCCTTGGTCACCGGATCGGGGGCGCCGACCTGCTCCATGGTCTACAAGCTGGTCGCCCGGGCCGAGTCGGACGACGCGGACGCCCCGCTGCGGCCCGTCGCCAAGAAGTCCATGTTCAAGACCACCATGGGCGGGCGTAAGTACGCCGTCCGGCGACGGGACGCCTCGGGTATCGCCGAGGCGGAGCTCATCGGCGTGTCGGGCCTGCCCGCGATGGCGCCCGGCGACCGTCCCTTGTTGCGCGAACTCATCCGCGACGGCGAGATCGTGGGCGAAGAGCCCCTGGCCGCCGCCCGCGCCCGTCACGAGGCCGCTCGGGCGGAGTTGCCCAGGGACGGGTACAAGATGAGCCGCGGGGAACCGGCCATCCCCACCTGTTTCGTGGACGAGACCGGCGCCATCATCCCGACCGCGTACGGCGACTGACGACGAATCGTCGACGAGGGCTGCTCGCCCCGGGGATCGCCACGTCCTCGGCGCGCCAGGAGACCGGCGAGTTGAACCGTGGATCATACTGGAACGGTGCGTGACGTGGAGATGGGAGCGGCGATGACAGATGTGCTGGGGGTCGCCCACCGCAGTGAAGTGGTGAAGACACGGCGCGGGTATGCCCTGGTGCTCATGGGCCTCATCCTGCCGGGGTCGGCGCAAGCTGTGCACGGACGTCGACGCCTGGGCCGATTCGCCCTGTCGTTGTGGATCGTGCTCGTGGCGGTGGCCGTCGTCGCCCTGATCCTGACCCTGCTCTTCCGCAACACCATGATCGGGGTCATCGGCAACGGGTGGGTCCTCCAAACGGTCGCGATCCTCATCTTCGCTCTGGCCGCCTTCTGGGGTCTGCTCGCCCTCGACACATGGTGGATGTCTCGTCCCGCCTCCATGGGCCGCAAGAAAGGGGCGATCTTCTCCGCCATCGCGCTCGTGCTGGCCGTCAGCCTCACCGTCGGCACCGTCTGGGTCGGCCGCGCGGCATGGGCCACCGGCGGGGCCCTGTCCCACATCTTCATCGGCGGCGGCAGTTCGACGATCAACGACGGCCGGTACAACATCCTCCTCTTGGGGTCCGACGCGGGATCCGACCGAGAGGGGATCCGTCCCGACTCTGTCAACGTCCTCAGCATCGACGCCACCACGGGACGCACCATCATCTTCGGCATGCCGCGCAACTTGGAGTGGGTGCCCTTCCCGGACTCCTCGCCCTTGCACGCCCTGTACCCGGACGGGTACGGCTGCGCGTCCGAGGACTGCATGCTCAACGCCATCTACCTCCTGGGCGAGCAGAACGCCAGCCTGTACCCCGGCGTCGACGACCCGGGCGTCCAGGCCACTATCGAGGGGGTGTCCGCCGCCACCGGATTGTCGATCAACTACTACGCGCTGATCGACATGCAGGGGTTCGTCGACCTGATCGACGCCCTGGGCGGCCTGACGATCACCCTCAACGAGCCCGTGATCCTGGACACGGTCAACAACGTGTGGCTCCAGGCCGGGCCGAACCAGCACCTCAACGGCTTCCAGACGCTCTGGTTCGCCCGTTCCCGGACCGGGACCTCCGACTTCGACCGCATGCAGCGACAGAAGTGCGTCATGGCCGCCGTGTTGAACCAGCTCAACCCCGCCACCGTGGCCGCCAAGTTCACCGACCTGATGTCGGCCACGGGAGAGACGGCCCGTACCTCGGTGCCCCCCTCCAAGATCGGCATGCTGACGGACCTGGCCCTCAAAGCCAAGACGCTGCCCATCATCTCCGTGGAGTTCACCCCACCCCTGATCCATCCGGGTGACCCGGATTACGACCTGATGCGGGCCACCGTGGCGAACACCATCGCCCAGGCCAAAGCCCTCGACGCGGGCCAGACCCCTCCGCCCGACATCCAGCCTCCGGCGAGCGACAATCCTGATCCGTCGCCCAGTGGCTCCTCGCCGACCGACACCTCCACGTCGGACTCTTCCGCTCCGCTGGACTCCTCGAACATCACCACCAACTTGGGCCAGATCTGCTCCGTGGGCTGATCCGACGGACTCACACCATGGTCACGTCGCCGAGGACGATGTCCCACTCGTCGGCGGGGATCACGGACAGGGGCGCCGAGGCGACCCCGGGGGCGTACGGGACGCCGTCGCGCGTCGCGGCACGACCTCCCATCTGCGTGACCATGAGGCAGCCGGGCAGGTGGTCCCAGGGCAGTCCTTCGCGGTAGGCCAGGAAGTCGATCTCCCCGGTGAGGAGTTTGGGGTAGTCGATGCCGCAGGCGCCCCAGGACCGGCGCAGGTCGATGTGCTCCGGCTGGCCGCTCTGGCGCGTGTACGCCGCCCCCAGCAGGCGGGGACGATCCGCGTGGCGTGCCACGGGCTCGCCGTTGCACAGCACTCCGGCGCCCAGTTCGGCGCGGTACATGGCGTCGTGGATCGGCTGGTAGATCCATCCCTCGACGGTCTCCCCTCCGCGCACGTGGGCGACCATGAGGGCGAAGTCGGGGCTGTGGCGGGTGAAGTTGCGGGTGCCGTCGATGGGGTCGACCACCCAGGCCTCGTCGGCGACGGCGAGCTTGTCCAGCAGGGACGGATCGAGGAAGGACTCCTCCTCGCCCACCACGAGGGCGGAGGGCGACAGCAGGCGCAGGGCGGCGGAGATCTCGGCTTCCGCCTCACGGTCCGCGACGGTCACCAGATCGCCGGGACGTTTCTGGAGGACTTGGTCGTCGCGCAGGGTGCCGAACCGGGGGAGGACCACTCGTCGAGCGACGTCCACCAACAGGTCGGACACCTCGTCGGCCGTGCGCGCATCCATGTCAGTCACGAGTGTCATCCTAGCGGGGGAGCCCGATGTATTGGCATTCCAGATATTCCCCGATCCCCTCGCTCCCGCCCTCGCGGCCCAAGCCCGAGTGCTTCATGCCGCCGAAGGGCGCGGCCGCGTTCGAGATGGGGCCCGTGTTGACCGAGAGCATGCCGACCTCCAGGCGCTCGGCGATCCTGGCCACACGCGAGAGGTCGGCGGTGTGGAGGTACGCGGCCAGTCCGTAGTCGGTACGGTCGGCTAGGCGGACGGCCTCCTCCTCGGTGTCGAACGAGACGACAGGGGCGACGGGGCCGAAGATCTCACTGGTGGCGATGGCCGCGTCGGGCGGCACGTCGGCCAGCACGGTGGCGGGATAGAAGTACCCGTCCGATTCGGGGACGACGCCCCCGGTGCGCCGTACCGCCCCCTGGGCCACGGCCTGGTCGACCATCGACGCCACCTCCTGGCGCTGGGAGGACGAGACGAGAGGTCCGAGGTCGACGCCGGGGTCCAGTCCAGGGCCGAGCGTGAGCCGCGCGAAGGCCTGGGTGAGGGCGTCGGTGAACTCCTCGACGACGCCGCGCTGGACGTAGAACGTGTTGGCCGCGTTGCAGGCCTCCCCGTTGGAGCGTGTCTTGGCCGTCACGGCGCACCGGACGGCCTGGTCGATGTCGGCGTCGTCGAAGACGAGGAAGGGGGCGCATCCTCCCAGCTCCATCGAGCAGCGCAGGACGTTGTGGGAGGCCTGCGCCAGCAGGGAACGCCCCACCGGCGTGGACCCTGTGAAGGTGAGTTTGCGAAGGCGTCGGTCGGCGAGCAGGGGGCCGCAGACGTGACCGGCATGGGAGGAGGTCACCAGGTTGACGACGCCGGCCGGGGCCTGGGCTTGGTGCAGCAGGTCGACCAAGGCGGCGGCGGTCAGGGGGGTGAGGGACGCGGGTTTGAGGACGACCGTGCATCCGGCGGCCAACGCCGGGCCGATCTTGCGGGTGGCCATGGCCAAGGGGAAGTTCCAGGGTGTGATGGCCAGGCAGGGGCCCACCGGGCGCGAGGCGGTGAGGATGCGCAGGGTCCCCTCGGGGGCCGGCGCCGTGCGTCCGCCCACACGGACGGCCTCCTCGGAGAACCAGCGCAGGAACTCCGCGCCGTACACGACCTCCGACCGGGCGTCGGCCAGTGGCTTGCCCATCTCGAGGGTGATGAGGGCCGACAGTTCCTCGGTGTGGGAGATGACAAGGTCGAACGCGCGTCGTAAGACCTCGGAGCGTTCCCGCCCGCTGGTGGCCGCCCACCCGCGTTGGGCGTCGCAGGCCGCGTCGAGGGCCGCGACGGCGTCGGAAGCGTCGGCGTCGGCCACGTCCGCGATGCGGGCGCCGGTCGCGGGATCGGTCACGGGGAAGGTCGCCCCGTTCATGGCCGGCCGCCAGGCGCCGCCGATGAACAGGTCTGTGGGCGCGCAGGCCAGAGCCCGCCGCACGAGGTCAGAGTCGGTCATGTGTCCTCCAGGGGTGCGATACGTCTATCGTACGTCGTGCCTGGGCGCCGGCGGGTCGACGAAGACGTGTGGATAAAGACGTGTCGCCCCCCGAGGATTCGAGGGGCGACACGTGGACGCGGGGTCAGGCGACGGCGATCAGGGCCTGCACCATTCGGCCCACGATGTGGTCGACGACAGCGCGTCCTTGGGCGGACACGGCGACGTGGGCGTTGGGCGCCGCTTTGCGCGGCACACGGAACTCGCACACCGTGGCGCCACGTGTCACCGTCCCGGCCACTTCCACCTCGACATGGGCGTCCTTCAGCTCGAACCATTCGGGATGGGCCAAGTACGCCGCGACGCTGGGATCGTGCAAGGGCATGGGCGAGGGCTCGTCCTTGGTACGGATCCGGAGGTAGAAGGCGAGGTGGTCGGCGATGGTGTGGGCCAGCGGCGTGCCCACAGCTCGGATGGCGTCCTCGTCAGCGGGTGTGATGAGGACCTGCCGGGTCAGGTTCAGGCCGAAGATCTCCATCGGCACGCCGGAGCGCAGGACCTGCCGCCAGGCCTCCGGGTCGGCGTACACGTTGAACTCCGCCGCGGCGGTGTGGTTGCCGGAGTCCGCGCTCCCTCCCATGACGACCACCCGCTCGATCGTGGTGGCGATGTCAGGCGCGAGGGCCAGGGCGTGGGCCAGGTTGGTCAGCGGGCCGGTGGCCATGATCGTGATCGGGCGTTGCGTGAGACGGCAGCAGTCGATCAGGGCTTGGACACCATGCCGGGGTCCGACGGTGCGGCGCACGGGATCGGGCAGCCGTCTGTCGATCGTGCCCAGGCCGTCCGCTCCCAGCAACGACTCGATGGTCTGCGGAGGCTGGGCCATCGGCGACGCGCATCCGGCGTAGACCGGGGCCGTGATGCCGAAGAGCTCCACCGTCGCCAGGGTGTTGCGAGTGGTGTTGGCCAGGGACGTGTTGCCGACCACGGTCGAGACGCCCACGAGGGTGATCGCCGGCTCGTTGGCGATGGCGACCAGGGCCATGAGGTCGTCGAAGCCGGTGTCGCAATCCATCCATACGGGTGTTGTGTTCATTGTCATCATCCTTTCTAGATCAGGATCCAGGTCATGGTCAGGGAGGCGACCAGCCCGACGATCATCGGCACGGATGTGCGTTTGATCAAGTGCAGAGGGGAGGTTCCCACCGAGGACGCCACGATCAGGACGACGGCGGCCACGGGAGAGCAGGCCCGCATGAGGTTGCCGATGAACTGCAGCGGCAGGGTCAGCCAGGCGCCGCTGATGGCCAGACCGCTCGCCACGGAGGGCACGGCTTCCACGAAGGAGTAGAAGGGGGCGACGCCGCCGGTCAGCAGGGTCAGGACGAGCATCATGACGACGAAGACCCCGATGACGATCCATGCGCCGCCGGGCATGTTCTCGGCCGTGCGGATCAACAGGTCGATGACGCCCAGCTTCTGGATTCCCTCGACCAGGACGGCGGCCGCGATCAGCAGGCCGACCACGGAGGCCATGCCGTCGCCCATGCCCGTCACGAAGGTCTTGGCGTCGTCGAGGGCGTCGAGGGCGCGGCGCCCCGACAGGCGGCCGACGATCATGTCCACCAGGATGGTCACCGTCAGACAGATCAGCACCACCGGAAGCAGGGAGATCGACAGGTGAGGTCCGCCCCACTTGTCGAGCAGCCACGGGACCAGGACGAGCACCAGCGGGAGCAAGGGGAAGACGCAGTACCACGCGGGGGCAGTACGAGCGTCGCCGGAGGCCCCCGTGCCCGACCCGCCGGTCGAGGGGCGTGTCGTGGAGGCGGGGGCGCCGCCGGTGAGCGTGGCGACTCCGGCGCCTGAGGCGTGTCCCGACGTCGAGGCGGTCGCCTGTGCGGTCTCGAGCACCTGGGCGTCGCGGGAGTCCAGGAAGCGCTGCCAGAAATAGTGCACGACGCCGATGAGGACCAGGACGGGGATGGAGATCTTGGCGTGCATCGCCCAGGTGTACTGGTTGAGGTCCAAGCCCAGCTTGGCGGCCGCGGCGACATTGTCGGCCCCCAGAGGCGTGGGCATGATCGTGGCGGTGGTCGCGATGACGGCGGCGGCGGTCAGCCGCGACAGGCCTGCCGCCACCATCGTCGGGAACAAGGTCGTCATCAGCAGGACGGCCAAGCTCGACGCCGAGGGGACGACCAGGCTCATGAGGTTGCCCACCCAGAACGTCAGGGGGACCAGCAGGTACCGGTACGAGGGCTTCAGCCTGAGCAAGGGCCGTGTCAGCAGGTCGACCGTCGCCGCGTTGGCGCCGATCTTGGTCATGTAGGCGGAGAAACCGAACAAGACCATGATGATCATGCCGATCGTGGCCGCCCGGTCGGAGAACATGGCCGCCACGAAGGCGAACTGGTCGAGGAGGCCGTTGCCGGTGGAGGGGGCTTTGACGGACGTCTGCGCTCCGTGCCCCAGGGCCCATGCCGCGATCATGAGGACGACGCCGACGCCGAGGAGGGCGACGGTGGCGTTGATCTTGCGATAGAGAAGGTAGCCGGCCAGGACGAGCGCGGCGACCACGATGATGACCTCTACCATGACGACTCCTGACGTGGAATCGCATCAGTGTGTTGTAGCATGTGTGCTACCTCCTTATTTTCTGTGAGGGGGTCCAGCCGACGCGGGTACTTGGCAGTGAAGCGTCGGCTGGTTTCTTTTTTGGCTAACCGTCGGGGCAGCCACACGATCGTCGGATCTGGGCGGAGCAGGCGAGCTGGACCACCTGATCGGGCGATTCGTCACTCATGACCAACGACAAGGCCGTCCGGGCGATCTCGTCGAAGGGTTGGGCCATCGTCGACAGGGCGGGGAGGGTGAACTCGGCGTCGGCGGTGCCGTCGAAGGTGAACAGGGCGAGGTCCTCGGGGACACGGATCCCCAGTTCGGCGGCCCGGCGCAACACGCCTACCGCTTGTTGCTCCGTGGAGACGAAGACCGCGTCGAGGTCCTGGGCCAGGACGAGGGCCGCCGCGTCGTACCCCCCGGTCCTGCTGAACGGGCCGCACGCGTGCGGGCCAGGTCGCAGGCCGGCCTGGTCGAGGGCGTCGCGCCATCCACGGCGGCGCAGGCGGGCCACGGCGAGATCCTCCGGACCCGACACGCACCCGATGCGCTGGCGTCCATGCGCGACGAGGTGGGCCACGGCGAACCGCGCCGCCTCCTGGTGGTCGACGGTGACCCGGGGGAGAGGAGCGTCCGCCCCGCGGTCGAGGAGGACGACGTGGGGCGGTCGTCGGCGCAGGCGCCCGAGGTCGACCTGGTCGGCGCTGGGCGCCATGAGGATCGTGTCCACGCCTTGGTCCGCGTAGGCCTCCAGGAGAGCGTGTTCACGCTCCTGGGATCCGGCGGAGTGTCCCAGGAGGACGACGGCGCCCGTATCGGCCACGGCCCGTTCCACGCTGGAGGCCACGGCCGCGTAGAAGGGGTTGGCCACGTCGGGGACGATCAACCCGACGGCCGACGAGCGTCCGCGTGCGAGGGCGCGGGCCACCTGGTTGGGCCTGTACCCGGTCTCCTCGATGGCGGCGAGGACACGGTCGCGAGTCGCCGGGGCCACGCGGCGGGGTCCGTCGTTGACCACGTAGCTGACCACGGCCTGGGAGGTTCCGGCCACACGTGCCACGTCGGCCCGGGTGGCGGTACGGGGGGAGCGTTCGAGGTCGACGGTCATGGACGGGCCTCGATCCATACGGGCGTCGTCCCCAGGGTCTCGCGGACCCGGGCGACCTCGGCGGCGTCGGCATAGGAGCTGGCGGCACCGGCACGTGTGACGGCCAGGCTTCCGGCGCACACTCCCCAGGCGAGGGCGTCGACGAGATCGGCGCCGCCGGCGATGCGGGCGGCGAGGGTGCCCACGCAGGCGTCGCCCGCGCCGGTGGTGTCCACGGCCACGCTCACGAGGGGCGCTGGCCAATGGAAGGTCCCCTCCGCGGCGCTGCCCAAGGCGCCGTCCGATCCGAGGGTGACCACGACGGACCGTACGAGACCCTGCTCGACCCAGGCGTGCGCCATGTCGGCCGTCTGGGCCGGCGAATCTGGGGGGTCCATGCCGAGCCGGTCGGCCAGCAGACCCGCTTCCAGCTCGTTGACCACGAGAGGGTCGCACACGGCCAAGGTGGCCCGGGCGACGGGGGACACGGGCGCCAGGTTCAACACGAAGCGCTGGTCACGGCCCTGGGCGAGGGCGGCGACGCGGTCGATCAGGGGCGTGGCCACCTCTCCGGGCATGACCACCACGGACGTGTCCGCCCAGTGGTCGGCGACCCAGGAGGCGTCGAGGCAGGAGTTGGCGCCGGGGGAGACGATGATCAGGTTCTCTCCTGTGGGGTCGACCGCCACACAGGCGGTGCCCGTGGGGGCGTTGGGCAGGGCGAGGATCCCGGCGGTGTCCACGCCCATGCCGACGAGGTGCTCCACGGCCCACTGGCCCTGTTCGTCCAGGCCCACGGCCGCGATCATGGCGACGCCGGAGTGGATCTTCGCGGCCGCAGCCGCCTGGTTGGCGCCCTTGCCTCCCAAAGCACGCCGCCACGATGTGGCGGACACGGTCTCGCCGGGGCGGGGGAGGTGGTCGACGCGGTGGATGGAGTCGATATTGACAGATCCCACCACTGTCACTCGATGAGCGGTGTCGTGTTCCAGCATCGTCGCCTCCGGTCTGAACAACCCAGAATCTACGCGCGTAGATTTCTGTTTGAGCTTATCAGGGGAGGGTAGGGGTGTCAATGGTTTTCCGATGCTCGAAGCGGTGTCCGTGCCGGGGGATGTCCGAGGGGGGGATGTCCGTGCCGGGGGTGTCTGAGGTGGGGGTGTCTGAGGTGGGGGTGTCCGAGGGGGACGCGGGCGGGGTGTCCGAGGGGGACGCGGGCGGGATGTCCGAGGGGGGACGCGGGCGGGCAGGGCGGCGTCCAGGAGGCGTCGCGGACACGGGAGACCGTCCGCGACGCCCCCTGGGCCCGGGCTCAGGGACCTGTCAGGTCAGACGGGTCACGGGTGGATCGCGTAGATGCCGCCGGCGCGGAAGTCCTTCTCGCGATACTCCATGTCGGAGTGCTCGTCCCTCTCGACGCGCAGGGCCTCCTGCTGGCGCAGTTCCGCGCGTCGGATCTTGCCCGAGATCGTCTTCGGCAGTTCCGTCACGAACTCGACGATCCTGACCACTTCGTGCCCGGACAGCCGGTGCCGGGCGTGCTCGAAGATCCCTCGCGCGACGTCGAG
Organism: Propionibacteriaceae bacterium; assembly: GCA_009780915.1. Lineage (GTDB taxonomy): Bacteria > Actinomycetota > Actinomycetes > Propionibacteriales > Propionibacteriaceae > WQYJ01. The sequence continues at coordinate 70,907 of WQZD01000002.1, forward strand.
GACGGGGGCGGACGCCTGGTCGGACAGGCGCACGAACGCCTTCGGGACGGCGGCTCTCACCGGATCGGGGGAGGCCACCACCGCCACCTCGGTCACGTCGGGGTGCTCGAGAAGGATGGACTCCAACTCGAAGGGGGAGATCTTGTACCCCGAGGCTTTGAACACGTCGTCGGTACGGCCCACGTACGTCAGGTAGCCCTCCTCGTCGCAGGTGGCCAGGTCACCGGTGTGGTAGTACCCATCGTGGCGGGAGGCCGAGGTCATGGCGGGGTCGTCGACGTACTCGGGGGACAGCGGATAAGCCGCCGTGAGGTCCAGGCAGATCTCGCCCTCGCCCGTCGTCGGCGTCCCGGTCGCCGGATCGACGAGGACCACGGTGTACCCGGGCATCGGGCGGCCCATAGACCCCGCTTTGACCGGCTGCCCCGGAGTGTTCCCGACCGCGCACGTCATCTCGGTCTGGCCGAACCCGTCACGGATGGTCACGCCCCACGCCCGGCGCACCTGCGCGATGATCTCGGGGTTGAGGGCTTCTCCGGCGCCCAGGACCTCCCGGGGCGGGTGGGTCACGGCGGTCAGATCCGTCTGTACGAGCATCCTCCACACGGTCGGCGGGGCGCAGAAGGTGGTCACATGGTGGCGGTTGAGGGTCTCGATCAGCGACGCCGCGTCGAAGCGGTCGTACCCCATGATGAAGACGGTGGCTTCGGCGAGGAAGGGCGCGAAGAAACTGCTCCAGGCGTGCTTGGCCCAGCCGGGGGAGGAGATGTTCAGATGGATGTCGCCGGGGCGCAGTCCGAGCCAGTAGAGGGTGGACAGGTGGCCCACGGGATAGGTGGTGTGCGTGTGGCGCACGAGTTTGGGGTGCGAGGTCGTGCCCGAGGTGAAATAGAGCAGGCTCGTCTCGTCGCCGTCCGTGGGCCGCTCGGGCTCGTACTGGTCCGAATAGGTGAAGGAATCGTCGAAGTTGTTCCAGCCGTCGGGGGTGGAGGCGCCCAGCGCGATCATGGTGACCGTACGGCCCACTGTGCCGAAGCGCCGTGCGTACGTGGAGGGCGCGATCGCGAATCGAGCATGGCTGGTGCTCGCGCGGAACTCCAGATCGCCCGGGGAGAGGAGGATCGAGGTCGGCACGGCGACGCCGCCCACTTTCAGCAGGCCGAGCATGACCTCCCACAGTTCGATGGTGTTGGGCAGCATGACGAGCATGGCGTCGCCGCGCTTCATCCCCAGTCCGGTGAGCCAGTTGGCCACCTGGTCGGAGCGCTGGGCGAGGTCGCCGTACGACCAGGAGCGGGTGACGCCCGCCTCGTCGGCGATCATGACGGCGGGGCGATCGGGGTGCTCGGCCGCGATGACGTCGAACCATTCCAGGGCGAAGTTGAACTGGGCGAGATCGGGCCAGCGGAAGCCCTCCCGGGCTGCGTCGAGGTCAGTGGCATGTGCGATGAGGAAGTCGCGGGCGTGTCGTACGGCCTCAGTGGCCGGTGTCGCGGGGCGGTGGACCATGATTCTCCTAACTTACGGTTCCGTAACTTACCGAACCGTAAGTTACGCTACAGTAAAGTAACGGCGCTGGCAAGGTATCTCGAATATGGCGGGCGTGTCGTGGTGGTGGCACGGCTCATCATGTGAGATGTCTGTCGAGTGTCATGGGTAGTGACTATGGTGCGTGTCAGGGGACGTGCCATTGGGGGGCACGAAGATCGACACACGCGTCGATCCATGGATGAAGGAGTGGGATATGAAGAAATCGATGACTACGGTGTCGTCACTGCTTGTGGCGGGGTTGACGGTGGCGCTCTTGGCGTCGTGCACGACTCCGCCCGTGTCACCGCCTGAGGCGCCACCGACCACGTCGACAACGCCGACTGCGCCGCCTCCGTCTCCCCCCGTGACCGAGTTGACGGCCGGCGGCACTCCGGGGAACTCGGTCGTGTTGGGCGAGTTGTCGTCGCAACGTGGCATGGCCCAACTGGGGCCGTTCGACCCCCCGCCCAACTGGCTGGCCGTCTCCGTCCGATGCTATGGAACCGGAAGCCTCCACATCGAGATCCCCGGAATCGCGTGGTTCAACCAGCCCTGCGTCCTGGACCCCGCCGACCCGGGAGCTCTGAACACGTACAACATGTCGTTCACCGACGAGGTGACCGTCCGAGGCAGTAGCGACACCTCGAACCTCTGGGCCATGGCAGTGTCGGAGCCCGCCTGATGTGGACTCGCCTGACACTCGGGCCCTCACCGGCTCGACTCCCACGAACGGCCAAGGAATCCAATCAACGACACAACGGGTGGATGTGCCGAGGTGATGTGTCAGTGTGGACGGTCGAACCAGGTGTCACGCTACTGAAGCCTGGTCGATGAACCACGTCGCGTGTGACGTGCTGATTTGGTTTGCCGGAGTCTTATGGGCGGCCTTTTCTAACGCCGCGTTCTTCCTCGCGTTACCGACATCCTTGCATGATCGATGGGACCACAGGTCGCGGTACTTGAGGAAACTGGCGACGGCCTGACGCTTGTCAGATCCCGCCGTCATAATCCACAATTCCTGCGAGTAATCGATGGCAGACTTCGTGATGGTGAGGCCGTCGGGGCTGGGTAGGACCAACGGAGCATCGTCACGAAGTCCTCGACTGCCCCTGTGAAGACCTGCGACATGTCCGTCCTCGGAAACGTCGAGTAGGGTCACCGCTGCCGGATAACTTCGGGGGCACATTCTCATTTCGGCTTCGTACGCTTCTGCGGCCTGTCTGACTGACGAGAAGGAGTCCGGTCCTGGCATAGGCCTGATGTTAGCTGCCGGAATATCGATGTGGTTGAGAAGGGCTTGCCGTGCCGCCTGTTCGAAACGATCAGGGTGGCCACTTGGAAGCCACCTTTCCTCTGACCACCAGAATCGAATCAGATTCCATCGAATCTCGCCTATCAGTGGGTTGGTCCGCATCTGCCGTAAGGCCCCCAGTCCCACTGGTCCGCCAGAAAGAAAGACGTCTAGCGGGTGGTCACGGATGTTCGACAGCCAAAGAAGGTGGGTGACGAGCTCTTGCGCGACCGCTTCCACTAGGCGCTCAGCGGTGGAAAGCGTGACGACGCTCGGTGGTGCTTTGATCATGTCCTCGGGCCTCCTTGGGTGTGTCTGAGACCAGTATGGCGGTTGCCACTGACAATAGTGGGAGGCTCACGACCTCACTCATTGGAATCGCCTGATCTGTTCCTGTATGTCGTGTAGTAGTCAGTCTGCTAAATCAGCATTAGTGTTTCTGTGATTCTGGTATGTGGTGGCAAACACAGGACAAGAAGACACTTCCTCGCATCAATGCCTTGATCGAAGACATTCAACGTGCCGGTTAGGGGAGACCACTGGAAAGCCCGAGCCGTGAGGAAACCTGTCCAGATGGTTGAGTCGCTCTATGGCGTGTCACGGACTAGCCGAGGTACTGCAAACGCACCTAGGTCAATAGACGAAAGGTGAGTTTGATGGACGACAAGCAGGAGAAGACCGCCGCTCTGCGGGCGGTGGTGTATGTGCGGATCAGTGATGATCCGGAGGGCACGGAGCGGGGTGTGGACCGGCAGGAGACGGACTGCCGCGCCTACGCCGACCGCGAGGGTATGACGGTGGTGGAAGTGTTTCGGGAGAATGACACGTCGGCGTTCAAGCAGCGCACGATCACCCTTCCCAGTGGTGAGCGGGTGCGTAGGGTGGTGCGCCCACAGTTCCGAGCCATGCTCGGCTTCCTCGCCCAAGGCAACGCCGACGTGATGATCGCCTACGACCTGGACCGGGCCGTCAGGGACCCGCGCGACCTGGAAGACCTGATCGACGCGAAAGTGCTGTCCAGGTTCCAGGTGCGGTCGGTGACCGGCTCGTTGAAGCTGGACTCTGATGCGGACGTGGCGATGGCCAGGGTGTTGGTGGCGATGGCGAACAAGTCATCGGCGGACACGGCCCGGCGGGTGGCGCGGGCGTCGAAGCAGCAGGCGATTGAGGGCACCTGGCACGGCGGGCGGGTGCCGTTCGGTTACCGGGTGGAGGGCAAGACGCTGGTGGTCGACCCGGAGAGCGCCGAACTGGTGCAAGAAGCCGCCCGGCGGGTGTTGGCCGGTGAGTCGTTGTATCGGATCAAGGTGGATTTCAACCAGCGCGGCATTTTGACCACGCACGGGTGCCCGTGGTCGGACAAGACGATGAAGATGATGTTGCGTAACCCGTCGATCAAAGGGGTGCGCACGTACCGTCCGGTCCAGCCGGACGGCACCCGTGCGGCTACGTCGGAGGTGTTCGCGAAAGCGGTCTGGCCGCCGATCCTGGACGAGGACACGTTCCAGCAGGTCTCGGATGTGTTGGATGCCCGCAAGGCGGCGAGCAGTTTCCATGAAGGCGGGTCGAAGCGGCTGTATCCGTTCACCGGCTTGATCCGCTGCTCAAAGTGTGGGACGGCGATGACGCATCGGGGCGGGGTGTATCAGTGCGTGCCGCCGATGCCGGGCGGATACACGAGGGGTATCCGCGCCGGGGAGGTCGAGGCGCTGACTGAGCAGGCCGTGTTGGCTGTGTTCGCTCAGATCGCCCACAACCCCGGCAAGCGCACCCGCAGCACGGACCAGACGGCGCGGACGGGTTTGGCTGCCGCGTTGGAGTCGGACCGGGCGAAGTTAGCCCAGTTGGACGACGACCACTACGACGGCCTGATCGACCGGGCAGCGTGGGTGCGGCAGCGCGCCCGCATCGCCGACCGGATTGAGAAGACCCGCCGCGACTATCAGGCCACGACACCGGATGCTGGGCCGGTGATCGACGTGACGACGGTCGCCGACCAGTGGGCGGGCCGTACCCCGTTGTGGCAATACCAGGCCGCCAGCCTCGTGCTGGAGGCGGTGCTGATCCACGCCCATCCCGCTGACATGCTGACCGCCGTCCCGAAACGCCGCAACGAGACCACCGAGGAGTTCCGTGTCCGCCGCGACGCCCACCGAGCCAACGTGCTCGCCCGACGTGTCGAGTTCGTCTGGCGGGCCTGAACAGCGGTGGTGATGATTCGGATACACCGCTCAAACGCGCCCAGACAGGGCCGTCACCGTGGACGGGCTGGCACCGGCCGGGGCGCGGCACACAAGACGGCCAGCCGGGCCAACACCACCGGATCGCCCACCGTCGCGCCGAGGCCTTGCGCGGCCCGCGACACCGCCGCCAGGCGCGCCCCAGGCGTAGAAGACAGCGGCTGGCGGTGTCCAGTCTCGGCGGCGGCAGGTTCGATGGTGCTGGTGGTCATGCCCGGTAGGTGCGCGTCGGCACCCCGACGACGGGTGGGACTATCTTGCCCGGCCAGGTATCCTTGGAGACTAGGCGGGCTGGTTTCGCGGCCCCGGCTGGGCATGGCCGGTGGCGCAAAACTATCGAGGCTTGTCCCACGGTTTCGGCGAATCTGCGAAGCCGTGCCACCAGGGGTTACGGGTTTGCGCCGCCGCCAGCCTGGGTTTCCGCCATCGCTTTCAGCCGGTCGGCGACCTGCCGGTCATAGGCGGCCTTGCCCTCACGGCGGCGGCGTTTCAAAGACGCCTCCACCTGCGGCCAGCCTGGCCCGATACGCACGCCTGTCTCGTCAATCTCCTGGTCCAGACGCCGTGCGTCGGCCAGAGCTTTGCGGGCTTGGCGTTTCATCGGGGCGGTGACCCCGTAGATGCCGCGCTCACGTAGCGCCTTCAAGTGGCGTTCCGCCATGATCTTGACCACGCTGCCATCGGGGGCGTCGGCGGCTGCCTGCTCCAGATCGTCGATCAGCACCAGGGTGTGTATCCGCTGGTAGGGCCAGTTCACCGGCTCGCCACCGTCGACAGCCTCCAAAGCGTCCATCGCCTCCCGGCGCAGCGAGGCGCGCCGATCCACGTCGAAGGCAACATGGCGCAGCCACAACACCTTCTCCAAGCTCGTGTGCGACACGCCCGCGCCGAGCCGCTCAGCCGTGATCTTCCGGGCGTCCTGCTTGCCCGGTGCCGGTGCGTCACCGTCACCAGCGGGCTCGCCGCCGAACCGGCTGGCTTCCTGTCGGGCACGCAAGCCCGAGGCGACCTCACGTTTGATCGCCTCATACCGCTCGGCAAGCACCGTCAACGGCGCCCGATCCGGTGTCAGATCGTCGTCACCCATTCCCGCTCCCTCCGATGCACAGTCCTGCTCAGCCCGTCCCAGCCTGGGCGGGCCACACATTCCAAGGTGCGTATGGTCTCCCTGAAGGGCACATCCCAGCAAGGCCTTTCTTGCACAGCCACCTACAGCGCCGACAATGGGCCTTTGAGTTCATATGAGTGGGATGTCAGGTACACGATCATGCACCGACGAACTGGAGTTTAGGGGATCGTGTTCGTTGTATACGTCTGCCAGAGAGAACTTCAGCCGTGATATGTCACCATAGACGTTCTCAAATACGATCTCAAGGCTTACTTTTGACAGGCCTAATCTTATGGACTCCCAGACCACGACGCCTAAGTCCGGCCTCTTTCGAGGCAGAAAGGCGCTGGCAGATTGCTCCGAGAAGTCGAATATGCAGACCCCTTCCCCGGGGAGGATCGCTTTCGGCATGTGGAGGTCCCGGTCCCACACATCCGTAAACCAGTCCAGGTCTTCCCCCTGCGGCAGGAAATCAAAGAGGCTTTTTGAGCATCGAGAGTTCGATTCGTTGCACTCGATTCTCTTGGTTATTACTCCGCCTCCGTGAGGCATGACCGTCTTCACCTGCACCTGGCATCGTGACTCGCACCACATCTCGCTGATCAACATCGGGCCAAGGCCGACATTTCTCAGAATCACTCTTACGGTTTTGCCAGTTCGTCCATCGTCCGCCACCTGAAAGTCAGCAATAGGCCTCACTGACAATCTGTCGTGTTTACGTTGAGTTCCCAACGAGAGTATCGAGACGACGAGGGCGATACAGGCAACCACCATGCTCGAAGCACTGACTAGCCAATCCATGAGAAGAATCCTATTCGGTTCTGCCTTCGCTCATCGTGTCAGGCGTGGCCGCTGCACTCGAACCCTCGTCCCTGGCGTTCATCCGTTCTTGAGGGACGGAATCTACCCCAGGTAGACCGTGCGCACCTTCCCACTGACGGCACCCGCCGTCATGATCGGGAGGGCAGACGCGATGCAGGGTGGTGTCAGGCCGTTTCGCGGCACCGGCTCTGACGCCCGCCGCTACGTCGAAGCCGACCGCAGTACTGCCGACGACTACTACCTCGACGGTGACGCGGTGTTCGCCGCTTGGACTCTGAGCGGTGCAGACGGCACCGTGCGGGCCACCGCCAGCCTGGCACCCGAGCAGTACGCGGCGTGGGTGGACTGGACGCACCCACTCACCGGGGAACGTATGGGGGTACCGCGCAAGCCTGGTGACGGCAAGCAGGGGTCGCCGAGGTTTCAGGAGATGATCGTCAACGCCCCAAAGTCCCTGTCGATGGCGGCGGCGTTGCACCCCGACGTGTCAGCGGCATTGGATGCCGCGCAGGCCGACGCCGCCGATCAGATACGCCGCTACCTCGCCCTGCACGCCACGACCAGGGTCGGGCCGCGCGGCGCGCAGCAGGTCGTGCCGGTGGAGGGGTTGCAGACGGTCAGCATTGTGCACCACACGTCGCGGGCGGGTGACCCGCACCGGCACATCCATTTCCAGATCGGCACGAGGGTCTGGGCGGCTGGCGCCTGGCGGGGCCTGGATGGTGTCGCCTTGTTCAAGATACAAGGCGCACTCCGGACCGTCGGCACCGGGGTGATCGCTGCCCATCCCGGCCTGGCCGACACCCTAGCCGCGCACGGGTTGACGCTCGATCCGACGACGGGTGAGGTGCTGGAGTTGGAGCGGTTCAACCAGGCCATGTCGAAACGTGGCCTCCAAGTCGAAACCAACCTGGCAGTGTTGCGCTCCGAGTGGGAGCAGGCACATCCCAGCGAGACGATGAGCCACACCACCTCGGGACGGCTGCACCACCTGGCATGGGCGCAGAACCGGCCAGGCAAGAAACCCGCCACCTTGGCCGGTGAGGCCGAATGGATCACCGAGCTACGCGCCGCCGGATACGACCCGGCGACAGTGAAGCGTGCCAGGCCGGTGCCGGTGGTGCCGCTTGGCACCTTGGGCACCCAACAGATCGCCGCCCGCGCCCTGGACCGGTGCGGCTCCGACCAGTCCGCCTGGACACCCCACCAGATACGAGAACACGTCGCAGCCCTCGTCGCCGAAACTGGGGTCCGAGCGACCGGTGAGGAACTGCGAAGGTTCATCGACCAGGCCGCCACCCTGGCACTGGCCGGGTGCGTGTCGGTGCTACCGGCTGGCTTGCCGCACCCCGAGCACGTCGCACACCTGACCAACGCTCGGGTGATCGCCGCCGAAACCACACTGCGCGACCTGCTCACCAGCCTTGTTCCACCCGGCGACCTGCCCCTGGCGGACGTGGCGGCGCTGGCCGCCGCGCGTGGTCTTGATGACGGGCAGGCGCGGGCTGCTGCCGCCGTCGCATCCGGCGATCCGCTGGTGATCGTGGAAGGCGCGGCAGGTTCAGGCAAAACCTCCATGCTCGCTGTCGCACTCGCGGCGATCCAACACGACCGTGACTACGGTTCACGCGGGCTGGTCCGGGTGTTGGCACCGACCCGGCGCGCCGCCCAAGTCGCCCAGCAAGAACTCGGCGTGCCCGCCACCTCGGTCGCCGCCCTGATCCACCAGCATGGCTGGCGATGGGACACCGACGGGGTATGGACCAGGCTCGCCATCGGTGACACCGACCCCTACACGGGCCGCGTTTTCAACGGCCCGCCCCAATCGGCGCGATTGGCCCGTGGTGAGCGGGTAATCGTGGACGAAGCCGGAATGCTCGACCAAGACACCACCACCGCCCTGTTGACCCTCGTCACCGAAGCTGGAGCCACCGTGGCACTGGTCGGAGACCGCGCCCAGTTGCCCGCCATCGGACGTGGCGGCGTCCTCGACATCGCCGCCAGCGTGCGCGGACGCACCTTCGACATGACCGAGGTCCACCGGTTCACCGACCCCGCCTACGCCGCCCTCACCATCGCCATGCGCGACCGCGACAACCCCGGCCAAGTGTTCGAACGACTGGCCGCGCTCGACCTGATACGTCTGCACGCCAGCCAAGACGAGCAACAAGAACACATCGCCGCCGCCCTTGCTGACGGTGAGACGGTGACGGTGTCGACCAACGATGAGGCCACAATGCTCAACCAGGCCGTCCGCGCCCGCCGGGTCGCCTCCGGCCTGGTGGACGACACCGTCACCGTGACCGGTAGCGACGGCCTACCCATCGGCAAGGGTGACTTGATCCAAACCCGCCGCAACAACAGCAGCCTGAGTGTGACCAACCGGCAAACCTGGACCGTCCAACACGTCCAGGACGGCCAACTATGGGCACGCCCCGCCGATGCCAGCCGCACCACTGCGGCGAGCCTGGTGCGCCTACCAGCCGACTATGTGAGTCAATGGGCGCACCTGTCGTATGCGACGACCGCCTACGGCGTCCAAGGCGTCACCACCCCGGCCTCCCGCACCATCCTCACCGAGGCGCTCGATGCGGCAGGCGCCTATGTCGGCATGACCCGAGGCCGCCACTCGAACTTGCTCCATATCGTCGCGGAGAACATGGCAGACGCCCGTCAGCAGTACATCGACGCTATGGGCCGCGACCGCGCCGACCGTGGACTGGCCGCCGTAACCCGCCAAGCCATCCAAGACATCACAGGACTGGTCGAGCCCGCCGCCCAGATCGTCAACCAGGAAACCGCGCGGCTGCGCGCCCTGGCCGGGAAGGCTGACGCGAACGCCCAGCGTTGGCAGCAAGCCGCCGACGCCTTGGCGCGGCTGGCCGACCAGCACCAGCAAGCCCACGACCAGCAGCAAGGCATTGTTGATGAGGCGCAGAACCGACTGGAACAGACCTTCACCGCTGTGCTCGGCCATCTCTCCGCCGAGGCCGCCACTGATGCGCAAACCATGATCGCCGCCCATCAGGCGATGGAGACAGCCCACGATGCTGCCCGGCACGCTGGCTTGTTCGGACGCAAGACCGCCCAACTCGCCGCCGACAGGGCGCAAGCCACCTACCAGGACATGCTGGCGCAGGTGTGCCGACGCTGGGGAAGTATCCCGACCAGCGACGACTCGGCATCATGGACAGGGACAGTCGCCGCCCAAGCCACCATGACCACGCCGCAAGTCGTCGACGCCCAACACGAGGCCGACCAGGCGAAAACAGACCTCTGGGCACTCGCCCGCCAGCAAAGCGACGAGAAACGGGCAGCCAACGTGAAGGTGTATGGCTCCGCAGCCAGGCTGCACACGCCGAGCCATACCGCCGCCCAACACGCCGATGACTGGCGCATCCAAGCCGACGCCGCCCGTTTCGAACTCGCCCGCCTCGGTGCCATGCCTCCTGTTGAGGCTGTCCAACTCATCGAGCAGAACAGGGCAGCCCGTGCCGATGCCGATGCCAAGCGAGAGGTGGCGGGCACTGGCGCCTTCCAGTCATCCCCAGCGTCCCACTGGGCCGCGCCGCAACGCTCCGCGACCGAACGGCGTGACCCTGGCTTCGGACTATGACTGACGGCGTCGATGGCTGACTATGCATCAGCCTCGGTTCACGCGGCTCAGGCTGCGGCTGCGTCGATGGTCGGAGCCGCTGGCGCGCTGGCCGTTGTTTTGCCTTGCCGTCCGATCAGGATGAGTAGGCAGGTGATGACGGCCCAGCCTGCCAGGATGAGCCACGGGGTGGTGGTCGAGGCGTTCGGGAAGTAGCCGAGGGTGCGGGCTAGGGTGCCGGTCGCGCCGGGGATGAGCCATTGCCCGATAGCGCCGAGGTGGGCGGGCAGGAACTGGTAGGGCACGGCCAGCGCCGCCCAAGGGACGGCGGCAAGGAGCGTGATCGCCCCAGCCAGACCGAAGCCGCGCAGGCCGAGCAGGCTGTTCAGTCCCACGAACAGCCCCGCGGTGCCCAGCAGCGACAGGGTCAGACCGCAGAAGACTAGCCCGAAGTTGCCGGGGTAGACGCCCAGCCAGGTGTCCAACACCAGTGTGGCGAGCAGACCACCCAGGATGGCGGTGCCGGCCAGGACACCCAGGCGGCGTCCAGTGCCCTTGATGGTCAGCGAGATCAGGATGCCAGCGAGCAGCGCGGCAACGCTGAGCGGGATACCGGCGGTGGCCATGCCCACACCGTTCGCGTCGCCGCTGGACAGTGGAACGATGTCGGTGGTCGTCACCGTGATCAGCGCGGTCGGGATGGTTTGCGAGCCACCCTGGGAGGGCTGACCGGCGGGCGCGCCGCCAGCATGGTTACCCGCTTGGGCTTGCGCCATCGCCTGCTCCAGTTGAGTGACGGCCTGCTGAAGCTGGGTGGCGGCGCTGGAGACCCCGGCGAACATTTGGGTGTCCATCTGGTGCTGGAGTTGGGCGGTGATCTGGCTCATGATCTGGGTGGGGACTTGCCCAGCGGCAGACGCGGTCAACACCTCCGGGGCAGTCGTGCTCAGCACGACACCGCCGATGTAATCGCGGTCCTGGATGCCGGTGACGATGGTGTCACGGCTGTCGACGGTGACCAAGGTGACGGCGTCGCCGAGATTCGGCCCGGCGTTCTGGGTAAAGGTGGCGACCAGGTCGGCGTCTCCTGTCACGGCCACGGTTTGCCCTGATGCGCTGGCGCGGGCGGCTGGGCCGACGAACGCCAAGACGAGCAGCCCGATCAGGACGGCGGCGAGCAGTCCGATGCCGACCAGGCGGGCTGCGGGGTTGCCCCGGCGGGTGGGGCTGGTTTCGGTGTTCGCTGTCATGGCGGTCTCCTTCCTGGCCGGTCGGCTGGCGGGTGATGGCCACCAAGCCTGGCTATAATGTGACACTGTGTCGCGTTATTTGACGTTACCACCACCGCCAGGTCTGGAAACGACACACTTGGCGCGGACTTGTCGCATTAGGAGGAACGGTGGCCAGACCACGCCGTGACGCTGGCGTCCCGTCCGCGCACCAACGGATTCTGGACGCCTTCTGGCGGATCTACCCCGACAAGCCGCTCACCTTGATGACGGTCGACCAGGTCTGCCTACGGGCGAAAGTGACCCGCGCGACGTTTTACCGGCACTTCGCCAACCTGACGGACGTGCTCGACGAGATCGAGGATCAGGCCATCCCCCGCGAGGTTCCACCCGCCATCTTCAGCGCCGCATCCACTGGCGAGACGACCGAAACAGTCTGGCAAGTGCTCGTCGACAACCAGGCCCAACTGGGCCGGTTGGCCGCGCTGCTGTCCAGCCGCGGCGACCCGCGTTTCGCCCGCCGCCTGAAAGATGCCATGTTGACCGCGTTCGTCACACAGATGGGCGGCCACGTCGACGACCTGACCCAACAAGCGCGGTTCCGCATGGAGTTCGTCATCTCCGGGTTCGTCGGCGTCCTGGCCTACCACGGCGACACCAGCACACCATTCGACCCGCTACCCGCCATGCAAGCCGTCTGGCCCATGGTCGCCGAACACCTCATCCCCATACTCCTCGAACAAACCCACACCGGATTCCGACACTGAACCGCCGTCGATCCGAACCGACGGACAAATGGTCGCCGCACAACGCATCCATCATTGAGAAGACAACGCTCCGCCAGCCGCGCCAGACTATGCTGGGATAGCGCAGATGCGCATAACCGGACGTGAGTACGTTTCCGATACCTCGGCTACTGAACGGCCATTCATAGGCGCCCATGCATCTGCATCCCGAGCGTCGACGTAGCATGAGCGACAACGCCACGCCCGCACCCATGAGGAGGAGCGCGACTGCCATGAATGGCCAAGGACTCCATTCGTCGCCACAAAGGGTGGATGCGCCGTCCGTCCGGCAGACGGTCCCGGGACCGTCCCGGTTGAGCCATGCGACATACAAGACCGGGATCCCTATCCCGCTGATGAGCATGAGCACTGATCGATTGCGCAAGGATGGGTCGGCGAGACCGATGATCGTCAGGACGACGGACGCGATGATCGCCCAAGGGCCAATCGTGAGGATGCTCATGATGCCGAAGCTGAACAAGCCGCCGACAAGCGTCCACAGCACATAGCCGACCGGACTCGGGAGGGGGGATGACGCACGTGTCACACGCGGGTGGCCAGTTGTGGGATTCGAGGACTCACCTGTCATGGCATGACACTATCAAACGACATCAGATATGTGGATCAATGACAGTGGCAAGGACTGTCCACTCGCGTGACTGTGCGTGCGGAGGCTGGGCCGTGTGGGAAGTTCAGCACAATCGGATGGCTGTGACCCCCTGGATGAGGTTTGGTTGGAGTATCGGGCCTGAGAGCGCGAAATCTGGCCGCTAATCCAGCCGAATCGGTGTTGGGGGTTGATTCGTGGCGGGTTTGGCTGAAGTGTCCAGATGTTGCCGTGCTGGGGGTGGGCCTGGTCGGTGATCTGACCGGCGAGACGGGGTGTGGATGTGTCGCGGACCAGCTTGTGACGCCTGGTGGGGTTCGTCGTCGTCTGGTCCCGGCTGCGTGGTCTGGGTTGTGGCCGAGGGGGCGCGAACCGTGCGTTTTCGGGGTTGAAGTGCACGGTTCGTGCCCCCCGGATTTTTGTGGGGGCGCGAACCGTGCTTTTTCGGGCTGGGATGCACGGTTCGTGCCCCCGTGGGGGGTGGGGTACGGTTTGTGCCCCCGGGGTGGCTCGCTTCTCGTGGGGGGCTGGTGGTTTGTTCGTGGTTTCTCCGGTTGCGGCTCTGCTCAGGGGGCGGGGGACGGGAGCATGTGATGGGGGGGCATGGGACGGGGGGCATGCGGAGTGGACCATGCCACGGGGGGTATGCGGAGTGGACCATGCCAATGGGGGGAGTCGAACGGCTGCTGCGCAGCCGTTCCCCTGCGTCGGGCCTATCGGCCCTCCTTGGGCCTCGCTACTCGGAAGCCCACCGGGCTTCCTCGCTTTACGCTCGGGCCCTCGCGGGTGTTACTTCAGCTTCGCTGAAGTAAACAGGCATCAATCGGCTCGGGAATGGAAGCCAGCTTCCATTCCTCTCGCCTCAATCGCCTGTTCGACTCCCACAGAAATAATTCAGGGTGTGGGCCCCCTGAGGGGGCCCACACCCTGAAGTGCCCAAGGGGGGAGTCGAACCCCCACGTCCTTTCGGGACGGTCGATTTTGAGTCGACTGCGTCTGCCATTCCGCCACTTGGGCAAGTGGGTCGGCGTCTCGTGATCGTGGGGTCACGACATGCCGACGTACATTCTGCCATAACCGCTCGTCCCTTGTCTCCTAGGGCTGAAAAGTGAGAGAATTCTTAAGTGGATGAAAAACCAACAGAAGCTATGAGGGTACTGGTCGCTGAAGACGAGGCCCTTATTCGGCTTGACCTTGTGGAACTGCTGGAAGATGCGGGTTATTCCGTCGTGGGTCAAGCTGCGGACGGAGAAGAAGCGATCACTTTGGCACGCGAGCTGGAGCCTGACGTCGTCGTCATGGATGTCAAGATGCCGAAGATGGACGGAATCACCGCCGCTGAGACGATCACCGAAGAGCGCATCGCTCCGGTGGTCATGCTGACAGCCTTCTCACAACGTGATTTGATCGACCGGGCGAGCAGGGCGGGCGCCATGGCGTACGTCATCAAGCCCTTCGACTCCTCGGACGTCATTCCGGCGATCGAGGTCGCCCGGGCTCGGTTCGCGCAAATCCTGGCCGTCGAAGCGGAGGTCGCCGATCTGGAGGAGCGCCTCGCTTCCCGCAAGGTCGTCGACCAGGCCAAGGCCTTGCTCCAGGAGGGCTTGGGGCTGACGGAGGCCGAGGCTTTCCGCTGGATCCAGAAGACGGCCATGGACCTGCGCAAGTCGATGCGCGAGGTGGCCCAAGGCGTCATCGATCACGGTCGTCCGACCAAGGCGACGAAGTGACCCAGGCCCGCTCGCCGGAATCCGATTCGGGCGGGACCGTCCTCCTCGTCGACGGCCATTCTCTGGCCTACCGTGCCTTCTACGGCTACCCGGCTGAGAATTTCATGACCAGCACCGGGCAGCACACCAACGCGGTGTACGGGTTCATGACCTTGCTCTGCGCCGTCGTGCGCGCCGAACAACCCACGCACATCGGTGTGGCCTTCGACCGGTCGCGGATCACGTTCCGCACCAAGGAGTACGACGCGTACAAAGCCACCCGCTCGGCGACCCCCGACGAGTTCAAGGGGCAGGTCGAGCTGATCAAGGACCTCCTGGACGCCATGAACGTCGCCCGGGTCGACCTGGACGATTTCGAGGCGGACGACATCATCGCGACCTGGGTCACCCAGGCCCGCGACGCCGACCTCGACGTCCTGATCTCCACCGGCGACCGGGACTCCTTCCAACTCGTCACCGAGGAGGTGACCGTCCTCTACCCGGGGCGCAACGAGGTGCAACGCATGACGCCGGGCGCCATCCAGGAGAAGTACGGCGTCCCGCCGCAGCGCTACCCCGAACTGGCGGCACTGGTGGGCGAGACCTCGGACAACCTTCCCGGAGTGCCGGGGGTGGGGCCGAAGACGGCCGCCAAGTGGATCAACGAGTACGACGGTCTGGAGAACCTCATCCGTCGCGCCGAAGCGGTGCCGGGCAAGGCCGGTCAGTCCTTCCGGGACCATCTGGACGACGTGACCCGCAACCGGCGCCTCAACGCGCTGGTGCGCGACCTCGACCTGCCCGTCGGCGTCGCCGGCCTGTCCAGAACCACCCCTGACATGGCCGCCGTCAACGAGCTCTGTGACGTGTTGCAGTTCCGGGCGCTGCGCGACCGAGTACGCGACGCGTTCGACCAGGCGCCTCCCCAGCCGATGGAGACCGTCGTCCACGAGGTGACCATCCAACCCGCCGGCCAGGTCGCCTCCTGGCTCGAGCGCCATGGAAGCGGCCCCGCAGGCGTCGAGTTCGAGGGCCAATGGGGCCACGGGGTATGGGACCTCACCTCAGCAGCCATCGCCGCCGCCGACCAGGAGACGGCGTGGTTCGACGTGCGCCGCATGACCCCCGCCGACGACGCCGCCATGGCCGCCTGGCTCGCGGACGAGGACCGCGCCAAGATCGTCCACGACTCCAAGGAGCCGCTGATCGGGTTGTGGGAGCACGGATGGGATCTGCGCGGTGTCATCTGCGACACGCAACTGGCCGCGTACCTGGCCAACCCCGACAGGCGTGACCTCAGCCTGTCCAGCCTGGCCGAGCTGTACCTCCACCGCACCGTGACCGTCGGGACGGGCCCGTCCACCGACCAGCCGGCCTTCGACTTCGAGCAGCCCGACACGGCCCAGGCGGCGGGGTTGAACGCCCGCACGATCGCCGACGTGGCCCAGCCCCTGCTCACGGAGGTGGCCTCGCAGGAGTCGGCCTCGCTGTTGACGGACCTCGAGATCCCCCTGACAAGGGTCTTAGGTCGTATGGAGATGACAGGGATCGCAGTCGATCTGGACGTGTTGACCACGCTGCGCCGCCAGTTCGACGACCGTGTGGCCCTCGCGCAACAGCAGGCTTTCGACGCCATCGGCCACCCGACCAACCTGTCCAGCCCGAAACAGCTCCAGGTCGTCTTGTTCGACGAGTTGATGATGCCGAAGACCCGCAAGACGAAGAGCGGGTACACCACCGACGCCGAGGCGCTCGACCACCTCTTCTCCGTCACCGGCCATCCGTTCTTGGAACACCTCCTGTCACACCGCGACGCCATCAAACTGCGACAGACTGTCGAGGGGCTGATCAAGGCCGTCGCGGACGACGGGCGCATCCACACCACGTACCTCCAGACAGCCGCGGCGACGGGACGGCTGTCGTCCCAGGACCCGAACCTGCAGAACATCCCCACACGCACCCTCGCCGGGAACCAGATCCGGCAAGCCTTCGTCCCGCAGGCCGGGTACGAGGCGCTCATGACGGCCGACTACTCTCAGATCGAGATGAGGATCATGGCCCACGTGTCGGGCGACGAGCGTCTGATCGACGCCTTCCGCTCGGGTCAGGATTTCCACACCGTCATGGCCGCCCACGTCTTCGACGTCGACGCGGCCCAGGTGACGCCGGCGCAGCGCAGCCGCGTCAAAGCCGTGAACTACGGTCTGGCGTACGGGTTGAGCGCCTACGGGCTGTCCAACCAGTTGAAGATCTCCGTGGGCGAGGCCACCACCCTCATGGACGGGTACTTCGAGGAGTTCGGGCGCGTGCGCGACTACCTCAACTCCTTGGTCGCCCAGGCGAGGACCACGGGTTACACCCAGACTCTCATGGGCAGACGCCGGTACTTGCCGGATCTGGCCTCCACGAACCGTACCCGGCGCGACATGGCCGAACGCATGGCCCTCAACGCCCCCATCCAGGGGTCGGCCGCCGACATCATCAAAGTGGCCATGCTGAAAGTGGCCTCCGCCCTGGAGAAGGACTTCCGGTCGAGGATGCTCCTGCAGGTCCACGACGAACTCGTCTTCGAGGTGGCCGACGGGGAGCGCGAGGCCTTGGAACTCATGGTGCGCGAGCAGATGTCCAACGCCGTCCGTCTCGACGTCCCCCTCGACGTCTCGGTCGGCGTGGGCGCGACGTGGGCAGGTGCCGCTCACTGATCCTCGCCTGGGGGTTTGCCGTACCACAGTCCCGCCCAGTAAGATTAGTGAGCATATTGTCTGCTTGATCCCGGCATGGAGTGGATCGGGCGGCGTCTCCACCACGGATTCGCGAAGGCGGTATGCGTACATCCACCTATGTGAAAGTCATACTCAATGACATTATCGGCGCAAGCCTCTATCGCGGTTGACGACCTCGGCTCAGACCAGGATTTCCTCGCCGCAATCGATTCAACACTCAAGAACTTCAATGATGGTGACATCGTCACCGGCATAGTCGTCAAGGTCGACAAAGACGAGGTTCTCCTCGATGTGGGCTACAAGACCGAGGGCGTCATCCCGGTCAAGGAACTCGCCATCAAGTACCATGTGGACCCCTTCGAAGAAGTGCATGTCGGCGACACCGTCGAAGCCCTCGTCCAGCAGAAGGAGGACAAGGAAGGCCGTCTCATCCTGTCCAAGAAGCGCGCTCAGTACGAGCGTGCGTGGGGCACGATCGAGAAGATCAAGGAAGAAGACGGCGTGGTCACCGGCCGCGTCATCGAGGTCGTCAAGGGCGGCCTCATCGTCGACATCGGGCTGCGCGGCTTCCTGCCGGCCTCCCTGGTCGAAATGCGCCGCGTGCGCGACCTGTCTCCGTACATCGGCGCTGAGCTCGAAGCCAAGATCATCGAACTGGACAAGAACCGCAACAACGTGGTCCTGTCCCGTCGTGCGTGGCTGGAGCAGACGCAGTCCGAGGTGCGCACCACCTTCCTCCACAACCTCCAGAAGGGCCAGATCCGCAAGGGTGTCGTCTCCTCGATCGTCAACTTCGGCGCCTTCGTCGACTTGGGCGGCGTGGACGGCTTGGTCCACGTGTCCGAGCTCTCCTGGAAGCACATCGACCATCCTTCCGAGGTCGTCGAGATCGGCCAGGAAGTCACCGTCGAGGTCCTCTCCGTGGAGATGGATCGCGAGCGCGTCTCCCTGTCGCTGAAGGCCACCCAGGAAGATCCGTGGCAGACCTTCGCACGTCTGCACCAGATCGGCCAGATCGCGCCGGGAACCGTCACCAAGCTGGTGCCCTTCGGCGCCTTCGTGCGTGTCGCCGACGGCATCGAGGGCTTGGTCCACGTCTCCGAACTGGCCGAGCGCCATGTGGAGATCCCGGAGCAGGTCGTCTCGGTGGGCGATCAGGTCATGGTCAAGATCATCGACATCGACCTCGACCGTCGCCGCGTGTCCCTCTCCCTCAAGCAGGCCAACGAGGGTGTCGACATGGTCGCGGACGATTTCGATCCGAGCCTGTACGGCATGACCGCGTCGTATGACGACGAGGGCAACTACATCTATCCCGAGGGCTTCGATCCGGAGACCAACGAATGGAAGGCCGGGTACGAGGAGCAGCAGGCCGCTTGGGAAGCCCAGTGGACCCAGGCTCGCGCGTTGTGGGAGGCCCACAAGAAGCAGGCCGAGCAGGCTGTCGAAGCCGAGCAGGAAGCGGTCGTCGAGGAGATGACGGCGGCGACCTACGTCTCCGGCGACTCCGACGCCCCCGTGGAGTCGGCTTTCGCCACTGACGAGACCTTGCAGGCTCTCAAGGAGAAGCTCAACGGCTCCAACTGATCTGGAACCTTTTTACAACAGGGTCACCGCTTCGGCGGTGGCCCTGTTTCTCGTTCCGGCGCCACTCGCGTTAGGCTACTGTTCTGAGTGGTCATCGATGGCGAGACACTCACCATGCGGGTTCCTTGGAGGAGATCATGATTCGAGTCGGGCTGACGGGCGGCATCGCCGCCGGCAAATCGGTGGCCGGGAACCGGTTCGCCGACTTAGGGCTCACGGTCGTGGACTACGACCAGCTCGCCCGCGACGTGGTCGCCCCCGGCACGCCCGGTCTGGCCATGGTGGTCGAGGCCTTCGGGGACCAGGTCCTCAACGACGACGGCACCCTCAACCGTGGGAAGGTGGCGCAGAAAGTCTTCTTCGACTCAGACGCCCTCGACCGGTTGGAGGAGATCATCCATCCCTTGGTCATCGCCGAGGGCCAGCGCCTGGACCTCGAGGCCGAGGCGCGGGGCGAGGCGATCTTCGTCCACTCCATCCCACTGCTGGTGGAGGCGGCCGGGCCCGAGGTCTTCGACGTCGTCATCGTCGTGGACGCGCCGACGGACGTGCGCGCCTCGCGGCTGATCGACGGCCGTGGCATGGCCCCCGAAGAGGCATGGGGACGGATCGACGCTCAGATCGACGACGAGGTGCGTCTCGGCTCGGCCGACGTCGTCTTCGACGGATCGGGCACCGCCGAGAACCTGTGCCGGCAGGTGGACGCCTGGGTGGCGGACGTGACCCGCAACGGTCTGGAGTTCCGCCCCAACGAGGAGCGCGCCGCCTTCCTCATCACCGAAGACGGCTTGCCGAGGTGAGCCCGACGCGTCGAGACGTGTCAGTCCTCTGAGCTACTGTAGAGGCATGCGTCCAGTCACCGATGTTGAACGGACGGTGGCACCTTTCACCGTCCACGCCGATTTCGTCCCCAGCGGGGACCAGCCCCAGGCCATCGAGGCCTTGGAGCGTCGGGTGACCTCGGGGGACAAGGACGTCGTCCTCCTCGGCGCGACCGGGACGGGGAAGACCGCCACCGTGGCATGGCTGGCCGAACGGCTCCAGCGGCCCATGCTGATCATGCAGCCCAACAAGACCTTGGCCGCGCAGTTCGCGCAGGAGTTGCGCCAGTTCTTCCCCGACAACGGGGTCGAGTACTTCGTCTCGTACTACGACTATTACCAGCCCGAGGCGTACATCCCCCAGACGGACACCTACATCGAGAAGGACTCCTCCCTCAACGAGGAGGTGGAGCGCCTGCGCCACCAGGCCACGTATTCCCTGCTGACAAGGAGAGACTGCATCGTCGTGGCCACCGTGTCCGCCATCTACGGCCTCGGCACGCCCCAGGAGTACGTCGACCAGGCCATCACCATCCATGTCGGCGACGCTCTGGGCCGCGACGCCCTCCTGCGACGCCTGGTGGACATCCAGTACGTCCGGAACGACCTGGCCGGGACGAGGGGCACCTTCCGTGCGCGCGGTGACACCGTCGAGGTCTTCCCGATGTACGAGCAACTGGCGTGGCGCGTGGAGTTCTTCGGGGACGAGGTGGAGGCGTGCACGACCCTCAACCCCCTGACCGGGGAGGTGGTCTCCCGTGACCAGGTCATGCACATCTTCCCCGCGACCCACTACACGGCGTCCCAGGAACGCATGGAGCGGGCCATCGTCGGCATCGAAGCGGAACTGTCGCAACGTCTGAGCGACCTGCGCGCCCAGAACAAACTGCTGGAGGCTCAGCGCCTGGAGATGAGGACGAGCTACGACATCGAGATGATGAGGGCGGTCGGTACCTGCTCGGGCATCGAGAACTACTCCCGCCACATCGACGACCGCCCGGCCGGATCGGCCCCCAACTGCCTGCTGGACTACTTCCCCGAGGACTTCGTGCTCGTGATCGACGAGTCGCACGTCACCGTCCCCCAGATCGGCGGGATGTACGAGGGGGACATGTCCCGCAAACGCACCCTGGTGGAGCACGGGTTCCGTCTGCCCTCCGCCATGGACAACCGACCCTTGCGGTGGGAGGAGTTCCTCGACCGCATCGGCCAGACGGTGTATCTCTCGGCCACGCCAGGGCCGTACGAGATCGCGAAAGACCCCGATCCCGTGGAGCTCTTGATCCGGCCCACCGGCTTGGTCGATCCGGAGATCGTCCTCAAGCCCACCAAGGGCCAAGTGGAAGACCTGATGGGCGAGATCCAGGCCCGGGCCGACCGGGACGAGCGCGTCTTGGTGACCACCTTGACCAAGAAGATGGCCG
Source organism: Propionibacteriaceae bacterium (assembly GCA_009780915.1). Classification (GTDB taxonomy): domain Bacteria; phylum Actinomycetota; class Actinomycetes; order Propionibacteriales; family Propionibacteriaceae; genus WQYJ01. Next base: position 92,378 of record WQZD01000002.1, read on the forward strand.
AGGACCTGACCGACTATTTCCTGGCCCACGACATCCGCGCGCGCTACCTCCACTCCGACATCGACACGCTGAAGAGGCTCGACCTGCTGCGCGAGCTGAGGGCGGGGGAGTACGACGTGCTGGTCGGCATCAACCTGCTTCGGGAGGGGCTCGACCTTCCGGAGGTCTCCCTCGTCGCCATCCTCGACGCCGACAAAGAGGGGTTCCTGCGCTCGGAGAGGTCGTTGATCCAGACCATCGGGCGCGCGGCGCGCAATGTGTCGGGACAGGTGCATATGTACGCGGACTCGGTGACCCCGTCGATGAGGAAGGCCATCGACGAGACGAACCGGCGCCGCTCCCGCCAGGTGGCGTACAACCAGGCCAACGGGATCGACCCGCAGCCGTTGCGCAAGAGGATCGCCGACATCACCGAGATGCTGGCCCGCGAGGACGGCGACTCCATCGCGACGAGGGCGACCCGCCGCACCTCGGGGGTCGTGCTCGCCGACGAGTCCAAGGCCGCCCGGCCGGCGAACATCCCCCAGAACGAGCTCGCCGACCTGATCTCCGAGCTGACCGAGCAGATGCACACGGCGGCGACCCAGCTGAGGTTCGAGGTGGCGGCCCGCCTGCGCGACGAGGTGGCCGACCTGAAGAAGGAGTACCGCTCCATGGTCGAAGGGATGAAGTGACCTGATGACGTGACCTGATGACGTGACCCGATGATCGGTGGGGCCGGTGTCGGGACAGGGGCGCCGATGTCTCGGCGCCGTGCCAGCGCCTAGCTGCTCGCGGGGGCGACCGCTAGAATGGATAACTGCCGTGAACGCCCAGAAAGGACCTCATGCACGTCACTGACGTCACGTGGATCATCACCCTTGTCATCCTCATCGCAGTCCTCCTCTTCGATGTCTTCGTCATCGGACGGCGACCCCACGAACCGTCGACACGGGAGTGCTCGATCGCCATCGGCGTGTACGTCGGCCTGGCGCTGCTGTTCGCCGTCTTCGTCGGCGCCCAGTGGGGGCATCGGTACAGCGGTGAGTTCGTCGCGGGGTGGCTGACGGAGTACTCCTTGTCAGTGGACAACCTGTTCATCTTCTTGCTGATCATGACGAAGCTCAAGGTGCCCCGGCACCTCCAGCAGTACGCCCTGATGGTCGGCATCGTCATCGCCTTGGTGCTGCGCGGGATCTTCATCGCCCTGGGCGCCGCGATCATCGCCTCGTTCGCGTGGGTCTTCTTCCTTTTCGGCGCCTTCCTCGTCTACACCGCCGTCCAGTTGGTGCGGGAGTACGTCAGTGGCGACACCGAGGAGGAGGCGACGGACAACGTCGCGATGCGCTGGGTCAAGCGCACCTTCAAATTCACCGACGACTTCCACCAGACGAAACTGCGGGTGAAGGTGGACGGCGCCGCGCTCATGACGCCGATGTTCCTCGTCGTGATCGCCCTGGGCAGCACCGACCTGTTGTTCGCCCTCGACTCGATCCCTGCGATCTACGGGCTCACCCAGCAGGCGTACCTCGTCTTCACGGCCAACGTCTTCGCGCTCATGGGGCTGAGGCAGGTGTACTTCCTCATCGGCGGGATGCTCAAGCGTCTGGTGTACCTCTCGATCGGCCTGTCCGTGGTCCTGGCTTTCATCGGGGTCAAACTCGTCCTCCACGCTCTGCACCACTATCACGTCATCGCGTTCGAGGTGCCCCTGTGGCTGTCCCTCACGGTGATCGTCGCCACCTTGGCCGTCACGACTGTGGCGAGCCTGATCAAGTCGGCTCGTCCCGACGCCGGTCAACCGGGAGAGCCCGCCTGACGGTCGGTCACACGGGACCGGCGAGGTCCAGATCCTCGGCACCCAGCACGGCGGAGGAGTCACGACGGCCCGTCAGCCAGCCCAGCAGATTCGATTCGTTGCCGCGCACGGTGATGGTGGCGCCCGTGCCCACGGCGGCGGAGAACCCCTCGTCGGTGATGATCGTCAACCGCACCTGCGAGAACCGGGGCGCGGTACGGAACAGGTTCCATTGCACGAGGGTGCGCAGCAGCGAGGGGTCGATGTCGGCGAAGTCGAATCCCAACTTCAGGTCGATGTGGTGGAGGACGACCTCGTTGAGCCGGTCCAGGACGAGCACGGACGCGGGCAGCGGTCCCTGGGAGGATCGGATGGAGGTGGCCCAGGCGCAGTCGTCCATCATGTCGAAGGCGGCCATCAGGCCGGCGGAGGACTGGTCGAGCGCCTCCTGGAGGCCGACCGCGCCCTGCCGTGCGCCCAGATTCAGGTCCGCGTCGGTCTGGGACCCTCGCCACACGATGGTCTCGTGGGTGCTCACGATCTCGGCGGCCATCTCCGCCAGCATGGTCCCGTGATGGGCCAGGTGGGTCGCCACATGGGCGCGGGACCATCCGGACAGAAGGGTCAGCTCTTGCCAGTCGCTGTCCGCCAGGGCGATGGTGTCGCCGAGCAGTCGTTGCGTGACGGCGGTCAGTTCCAGACGCCAGTCGTCTGGGTAATCAATGGTGTGCGCGCCGATCCTCACAGACCTAACATAGAGGTAAATCCTTCATGATGGGAAATTGTTCATCCCTGTCGGAGGAGGATTTCTCGACCTTGCCTGCAAGAAGGGCGACGCGACACGCACGTATGTTCGATAATCGCCGCTCCCGGGGTCGGGCAAAGGAACTAAAATGAGCAGGTGCAGAATCGGCTGATCATCAAGGGCGCCAGGGAACACAACCTGGCCAACGTCTCCTTGGACCTCCCTCGCGACGCTCTCATCGTCTTCACTGGCCTGTCCGGATCGGGCAAGTCCTCCCTGGCCTTCGACACGATCTTCGCCGAGGGGCAGCGTCGGTACGTCGAGTCGCTGAGCGCGTACGCCCGGATGTTCATCGGCCAGATGGACAAGCCCGCCGTGGACTTCATCGAGGGGCTGTCGCCCGCGGTGTCCATCGATCAGAAATCCACCTCCCGGAACCCTCGCTCGACGGTGGGCACGATCACGGAGATCTATGACTATTTCCGACTGCTCTTCGCCAGGATCGGCGTGCCCCACTGCCCCCAGTGCCACGAGCCGATCTCCCGCCAGACCCCCCAACAGATCGTCGACCGCCTCCTGGATCTTCCCGAGGGGACCCGGTTCCAGATCCTGGCGCCGGTCGTCACGGGCCGGAAAGGGGAGTACCGCGACCTCTTCGCCGAGTTGGCGACCACCGGGTACGCGAGGGTGCGCGTGGACGGCGAGGTGTATCCCCTCACGGAGCCCCCGACGCTGGACAAGCAGAAGAAGCACGACATCGACGTGGTCGTCGACCGTCTGAGCGCCAAACCCGACGCCAGACAACGCATGGCCGACTCGGTGGAGACAGCCTTGAGGCTGGCGTCCGGCGTGGTCGCCGTCGATTTCGTCGACCAGCCCGACGGTTCGCCCGCCCGGGAGAAGCGGTACTCCGAGAAGATGGCCTGCCCCAACGGCCACGACATCTCCATCGACGAACTGGAACCGCGTCAGTTCTCCTTCAACGGTCCCTGGGGCGCCTGCCCGGCCTGTTCGGGATTGGGCACGACCATGGAGGTCGACCCCGAACTGGTCATCCCCGACGAGGGGCTGAGCCTGAGCCAGAACGCCATCTCCGTGTGGTCGACCCCGACCGTCGCACGGTATTACCAGCACGTGTTGACCTCTCTGGCGGAGGCCGAGGGATTCTCCATGACCGTGCCGTGGGTCGATCTGGACGAGCCGATGAAGCGCGTCATCCTCTTCGGGGTCGGGGACGCGGTGTACGTCAAGCATCGCAACCGTTTCGGGCGGGTGCGCACCTTCTCCACCAAGTACGAAGGCGTCATCCCGTACATCCGTCGGCGTCACGACGAGGCGGAGACCGACTCCGCCCGCGAGAGGTTCGCCGCCTACATGAGGGAGATCCCCTGTCAGATGTGCGAGGGCGCCCGGCTGAAGTCGACGTCGTTGGCGGTCACCGTGGGGGACAAGAACATCCACCAGGTGACCTCCTTCAGCATCGACGAGTGCCTGGCGTACGTGGACGGCCTCGATCTGTCCCGGCGCGACCTGACCATCTCCGAGCGGGTGCTGAAGGAGATCCGGGAGCGGCTGCGCTTCCTGGTCGACGTCGGGCTCGACTACCTGACCCTGTCGCGCCCCGCGGGGACCCTGTCGGGCGGCGAGGCCCAGCGCATCCGGCTCGCCACGCAGATCGGGTCCGGGCTGATGGGCGTGCTGTACGTCCTCGACGAGCCCAGCATCGGGCTGCATCAGCGTGACAACCACCGTCTCATCGAGACGCTCGTGCGGCTGCGTGACCTGGGCAACACCCTGATCGTGGTCGAGCACGACGAGGACACGATCCGCACCGCCGACTGGGTGGTGGACATCGGTCCGGGCGCCGGCGAGCACGGCGGCCAGATCGTGGTGTCGGGCCGGGTCGAGGACCTCGTCGCCAGCGAGGCGTCGCTCACGGGGGCGTACCTGTCCGGACGTCGGTCCATCCCAGTGCCCCTGACCCGCCGTCCCCGCACCGACCGCCAGGTGAGCGTGATCGGCGCGGCCGAGCACAACTTGCGCGGGGTCGACGTGAGCTTCCCCCTCGGGTTGCTGGTCGCCGTCACGGGAGTCTCCGGGTCCGGCAAGTCCTCCTTGGTGAACTCCATCCTGTACACGGCCCTGGCCAAGCGGATCTACTCCGTGAAGGCCGTCCCGGGCAAGCACCGGCGCATCGAGGGCGGGGACGGCGTGGACAAGATCATCCACGTCGACCAGTCGCCCATCGGCCGCACGCCGAGGTCGAACCCCGCCACGTACACGGGCGTGTTCGACAAGATCCGTACCCTGTTCTCCCAAACCACCGAGGCCAAGGTGCGCGGCTACCAGCCGGGGCGGTTCTCCTTCAACGTGAAGGGGGGACGCTGCGAGAACTGCATGGGCGACGGCACCATCAAGATCGAGATGAACTTCCTGCCTGACGTCTACGTCCCGTGCGAGGTCTGCCACGGCGCCCGGTACAACCGGGAGACCCTGGAGGTCCACTACAAGGGCAAGACCGTCGCCGAGGTGCTGGCCATGCCGATCGAGGAGGCCGCGTCCTTCTTCGCCGCCATCCCGGCCATCGCGCGTCATCTCAACACCCTCGTGGAGGTCGGGCTGGGGTACGTCCGCCTCGGCCAAGCGGCGACGACCCTGTCCGGCGGCGAGGCACAGCGGGTGAAACTGGCGTCCGAACTGCAGAAGCGCTCGACGGGCAAGACGATGTACGTGCTCGACGAGCCCACGACCGGCCTGCACTTCGAGGACATCCGCAAGCTGCTGCTCGTCCTCGACCGCCTGGTGGAGCAGGGCAACACCGTCGTCGTGATCGAGCACAACCTGGACGTGATCAAGACCGCCGACTGGGTGATCGACCTGGGTCCCGAGGGCGGTTCCCGAGGAGGGCTCGTGATCGCGGAGGGCACTCCCGAGCAGGTGGCCGCCGACGAGGACTCGTACACCGGGCAGTACCTGCGCCATGTCCTGCCCAGGTGGCGCGACGCGGCCGAGGACGGGGCCGATGCCTGACCCTGCCACGTGGAGGCCGAAGACCTCGGACATCCCCGCTGAACCGGGGGTGTACCGTTTCCTGGACGACCAGGGTCGGGTCATCTACGTGGGCAAGGCGATCTCCTTGCGCTCCCGCCTGACGTCGTACTTCCAGGACCCGATCCATCTGCATCCGCGCACCCAGGTCATGGTGCGCACGGCCGCCCGGGTGGAGTGGACGGTGGTGCGCAACGAACTCGAGGCGCTCCAACTGGAGTACACCTGGATCAAGCAGTTCGACCCCCGGTTCAACGTCAAGTACCGCGACGACAAGTCGTACCCCTGGCTGTGCGTCACCTGGAGCGACGAGTTCCCCCGGGTCTTCGTCGGCCGGGGGAAGAAGAAGAAAGGGTGGAGGTACTTCGGCCCCTTCGCCCAAGCCTGGGCCATCCGCGACTCGATCGACGCCCTGTTGACCGTCTTCCCCATGAGGTCCTGCTCGGCCGGGGTCTTCCGATCCGCCAAAGCCTCGGGCCGGCCCTGTCTGATGGGGCACATCGACCGATGCGCGGCGCCCTGCGTCGGCAGGATCGACGCGCAGGAGCACCGCGCCGTCGCGGCCGACCTGTGCCGCGCCATCTCCGGGCGCGCGGGACGGTACGTGCGCGACCTGGAAGCCGACATGCGGCGCTATGCCGACGCCATGGAGTACGAGAAGGCGGGCGCCTGTCGTGACAAGGCCGAGGCCCTGCGCCGAGTCATGGAACGCAACGCCGTGGTCCTCGACGACTCCGCGGACGTGGACCTCATCGCCGTGGCCACCGACGCCCTGGAAGTGGCCGTCCAGGTCTTCCAAGTCCGCTCGGGCCGGATCCTCGTCGAGCGGGGCTGGGTCGCCGAGCGTACCGGCGAGACGGACGAGTCCGTCCCGGACTCGGATCTGCCCGCCTTGGTGGAGGCGTTCATCCTGCAGATCTATGCCGACGTCGAAGGGGAGGCGGAGGACCGTCGCCGCATCATCCCCGAGGAGATCCTCGTCCCCGTGCTGCCGACCACCTCGGAGACCCTGGCGGAGTTGCTGTCGGGGGAGAGGGGCACGAAGGTGCGCCTGCGGGTGCCTCGGCGCGGGGACAAGAAGACCCTGATGTCGACCGCCGAGAAGAACGCGGCCTCGACCCTGGCCCTGCACAAGGCCCGTCGGGCTGGGGACCTCACCACCCGCAACCAGGCCCTCGACGAGATCGCCCAGGCGCTGGGCATGGACGAGATCCCGCTGCGGATCGAGTGCTACGACATCTCCCACATCCAGGGCACGAACACCGTGGCGTCCATGGTGGTCTTCGAGGACGGGCTGGCGCGGACCTCCGAGTACCGCCACTTCGCGATCACCACGGTGGAGTCCAACGACGTCGGCGCTATGAAAGAGGTGCTGACAAGGCGTTTCAATCGATTGATCGCGGATCGGGAGGCCCTGACCGCCGAGGACGCCCCGTCGGGTCTGGTGGACGCCACCACCAGGAGCGCGCGACGTTTCTCGTACCTCCCCGCTCTGGTCGTCGTGGACGGCGGGGCGCCGCAGGCCCAGGTCGCGCGCCAGACCTTGGACGAGATGGGTTTCGGATCCGTGCTGGTGTGCGGCCTGGCCAAGCGGCTCGAAGAGGTGTGGCTCCCCGACGAGGAGTACCCCGTCATCCTTCCCCGCTCCTCCCAGGCCCTGTACCTCCTGCAGCGGATCCGTGACGAGGCGCACCGTTTCGCCATCACGTACCACCGTCAGAAACGCTCGCGCTCCATGGTCGAGTCCGTCCTCGACCAGGTGCCGGGGCTGGGACAGGTGCGCCGCACGGCGCTGATGAGGGCGTTCGGCTCCATGAAGAAGCTGCGGGCCGCCTCCGTCGACGAGATCGCGCAGGTGCCAGGATTCGGTCCGGCGCTGGCGCAGGCGGTGGCCCGCGCCGTCCAGGACCAGCCCGAGGCGATCAACCTCACCACGGGGGAGGTCGTCGCCTGACACGGATCGCCCGGCCCCACGTCGGTCCGATAGCCTTATGATGGTCCCTGGAATCGTGAGGAGGTGAGCCCATGGACGTGGTCGTCATCACTGGCATGTCCGGAGCGGGCCGACGCACCGCCGCTCACGCGATGGAAGATCTGGGATGGTACGTGGTGGACAACCTGCCACCCGCGATGCTGCCCGCGTTGACCGCCTACCTCCACCACGAGAAGATCGAGAAGGTCGCCGTGGTGTTGGACGTGCGGTCGCGGGGCGATCTGGAGGAGATCCCCGATCTCTTCTTCGAGATCTCGCCCCTGGCGGGATCCCCGCAGATCCTCTTCCTGGAGGCGGACGACCCTCAGATCGTCACGCGGCAAGAGTCCTCGCGTCGTCCCGTCCCCCTGCAGGGGACCGGCACTCTGTTGGACGGCATCCGGGCCGAACGACGGATGATGTCCACCCTTCGGGCGTCGGCTGACATGGTGATCGACACCACCGCCATGACGAGCCACCAACTGACGAACAGGATCGTCGCCGCCTATGGGGCCGACCAGGCGGACCTGACGGTCACGCTGGTGTCCTTCGGATTCAAGAACGGCGTGCCGTTGGACGCCGACATGGTCTTCGACGTGCGCTTCCTTCCCAATCCCCACTGGATCCCCGATCTTCGCCCGCAGACGGGCCTCAGTTCCGCCGTGTCGGCGTACGTCCTCTCCTCGCCCCTGGCCACCCAGTTCCTCCAGCAGGTGGGCCAGATCTTCTCGACAGCCGCCCAAGGGTACCTGGTCGAAGGAAAGAGACTTGTCATGGTTGCCATCGGTTGCACTGGCGGGAAGCACAGATCTGTGGCGATGGCGGAGGCCTTCGCGCGCGACCTGGAGGCCTCGGGACAGGCTGTGACCGTCATCCATCGTGATCTGGGGAGGGAATGATGGCCCTGCCCAAAGTGGTGGCCTTCGGCGGGGGCCATGGGCTGTCAGCCACGCTGATGGCCCTCAAGAGACTGACCGACCGTCTCACGGCGGTGGTGACCGTGGCCGACGACGGAGGCTCCTCGGGCAGGCTGCGCCAAGAGTTGGGCTGTCTTCCACCAGGGGATCTGCGGATGGCCTTGGCCGCCCTGACGGGCGACGACTCCGACGGACGCCTGTGGGCCGACGTGTTGCAGTCCCGCTTCTTGGGTACGGGGACGCTGGCCGGCCACGCCATCGGGAACCTCCTGATCGCGGGGCTCTGGCAACGCGATCCGGATCCGGTCGTCGGCTTGGACCAGGTCGCACGGCTGTTGAACGCGCGGGGTAGGGTACTGCCCATGTCCTCCATCCCGCTCGTCATTTCTGCCGACGTGGTCGGAATCGACGCGGAGAATCCGAACGAGGTGTGTCGCCTGGAAGGGCAGGCGCGTATCGCGAAGACCGAGGGCGACGTGCTCACCGTGCGCCTGGAACCGGAGAACCCTCCGGCGTGTCCCGAGGCTGTGGAGTCGATCATGGAGGCCGACTATCTCGTCTTCGGGCCCGGGTCGTGGTTCACGTCCGTCGTCCCGCATCTGCTGGTCCCGGACCTGGTCGCGGCTATCCTGGCGTCGCCGGCGAAGAGGATCTGCCTGCTGAACCTGCTCCCCGCGGAGGAGACCAGTGGCTTCACCCCGTCGCGGCACATGGAGGTGCTGGCCGAGCATTGCCCGCGCCTCACCTTGGACACCGTCGTCGCCGATCCCCGTTTCGCCCAGCAGGATCCCCATCTGGAGCGCATGGTGGAGTCGATGAGGGGACAGTTGATGGTCACGGAGGTGGGCATGCGGGACGGATCCGCCAGGCATGACCCCTTCTTGCTTGCCGCGACCCTTGCGGTTGTGATGGGATTATGAATCGGGAATTGAGGCATTGCCTGTGAGGGAGAGTGGTTTCATGGCGTTGACTGCGGATGTGAAGGCGGAGTTGGCCGTCCTGCCGGTGGCGAAGCATTGCTGCCGACGGGCGGAGTCGGCGACGATGCTGCGTTTCGCCGGCGGACTGCACATCACCGGCGGGGGAAACATCATGGTGGAGGCCGAGTTCGACACCGGCGCCGCCGCCAGGCGTCTGCGCATGGCCATCACCGAGGTGTACGGGTTGACCAGCGAATTGATCACCGTCAAAGGGTCCGGCCTGCGCCGGGGGACCCGCTACCTGGTCCGTCTCGTCAAGGACGGCCCCGCGATCGCCCGGCTGACCGGTCTGATCAACGCTCAGGGACGACCCGTGCGCGGGCTGCCGGCGGGGATCGTCGGCGGCGGGATGTGCGACGCGGTCGCGGTGTGGAGAGGCGCCTTCCTCGCCCACGGCTGCCTGACCGAGCCCGGACGCTCCATGGCCATGGAGATCACGGCCCCCGGGCAGGAGGCCGCCATGGCTCTGGTGGGCGCGGCGCGTCGCCTGGGCGTGCTGGCCAAGGTCCGCGAGGTGCGCGGCGTGGAACGCGTCGTGATCCGCGACGGCGACTCGATCGCCATCATGTTGACCAAGATGGGCGCCCATGAGGCCCGCCTGAAGTGGGAGGAACGTCGTCTGCGCCGCGAGGTGCGCGCCTCGGCCAACCGGCTGGCCAATTTCGACGACGCCAATCTGCGTCGGTCCGCCCGCGCGGCCGTCACCGCGAGCGCACGGGTGTCGCGTGCCTTCGACATCTTGGGGGAGGATGTGCCCGACCATCTGAGGGCCGCCGGCAGGCTGCGCATCCAGTACCAACAGGCCAGTCTGGAAGAACTGGGCGGGCTGCACGAGCCTCCGCTGACCAAGGACGCCATCGCGGGACGCATCCGGCGACTGCTCGCTCTGGCCGACAAGAAAGCCCAAGAGACGGGGATCGATTCCACCGACGCGGGACTCGGTTTTGACGACGACTGATTCCAGGAATCCGGCAGAGAACTCCCTCATCAGGGCCAAACCTGAGTAGGCTAAGGGTGGCAGGTTTTCATGACCTGTGTGAAGCGTGGAACGCGATCCCCGCGTCCACAACCTACAGAAGGAGATCCCCCGCATGACCGTCAAGGTTGGCATCAATGGTTTCGGACGCATCGGGCGTAATTACTTCCGCGCCCTCGTCGCCGCAGGCGCTGACGTGGATGTCGTCGCCGTCAACGACCTCACCGACAACCAGACTCTGGCCCAGTTGCTGAAATACGATTCGATCCTGGGCCGTTTCCCCGGAACGGTCGCGTACGACGACAATGCCCTGTACGTGGATGGCAAGGAAATCAAGGCATTCGCCGAGCGCGATCCTGCCAACCTGCCCTGGGGCGACTTGGGCGTCGACATCGTCATCGAGTCCACAGGTTTCTTCACCGACGCTGAGAAGGCCAAGGCTCACCTGGCCGCTGGCGCCAAGAAGGTCCTGATCTCCGCACCGGCGAAGAACGAGGACATCACCATCGTCATGGGCGTCAACGACTCCCTGTACGATCCCGCCCGTCATGACATCATCTCGAACGCCTCGTGCACCACGAACTGCCTGGCCCCCATGGCCAAGGCGCTCAACGACGGCATCGGCATCGTCAAGGGCCTGATGACGACGATCCACGCGTACACCCAGGACCAGAACCTGCAGGACGCGCCCCACAAGGACCTGCGTCGCGCCCGCGCCGCCGCGTTGAACATCGTCCCCACCACCACAGGCGCGGCCAAGGCCGTCGCCCTCGTGCTGCCGGAGCTGAAGGGCAAGCTGGACGGGTACGCGCTGCGCGTCCCGGTCCCCACCGGCTCGGTCACCGACCTGACCTTCGAGGCGTCCCGTGAGACCTCCGTCGAGGAGATCAACGCGATCGTCAAGGCCGCCGCCGAAGGGCCGCTGAAGGGGATCCTGGAGTACAACGAGGACCCGATCGTCTCCAAGGACATCGAGACCTATCCCGCCTCCTCGGTCTTCGACGCGCCCCTGACCAAGGTCATCGGCAACCAGGTCAAGGTCGTCGCGTGGTACGACAACGAGTGGGGCTACTCGAACCGTCTCGTCGACCTCACCGTCCTCGTCGGTTCCAAGCTCTGAGAGTGCTGAAGATGTGTGCGGGGTGAGTCGGTCAGACTCACCCCGCACACGTGCCTTGATCGGAAAGGAAAAGGTTCAGGCAATGAAGTCAATTGATGATGTGAGGGATGTCGCGGGCAAGAGGGTACTCATCCGCTGCGACTTCAACGTCCCTCTCCAAGGCGACCAGATCACCGACGACGGAAGGATCCGGGCGGCCCTGCCCACGCTGACGGCGCTTCGCGACCGGGGGGCGAGACTCGTGATCATGGCCCATCTGGGGCGTCCCGACGGGTCGGTCAACCCCGCGTACTCCCTGGCGCCTGTCGCGAGACGGCTGAGCGAGTTGCTGGGGGTGCAGGTGGCGTTGGCGACGGACGTGGTCGGGCCGTCGGCCACCGCGACGGTGGCGGCGCTGAACGACGGCGACGTGGCTCTGCTGGAGAACGTCCGGTTCGAGCCGGGAGAGGCGTCCAAGGTCGACATCGAGCGTGAGGCGCTCGCGGCCAAGTACGCCGCCTTGGGCGACCTGTTCGTCTCCGACGGGTTCGGCGTGGTCCACCGCAAGCAGGCGTCCGTGTACGAGGTCGCCACGCTGCTTCCTGCGTACGCCGGGTACCTCGTCCAGCGCGAGGTGACCGTGCTGAAGAGGCTGACCACCGAAGCCGTCCGTCCCTACGTGGTGGTCTTGGGCGGGGCCAAGGTCTCCGACAAGCTCGCCGTGGTCGACAACCTGCTCACCGTGGCCGACACGCTGGTCATCGGCGGCGGCATGGCGTACACCTTCGTCAAGGCCGAGGGCAACGAGGTCGGCGCCTCCCTGATGGACGCCACCAAGGTCGACGCCTGTGCGCAATGCCTGGACAAGGCTAAGGACAGGATCCTCCTGCCCGTGGACGCGCGTACCGTCGATCCCGCGGAGCTCGATTTCGCGACCATGACCCTCAGCGGCGACGTGGCCGTCACCGCCATCGACGAGATCCCCGCCGACCGCGCGGCCGTCGACATCGGGCCGGCGACGGAGACGCTCTTCGCGAAGAAGATCCTCGAAGCGAAGACCGTGTTCTGGAACGGCCCCATGGGCGTGTCCGAGATCGAGGCCCTCTCGCAGGGGACGCGCGTGGTCGCCGAGGCGTTGGTCACGTCGAGCGCCTTCACCGTGGTCGGCGGCGGAGACTCCGCTGCGGCGGTGCGAGCTTTCGGCTACGCGGACGCCCAGTTCGGACACATCTCGACCGGCGGCGGCGCGTCGCTGGAGTACCTGGAAGGCAAGACCCTTCCCGGCCTGGCAGTTCTTGAGGAGGCATGATGGCACGCACACAGCTGATGGGACGCACGCCCTTGATGGCGGGCAACTGGAAGATGAACCTGAACCACGTCGAGGCGGCGGGGCTGGTTCAGAAACTCGCCTGGACCTTGTCGGACTATCGGTACGACAACGCCAAGGCACAGGCCGCCGTGATCGTCCCGTTCACGGACATCCGCACCGTGCAGAACCTGATCGAGGGTGACAAGCTCCCGTTCACGTTCGGCGCGCAGGACGTGTCCGTCCACGACTCGGGGGCGTACACCGGCGAGGTCTCGGCCGCGATGCTGGCCAAGTTGAACTGCGCCTATGTGGTCGTCGGCCACTCGGAGCGGCGCGAGTACCACGGCGAGACCGACCAGGTGGTCAACGCCAAGGCCCTGAAGGTGATCGCCGCCGGCATGACTCCCATCATCTGCGTGGGGGAGAGGCTGGAGATCCGCAAGGAGGGCACGCATGTGCCCTATGTCCTGGGCCAGGTGGATGGCGTCCTCGCGGGGCTGACCCCCGCCCAGGTCGGCGCGGCCGTGATCGCGTACGAGCCCGTGTGGGCCATCGGCACCGGCGAGGTCGCCACCCCTGAGGACGCGCAGGAGGTCTGCGGCGCCATCAGGGAACGCGTGTCGGCTTCCTTCGGGGCCGACGCCGCTTCGAAGGTGCGGATCCAGTACGGAGGCTCGGTGAAGGCGGGCAATGTCGTGGACATCATGGCCGGCCCGGATGTCGATGGCGCCTTGGTGGGCGGGGCTTCCCTCGATCCTGAGGAGTTCGCCCGGATCATCACCTTCTACGCTCGCTGATCTGATTCATCAGTCCTTGTGACAGGCGATTCGGACGACAACTGAGCAGGCGAGACGTCTCTTGACGCGCATGCGCGTGAAGGGCGCCTGACTCAAGTATTGTCCGAATCGCCTGTCGCGCTTTTCTGATTGGGGTCCATGAGCTAAAATGATCGGGTGACTTTTATAATGCCGCTCACCACCATGACGGGGCCGATCTTGGCCCTGTCGGTCATCCTGATCATCACCAGCTTGCTGCTGACGTTGGCGATCCTGATCCATAAGAGCCGTGGAGGCGGAATGTCCGATCTCTTCGGCGGCGGCATGTCCACAGCCTTCGGCGGCTCATCCATCGCCGAGCGCAACCTCGACAGGATCACCGTCGTGGTGGGTGTGGTGTGGCTCGCCTGCATCGTCGCCCTGTTGCTGCTGTGGAAAGTCATGGCGTAAGTGCAGAAGTTCACCGACCGTTGGTCGGGTTGGTCGGCGTGGTCGAAGGAAGCAGGAGATTGTGGCAGTTGGTAGTGCGATTCGTGGAAGCCGTGTGGGAGCGGGTCCGATGGGCGAGGCCGAGCGGGGGGATTCGGCGCCGCGCATCTATGTGACCTATTACTGCGCGAACGGACATGAGACGCGACAGGCTTTCGCCGTCGGTGCTGACTACCCCCAGGAATGGGATTGCCCCCGATGCGGACTTCCGGCGAACACCGACTCGAAGAATCCCCCTCCGCCGCCGCACATCCTGCCGTACAAGACCCACTTGGCCTACGTCAAGGAGCGCCGCACAGCCACCGAGGCCACGGACATCCTGTCTGAGGCCCTGGAGGATCTGCGCGCCCGCAGGGCCGCGGGCGAAGCCATTTACTGACAGTCACTGTCTCGTCACCGCGTGACGCGGCTGCCCTCGCATCTGTGACGGCTGTTCCCGGCGCGTCACATCCCTCGTCACAAGGTGCAATGATGGAACGACACGTCTGCCACCGCGGCTTCGTCGACGAGCCACATGACCGAGTGGGCGCCGGTGAGATGACTGGCGGGACACGCCAGATCGCCAGCCAGGGCTGAGCGGACCGCGTCGGCCACATCCTCCCCTGAGGCCATGATCCAAATCTCCGTGCAGGCGTTGAGCCCTGCGCGTGTCAAGGTCACCAGTTCCCGGTGGGCCATGGAGGCGTCGGTGACGCCGACGGCCCATGCCGAGCTCGGCGGGTCGAGATGGCGCGGGAAGATGCCTGCGACGCGACCGTCCGGGCGCAGTTCCAGCAAGCAGATGTCGATCCTCGGGTTTTCGGCCATCTCCTGCACGTACTGCGCGGCGCCGGCCTCAGGGTCGGACGAGACGCTCGACGACGGGATGGGGTGGATCTTGGCGGGGTCCAAGGACCACACGCCCGCCAGGCGGCTGAGGGCTTGGAGGGAGTTCCGGTCGGGATTGTCGGTGGCCACGAAGAAGTCCCAGTTCCACCACAGATGGACGTCGCTGGCCTTCACGGCGGAGTCCGAGGCGGCCAGGGCCACGTGATCGTACACCTCGTTCGCCAGATCCCCGCCGGTCAGGCTCAGGCTCACCGACCCGCTGGCATGCTGGCGACGTCGCATGGAATCCAGAAGAAGCGTCGCAGTCCGGGCGACCAGACTTTCTCGATCTTCACACCTCATCAGGCGTTGTGACGCCATGATCCTCCTTGCTCTGTCAGACAACTTGGTTGAGGACGAGCCTCAACTCCGCGCTGTCCCCTCCCTTCACAGCAGTGAAAGGGATTATACGCTTGTTGGATGCATAAAGGGACTATCCGCAGTTTTCTGAGCGGCTGACCGCGTGTCGGTGTCATCGATTCAGGTCGGATTCCTCCGTCGGCACGGTCTCGATGCGCATCTTGTAGAAGGAGCGCCACACGAAGTAGGCGGACACGAGGAAGAAGACCGCCGCGAGCAGATGGACCACGATGGCGCCGACGGCCGAGTGGTTGAGGGCGACGGCGAGTTCGACGGCCAGCAGTCCGAACAAGGTGGTGAATTTGATCACCGGGTTGAGGGCGACCGACGAGGTGTCCTTGAAGGGGTCGCCGACGGTGTCGCCGACGACGGTCGCGGCGTGCAACTCCGTGCCCTTCATCCCCATGTCGGTCTCGACGATCTTCTTGGCGTTGTCCCAGGCGCCTCCGGCGTTGGCCATGAAGATGGCCTGGAAGAGACCGACGACGGCGATGGCGATGAGGTAGCCGATGAAGAAGAAGGGCTCGACGAAGGCGAAGGCCAAGGTGGCGAAGAAGATGGCTAGGAAGATCACCCACATGCCCTTCTGGGCGTAGTCGGTGCAGATCTCCACCACGGTGGTGGAGTCCTTGGTCGAGGCCTGGACGTCCGCGTTCTCATCGAGGCGGATGTGGCCCTTGATGTACTCCACGGCGCGGTAGGCGCCGGTGGTGACGGCCTGGGTGGCCGCGCCCGAGAACCAGAAGATCATCGCGCCTCCCGTGATCAGGCCCAGCAGGAAGGGAGCGTGGATCGGCGAGATCAGGGCCGAGACCTGGTCGAGGTTGGTCAGGTTCTCCGCCCCTCCAGCCAGGTCTTGGGCGAGGAACAAGATGATGGAAAAGATCATCGTGGTCGCCCCGACCACGGCCGTGCCGATCAACACAGGCTTGGCGGTCGCTTTAAAGGTGTTCCCGGCGCCGTCGTTCTCCTCCAGCATGGCCTTGGCGGCGTCCCACGCCGGTGTGTAGCCGTAGGTCCTCTCGATCTCCTCGTCGATGCCGGGGATGGACTCGATCCGGCTCAACTCGTAGACGGACTGCGCGTTGTCGGTGACGGGGCCGTAGGAGTCCACGGCGATGGTGACGGGTCCCATGCCCAAGAACCCGAAGGCGACCAGGCCGAAGGCGAAGACGGTCGACGCGCCCGGCAGCGTCCCCAAGGAGGCGTCCAGGTCGGCCCAATGGGCGACCAGGAAGGCCGCGCCCATCAAGGCGACGATGGCCACCCCGAGCCAGTAGCTGGCGAAGTTGCCGGTCACGAACCCCGACAGGATGTTCAGGGAGGGGCCGCCCTCCTGGGAGGACTTGACCACTTCTTGGACGTGGCCGGATTTCGTGGACGTGAAAGCCTTGACCAGTTCTGGGATCAGAGCGCCGGCCAGCGTGCCGCAGGACGTGATGATCGACAGTTGCCACCACAGGTGGGGATCGACCACGCTCGAGCGCAGGAGGAAAGCGGAGCACGCGAAGGTCAGGGCGATGGACACCATCGACGTCACCCACACCAGGGAGGTCAGGGGACGTTCGAAGTCGAAGTCCGTGTGGCCGTACCGTGCCTTGGCGACAGCCTCGTTGGCGAAGTAGGACACGGCCGACGCGACGAGCATCACCGCCCTCACGGCGAAGATCCACACCAGGAGCACGGCTTGGACGGTCTGGGACACGCCGCCGACTTGGGCGACGCCCAAGATGATGAAGGTGATCAGGGCGACCCCGGTCACGCCATAGGTCTCGAAGCCGTCGGCGGAGGGGCCCACCGAGTCACCGGCGTTGTCGCCTGTGCAGTCGGCGATCGTCCCGGGGTTGCGGGGATCGTCCTCGTCGATCTTGAAGACGATCTTCATGAGGTCGGCGCCCACGTCGGCGATCTTGGTGAAGATCCCTCCGGCGATCCTCAGCGCCGAGGCGCCCAGCGACTCGCCGATGGCGAATCCGATGAAGCACTTGCCGGCCAGGTCGACCGGCAGGAAGCACAAGATGATCAGCATGAGGAGCAGTTCGAGGGAGATCAGCACCATGCCGACCGACATGCCCGAGCGTGCCGGGATGTCGTGGGCCGCCCACTTCTCGCCGCGCAGGGACGCGTGGCTGGTACGGGAGTTGGCGAAGGTGTTGATGCGGATCCCGAACCAGGCCACTCCGAACGAACCGGTCATGCCGATCAGGGAGAAGACGATGATGATGACGATCTGCCAGGCGGGGACCGCCGAGATGGCGAAGTACACCACGATGACCACCGCGATGAACGCCCACAGCATGAGCAGGAACTTGCCCTGCTTGATCAGGTAGGCCTTGCAGGTGGTGTAGATCAGTTCCGAGATCTGCCTCATGGACTCGTGGACGGGCAGCTTCTTCAGGCGGGAGTACGTCCACACTCCGAACAACAAGCCGAGGACGCAGATGACGAGTCCGACGTACAGGGGCCACATGGCCACCTGGCCGTCGCGCAGGGCGTCGGGCAGTCGCAGGTTCGACTCCCCGCCGGACTCTTGTGCGATCCCGCATCCGCTCAAACCGAAACTGACGACGACGGCCAGGAGGGCGAGGAGGGGCAGGCGGATGGCTTTTCTGTGTGATGAAGTCACGTTATTCCTCTTGTCGATTGCATCTGTCGAGGCTCACGGCAGATGGGCGCATCTGTGGATGAGGGCTCCTTCCACCTTAGCCCGTCAACCTGCTCAGGGCTAAGGTGGCGGGCCATTTGTTGCGCAGATCACAAGGGAATATGGGAATATGGGACCCCTGTCACACGGATATGGACATAGTTTCATCCCGGCCTCGCGCCGAGGGCCTGGACCCGGGCGTCGGCGCATGGACGGGGGTGGGTACGACGGGCGCGTCCACCCGTGGTGGCAAGGCAAGATGCGCGAACGAGGGAATTACGCAAGAATATGCTTGTGAAACTCATGACCGACATGCCCATGTCTGTGGAGGCCCAAGACGCCACCACGCGGCTGCGTGTCATGAAGCATATCGTCGAGCACGGCTGGACCACGTCGGTCGCCCTGGCGGACGAGTTCGAGCTCACAGCCGCGGCCATCCGACGCCACCTCGCCTACCTGTTGACGGCCGGGATGTTGACCACCCGCTCCCAGCCGGTGTCCCTGCGCAAGGGGGCCGGGCGTCCCGCCAAGGAGTTCGCCGCCACGGCTCAGGGCCGACAGACCTTCTCCCACGCGTACGACACCTTCGCCATCTCGGCCGTGGAGACCCTGCACCGTCTCGGCGGGGACGAGGCCGTCACACAGTTCTTCGAGGCGAGGTTCGCCGCCATCGAGGCGAGGTTCGCCGAACTGCGCGCCCTCGACGCCGACCTCCCCCAAGCCGAGGCTTTGTCGATCGCCCTCACCGAGGACGGTTTCATGGCCGGAGTCCAGCCCGTGGGGGGAGGAGAGCAGTTGTGCCAGCACAACTGTCCGTACCCCTCCATCGCGACGCGGTTCCCCCAGCTCTGCACGGTCGAGACCTCCGTGTTCTCCCGACTGCTGAGCTCCCATGTCCAACGGCTGGCCACCATCGCCCACGGTGACGGTGTGTGCACGACCAATATCCCACCTTCGACGAGAAAGGAGGACAGGTGAGCACACCTGTCGACGACCTGCCCGCTTCGGCGACCCCTCCGGCGGCGCCCGGAACGGGGCAGACCCAAGGGGAGCATCTGGCTGCCTTGGGGTCCTACCGCTTCGGCTGGCATGACTCGGACGACGCCGGCGAGAGAGCGCGCCGCGGTCTGAACGAGGATGTCGTGCGCGAGATTTCCGAGCGCAAGAAGGAGCCGCAATGGATGCTCGACTTCCGGCTGAAAGCTCTGGGCATCTTCGACGCCAAGCCCATGCCCACGTGGGGCGCCGACCTGTCCGACATCGACTTCGACGAGATCAAGTACTACGTCAAGCCGACCGACTCGCAGGTGACGAGCTGGCAGGACCTCCCCGAGGACATCCGGCGCACGTACGACCGACTGGGCATCCCCGACGCGGAGAAGAAGCGTCTCGTGGCCGGAGTGGCGGCCCAGTACGAGTCCGAGGTGGTCTATCACAAGATCAACGAGGAGCTTGAGCGACAGGGCGTGATCTTCACCGACACCGACTCCGGACTGAGGGACCATCCCGAGCTCTTCGAGGAGTACTTCGGCTCGGTGGTGCCGGCCGGGGACAACAAATTCTCCGCGCTCAACTCGGCCGTCTGGTCGGGCGGGTCGTTCATCTACGTGCCCAAGGGCGTCCACGTGACCATCCCTCTCCAGTCCTACTTCCGGATCAACACCGAGAACATGGGACAGTTCGAGAGGACGCTGATCATCGTCGACGAGGACGCCTTCGTCCACTACGTCGAGGGATGCACGGCGCCCATCTACAAGTCCGACTCCCTGCACGCCGCGGTCGTCGAGATCGTGATCAAGAAGGGCGCCCGCTGCCGGTACACGACCATCCAGAACTGGTCGAACAACGTCTACAACCTGGTGACGAAACGGGCGACCTGCGCCGAGGGCGCCACGATGGAATGGGTGGACGGCAACATCGGTTCCAAAGCCACCATGAAG
Source organism: Propionibacteriaceae bacterium (assembly GCA_009780915.1). Lineage (GTDB taxonomy): Bacteria > Actinomycetota > Actinomycetes > Propionibacteriales > Propionibacteriaceae > WQYJ01. Next base: position 112,277 of record WQZD01000002.1, read on the forward strand.
TACCCGGCCGTGTGGTTGATGGGGGAGCACGCCAAGGGCGAGACCCTGTCCATCGCCTTCGCGGGCCCCGGCCAGCACCAGGACACCGGCTCGAAGATGGTCCACGCCGCCGCGCACACCTCCTCGACCATCGTGTCGAAGTCGGTGGCCCGAGGCGGGGGACGGGCGTCCTACCGCGGATTGGTCCATGTGACCCCGCAGGCCCATCACAGCGCGTCCTCGGTGCGGTGCGACGCCCTGTTGGTGGACACGATCTCCCGCTCCGACACGTACCCGTATATCGATGTGCGCGAGGACGAGGTCTCGATGGCCCACGAGGCCACCGTCTCCCAAGTCAGCGAGGACCAGCTCTTCTACTTGATGAGCAGGGGACTGAAGGAGGACGAGGCCATGGCCATGATCGTGCGCGGGTTCGTGGAGCCCATCGCCCGGGAGTTGCCCATGGAATACGCGCTGGAGCTGAATCGGCTCATCGAACTACAGATGGAAGGAGCGGTCGGATGACCGTCGTGACCACCCCCGACCCTCGTACCGTCTCCCACCTGCATCCGCGCGGGTCCTTCCGCGTCGCCGACCACCCCGTGCCGACGGGCAAGGAGGAGATCTGGCGGTTCACCCCCACGGGCAAACTGGCCGATTTCTTCGACGACACCCTGGCGCGCGAGTCGCTCGGTGTGACCGTCGACGGCCCGGCGGAGGTCCGCAGACTGGACATGGGGCAGTCCCCGCGTGGAACGGCCCTCACGCCGGTGGACCGGGCGGCCGCCATCGCCGCCGGGACGCCGACGGCCACCCACCTGTACGTCGGCGCCGAGACCACGGACACGATCCGCGTCTCGGTACGCGGCACGGGCGCCGAGACCCCCACGGCTGACCACCTCGTCATCGAGGCCGCTCCCGATGCGTGCGCGACGATCGTGATCACCCACACGGGACAAGCCCGCCACATCGGGAACGTGGAGATCCTCGTCGGCGAGTCCGCCCGTCTCACGGTGGTCTCCATCCAGGATTGGGACCCCGGATCCGTCCACCTCGGCCAGGTGGAGGCCCTCGTCGCCAAGGACGCCGTCTACCGGCACATCGCCGTCTCCCTCGGAGGGGACATCGTCCGGCTGCAGAACAACGTCTCCTATGCCACCGAGGGAGGCGAGGCCGAGTTGCTCGGCGTGTATTTCGCCGACGCCGGCCAGCACCTGGAGCACCGTCTCTTCGTCGACCACACCCACCCCAAAGGGATTTCCCATGTGGATTACCGTGGCGCCCTCCACGGCGACGGCGCCCGGTCGGTCTGGGTCGGAGACGTGCTCATCAGGCCGACCGCCCGGTCCATCGAGACGTACGAGTCCAGCAAGAACCTGGTCTTGAGCGACGGGTGCCGGGCGCACGCCGTCCCCAACCTGGAGATCGAGACCGGCGAGATCGTCTCGGCCGGACACTCCGCCACCACGGGCCGCTTCGACGACGAGCAGTTGTTCTATCTGCGCAGCCGGGGCATCGACGAGGTCCAGGCCCGACGCCTGGTGGTACGCGGCTTCTTCTCCACCATCCTCGCCCGCATCGGGATCGAGGACGTGGAAGCCGCACTGATGGCCCGCATCGACACAGAATTAGCGTTCGACAAGGAGAACTGACAATGACAAATCGTAGCCTCGACATCCGTGACCTCCACGTGAGCGTGGAGACCGAGTGGGGTCCGAAGCCGATTCTGAAGGGCGTGAACTTGTGCGTCAAGCCCGGCGAGGTCCATGCCATCATGGGCCCCAACGGCTCCGGCAAGTCGACCCTGGCCTACTCCCTCTCCGGCCACCCGAAGTACACCATCACCTCCGGCTCCGTGCTCCTCGACGGGGTGGAACTGGTCGGGATGAGCGTGGACGAGCGCGCCCGCGAGGGCCTCTTCCTCGCCATGCAGTATCCCGTCGAGATCCCCGGGGTGTCCGTGGCCAACTTCCTGCGCACGGCCAAGACGGCCATCGACGGGCAGGCCCCGCCGCTGCGCACCTGGGTCAAGCAGGTGAACGCATCCCTGGCCTCGATGCAGTTGGACTCCGAATTCTCCTCCCGTTCGGTCAACGAGGGCTTCTCCGGCGGAGAGAAGAAGCGCAACGAGGTCGTCCAGTTGGAGTTGCTCAACCCGAAGTACGCGGTCATGGACGAGACCGACTCCGGCCTGGACATCGACGCTCTGCGCATCGTCTCCGAGGGCGTGAACCGGTACATCGACCAGGGCGACCGTGGCGTCTTGCTGATCACGCACTACACCCGCCTCCTGCACTACATCAAGCCTCAGTTCGTCCATGTCTTCGTCGACGGCCACATCGTCGAGGAGGGGGACGCGACGCTCGCGGACTCCCTTGAGAAGACCGGGTACGAGCAGTGGTTGAAGGCGGAGGCCTGATGTACGACGTCGCCGCTGTCCGGGAGGATTTCCCCATCCTGTCACGGATGATCGCCGGCCGTCCGTTGTGCTACCTCGACTCGGCCAACACGTCGCAGAAGCCGGCACAGGTCGTCGACGCCATCGCCGATCATTACCTCCACCACAACGCCAACGTCGCACGGGCCATGCACACTCTCGGCATGGAGTCGACAGTCGCCTTCGAGGCGGCGCGCACGAGCGTGGCCCGGTTCATCGGCGCCGACGATCACGAGATCGTCTTCACCAAGAATGCGTCCGAGGCCCTCAACCTGGCCGCGCACACCCTCTCCTCGCGGCTGGGGCCCCAGGACGAAGTGGTCGTCTCCGTGGCCGAGCACCACTCCAACATCGTCCCCTGGCAGTTGGCGTGCGAACGCACGGGCGCGACCCTGCGATGGTTCGACGTGACCGACGACGGGCACATCGACCTCGACAAGGCGCACGCGGAGTCCCTGATCAACGAGCGCACGAGAATCGTCTCGGTGACCGCCATGTCCAATGTGACGGGCGTGGGCGCCCCGTTGGCGCAGATCGCCTCCTGGGCGCACTCCATGGGCGCCGTCGTGGTGGCGGACGCCTCTCAATTGGTCCCGCATGCCCCGACGAACGTCGCCGACCTGGGGGCGGACATCGTCGTGTTCACCGGGCACAAGATGCTCGGGCCGACCGGCGTCGGCGTCCTGTGGGGACGATACGACCTGCTGGCCAGCCTGCCGCCGTTCCTCGGCGGGGGAGAGATGATCGAGATCGTGCGCATGACGGGCTCGACCTACGCCCGCCCTCCGCACCGCTTCGAGGCGGGCACCCCGCCCATCGCGCAGGCCGTCGGATTGGGGGCCGCCATCGACTATCTGGAGGCCATCGGCATGGAGCGGATCGCCGAGCATGATCGCGCGATCACGGCGTACGCCCTGCGTCGGTTGGCTGAGGTCCCCACCCTGCGCATCCTCGGACCCACGTCGGGGGAGCGGGGATCGGCGATCTCCTTCACCCTGGCCGACGTCCATCCCCACGACATCATGCAGATCCTGGACTCCCACGGCGTCGCCGTGCGAGGAGGCCACCATTGCGCCCGCCCCTTGCACGAGCGCTTCGGCGTCCAAGCCAGCGTGCGCGCCTCCGCGTACCTCTACACGACCACCGACGAGATCGACACGCTCGTCGAGGCTCTGATGGACACCCTCGCCTTCTTCAAGGTACGTGTGGACGACGAGGGAGGCCAGTCGTGACGGATCTGACGGCGTTGTACCAGGACATCATCCTGGACCACTACCGGGCCAAGCACCACAGCGGCCTGCGCGACCCCTATCAGGTCGAGGTGACGCATGTGAACCCGTCCTGCGGGGACGAGCTGGAGCTGCGGCTGTCCCTGGACGGCGACACCATCCGCGACGTGAGCTACCAGGCGCAGGGGTGCTCCATCTCCCAGGCGTCCACCTCGGTGATGACCGACCTGGTGATCGGCGGCACACGCGACCACGCCCTGACCCTCTACGACGGCTTCCTGGCCATGCTGGAGGGCCGCGGCGAGGTGGAACTGGACGAAGAGGTGTACGAAGACGCCATCGCCTTCAACGGCGTGGCACAATTCCCGGCCCGGGTGAAGTGCGCCATGTTGGGATGGGCGGCACTACGGGATGCGATCTTACGCACACAAGGAGGCGACAATGAGTGAGATGACGAGCGACACGACACCAGCGACGGACGGCGGTCAGGCCGATCAGCCGAGGCCCTCTCGCCGGGTCACCGACGAGGCGTTCATGGCGTCGTGGGGGACGCACGAGCAGATCATGGACGCGCTCAAGGACGTGGTCGACCCCGAGCTGGGAGTCAACATCGTCGACCTGGGCCTGGTCTATGGGGTCGACATCGACGACCAGGGCCGTGCGACCGTCGACATGACGCTCACCTCCCCCGGGTGCCCGCTGACGGATCAGCTCGAGGGGGACGTGCGGTACCTCCTGTCGGCGCTGACCTCTCAGGTGGCCATCAACTGGGTGTGGCTTCCCCCGTGGACCCTGGAGATGATCTCCGAAGACGGTCGTGAACAGTTGCGGGCCATCGGTTTCAGCCTCTGACAGTGTGCCGGACGCCGGGACTGGAGTCGGGACGCTACACTAGCGGGCATGAAGAAATCTGCTCTGATCACTCTGGCCGTCCTGACTGGTTTGGTGTGTGTGTACGTCGCTCGGGCCAAGAAAGCAGCCGAAGCTGAGGCTGAACTGTGGTCGGAGGCACTGGACCCGGTCTTCTGACTAGGAGTCCGTTCACGAGCGCGTCAGGGCTCGCCCCCGCTCCAGCGCGAGCCACAACAGCGGTCTGACCCTAGCCGGGACGCCAGGCCGCACCACAACCATCCGACCCTCAGACAAGGAATCCCATCGTGCTCACTGTGAAGGATGTCGAAGTGCGCGCAGGCGCCCGGCTCCTGATTGAGTCCACCACCTTCTCCATCTCGCCCGGCGACAAGGTCGGCTTGGTGGGTCGTAACGGGGCGGGCAAGACCACGCTGATGCGCATCCTGGCGGGCGACGGCATGCCGGCCGCCGGGACGATCGCCCGTCGGGGCGTGATCGGGTACCTTCCCCAGGACCCGCGCACGGGCGACCTCCACATGACGGCGAGGGCACGTATCCTCTCCGCGCGCGGTCTGGACCGGATCATGGCTCGGATGGAGAAGCACACGCTCGCGATGGCGGAGACGTCGGGCCAGGACCGGGAGGACGCGATGGCGGGGTACGCCAAAGCTGAGACCGAGTTCTTGTCGCAGGGAGGGTACTCCTCCTCGGCCGAGGCGGCCCGTATCGCCGCCAACGTCGGCTTGCCCGACCGTGTGCTGAATCAAACCTTGGGGACCCTATCTGGCGGCCAGCGCCGCCGTGTGGAACTGGCACGCATCCTGTTCCTCGGCGCCGACACCCTGCTGCTCGACGAGCCCACGAACCACTTGGACGCCGACTCCATCGTCTGGCTGCGCTCCTTCCTCCAGTCCTTCCCGGGCGGGCTGGCCGTCATCTCCCACGACGTCGCCCTGTTGGGGGACACCGTGAACAAGGTGTTCCACCTCGACGCCACCCGTGCCCAGATCGACCAGTACAACCTCGGGTGGGCGAAGTACTTGGAACAACGCGAGACGGACGAGCGCCGACGCAAGCGTGAGCGGGCCAACGCCGAGCGCAAGGCGGCCGCGCTGATGGCGCAGGCCGACTCGATGCGGGCCAAGGCGACCAAAGCGGTGGCCGCCCAGAACATGGCCAGACGAGCGGAGAGGCTGCTCGACGGCGTGGAGGGGGCCAGGGTCCAAGACAAGGTGGCCCACCTGCGGTTCCCCGATCCGTCCCCCTGCGGGAAGACCCCGCTGTCCGCCACCGGATTGTCCAAGAGCTACGGCTCGGAAGAGGTCTTCTTCGACGTGGACCTGGTGATCGACCGGGGGTCCCGGGTGGTCGTCCTGGGCCTCAACGGCGCCGGAAAGACGACGCTGCTGAGGCTCTTGTCCGGGTTGGAGGACGCCGACCTGGGCGAGGTCCAGGAAGGCCATGGGCTCAAACTGGGGTACTACGCCCAGGAGCACGAGACCTTGGACATGTCGCAAACCCTGTTGCAGAACATGATGTCGACCGCGACGGAGCTGAACGAGACCCAGGCCAGGACCCTGCTCGGGTCCTTCCTCTTCGTCGGGGACGACGTCGACAAGCCGGCGAGGGTGCTCTCCGGCGGTGAGAAGACGCGGCTAGCCCTGGCCATGCTGGTGGTCTCTCGCGCCAACGTGTTGCTGCTCGACGAGCCGACCAACAACCTGGATCCCGCCTCTCGCGCCGAGATCCTCCACGCGATCGACACCTACGCCGGCGCGATCGTCCTCGTGACCCACGACGAGGGCGCGGTGGAGGCGCTCCATCCCGACCGGGTGCTCCTGCTCCCCGACGGGACCGAGGATCTGTGGAATCCTCAATACATCGATCTTGTCGCATTGGCCTGAAGGAGCCCCATGAAGACACTCGTGACGAGCCTGACAGGCGCTGTCCTGCTCATCGCCTTGGCCGGCTGCACCGGCGCCACGGCCCCCGATCCGACCGTGCCTCCCATCCAGCCCACTCACCGCATCGCCGGTTCGACGCTGCCGCAGAAAGTCGCGGGGTACACCGCGCTGGGCCCGGCGCCCACCCTGCAGCAGATGACCGCGACCTACGCTCGTGACGCGCAACCCCTCGACCTCGCCGTCGTCACCTTCGACACCACGGGCGACTTCGGCACGACGACGCTGACCAAACAGCAGTGGTACGGCGCCAGCCGGTGCGGGCTGCTGTGGCAGTCCGACGCCAAGGTCACCCCGACCCCCACGCAGGTCGCCTGCATCACCGTCCTGACCGACGGGGTGATGACCACGGTGTCAGGCGGGCAACAGACCCCGCAGGACATGGCGAGCCTCGCCAACGCCATCTATGAGGTGTTGTCCTGATGGCGTCGATCATGGGCGCTCGATCAGGAGTCATCGCGGGCGTCCACCCGACAGGACGATATGGTCATTTCATGTTGAAGAGTCACGGATTTACGGATAGGTTAGGTGCATGAACACGGTCATCGAGGTAGCGGATGTGACGCTGAGGCGTGGCCGTTCTTTTTTGCTCGACCATGTCAGCTGGACGGTGGCCGAATCGGACCGTTGGGTGATCATCGGGCCCAACGGCGCGGGCAAGACGACGCTCATGCAAGTGGTCTCCGCGCGTATGTTCCCCACGTCCGGGCAGGTCACCCTCCTCGACGAGCGGTTGGGAGCTGTGGACGTGTTCGAGCTGAGGCCGCGCATCGGTGTCTCCTCGGCCGCCCTCCAGGCGCAGATCCCCGCGGACGAGAAGGTCGTGGACGTGGTCATGTCCGCCTCGTACGCCATCTTCGGGCGCTGGCGCGAGGACTACACCAACATCGACTTCATGAGGGCTGAGAAGCTCATGACCCAGTTCCGCATCGACAGTCTCGCCGAGCGTCTCTTCGGGTCCCTCTCGGAGGGGGAGAGGCAGCGGGTCCAGATCGCACGAGCCATGATGACCGACCCTGAACTGCTCATCCTCGACGAGCCGACCGCAGGGCTCGACCTGTCGGGCCGCGAGTTGTTGTTGGCCACCTTGTCGGAACTGGCGCTGGACGAGATGTCTCCCACGTCGATCATGGTGACCCACCACGTCGAGGAGATCCCCGCAGGGATCACCCACGCCCTCTTCCTCAAGCAAGGGCGTGTGGTCGCCCAGGGGCCCATCCACGAGGTGATGACCCCCGCCGTCCTCACGCGCACGTTCGACCTGCCTCTGGCGGTCAAGGAAGTGGACGGTCGCTGGCGCGCCCAAGCCGCCTTCCACCTCCGCTGAGGCGCGTCGTCACATCGCCGTGGGCGCGTGATCACATCGCCGGATCGAATTCCTTCTTCGCGGAGACGGGCCAGTCGTCGGGGTAGCGATACGCCAGGGCTTCGTGGTCGGCGTACAAGCGCTTGCGGGAACGGTCGGATAGGCGGTCCCCGAAGACGACCCCCGAGAGGTGGTCGGTCTCATGCTGCAGACAGCGGGCGAGCAGCCCGGTTCCGACGATCTCCACGGGGTCACCGTTGTGGTCGAGCCCCCGGCACACGGCCAGGTCGGGACGTGCGAGGGGGGAGTACGACCCCGGCAACGACAGACAGCCCTCTTCCTCGCTGACGAGTTGACGGTTCTTGGCGTCCGGCAGGATCACCGTCGGGTTGAGCACAGCGCCGGACAGCACCTTGTTGTCGGCGTCGGGGCATCGGAAGACGAACAAGGACCGGGAGTCGCCGACCTGTGTGGCGGCCAGCCCGACTCCGTCTGCGGCGTCCATGGTTGCGAACATGTCGCGAATGAGCGTGTGCAACTCCTCGTCGAACACCGTGACCGGTGTGGTCGCGGCATGCAGGACCGCCTCCCCCCAGCGTGTGATGCGCAGGATCCGCCCGCCGGTCATCAGGTCTGCCATGTCAGCCATGTCTGTCCTTTCGTCGCATCGATTTTACGGGGATTCGTCAATGGTGACGAGTCGGGCTCGCGCGCGCCGGTGGGAAATTCCCCGGAAAGGGGCGTCGATACGCGACACTAGTGGTGTGACTTTCCTCGATGACGTGATCGCAGACTTCGACCAGTATCTGCGCACGCGTCATTCCGACCGTACCCGCAGGTCGTATCTGACCGACCTGCGCCAACTCGCCGCCTTCCTCGCCGATCAGGGGGTGGAGTCGCCCGACGAGATCCGCTTGGCCGATCTACGGGCGTGGCTCGCGTCCATGTCCGACCAGGGGAAGTCCAAAGCGACCATCCAACGGCGGATCTCGGCTGTGAGAACCTTCTTCGCATGGGCCCGCCTCCACCGGCGGGTGGAGACGGACGTCGCCCGAGGGCTGAAGTCGACCACCGTGCCCAAAACCCTTCCCGAGACCGTGTCCGAGCCCGAGGCCCGCACGCTGATGAACGCGATGGCGGCCGTGGCGGCGCAGGACGACACCCCCGTGGCCCACCGCGACCAGGCCATCGTCGAAGTCCTGTACGCCACGGGAGTGCGTGTCTCCGAGCTGTGCGGTCTCGACCTGGACTCGGTGGACCGTGCTCGCGAACTCGTCCGGGTGATCGGCAAGGGGGACAAGGAGCGATCCGTCCCCATCGGGAGGCCGGCCCTGGCGGCGCTCGACGCCTGGCTGGCACGACGCGGAGAACTGGTCACCGGCGACAGTGGCCAGGCGTTGTTCATCGGAGAGCGTCTGGGGGCGCGTATCGATCCACGGGTGGTGCGTCGCATCGTGCACCGTAGCCTGACCCTGGTGGACGGGGCGCCGGACCTGGGCCCCCATGGTCTGCGGCACGCCATGGCCACCCACCTGCTCGAAGGCGGCGCCGATCTGAGATCCGTCCAGGAGGTCCTCGGCCATGCCTCGATCGCGACGACACAGATCTATACCCATGTCTCCTCCGAGCGGCTGCGAGCCGTGTACGAACTGAAGCATCCCCGGGCCTGAGCGCGCCGTCCCGAGACCATGGGAGATCCTGAGATCCCGTGATCGGGTCCGCCTGGTCATGGCAGCAGCGCCTGTGGGTCGGTGGACGCCGAGTCGATCCAGGTCTGGAAATGCAGGTGGCATCCCGTCGACTCCCCGGTCGATCCGACCGTGCCGACCACCTGGCCCTGGCTGACCTGGTCGCCCACAGCCACCACGTACCTTTGGGCGTGGTTGTACGCGGTCGTCAGGGCGTGCCCCTGCAGGATCCCGTGGTCGATCACCAGGCGATACCCGTACCCGCCGCTGAAGGTGGACTCCACCACCGTCCCGGAGGCGGCCGCCAGGATCGGCGACCCACAGGCCGCGGCGATGTCGATGCCGTCGTGGAACTTCCACACCCCTTCGATGGGGTGAAGCCTCATCCCGTACCCATCGGAGACGACCCCGACGACAGGGGTGATCAGGCCGGCCGCGCTGACCTGGCCGCCCCTGGTCATGTGGGCCATGCGGGCCGCGTCCGCCCGGACGGCCGCCATCTGGTCGGCGGTGATGAGCCGGATTTTGCCGCCCCCTAACAGGGACAGCGGATCCAGATAGGAGTCCCCCGACTTCAGCCCCCAGTGCAGGCAGGCCTGCGCGGGGCAGGAATGCCCGGCGATGAGGACCCCGATCGGCTGGCCCGCCTTCACGGCCTGGCCCCGGGCCACAGTCGGCTCGACGGGCTCGTACGTGGTGGTCAGATCCCCATGGGTCACGGAGATCACCGGCCTGTCGACGACCATCCCCGCGAAGGACACGACCCCATCCATGGCGGCGACCACCACCTGGCCGGGCACGGACGCGATGTCCACGCCTCGATGTCCGGCGGACCACTGCTGGTCGGGCGGGTCGAAACCGCGAACGACGTCTCCCAGGACGGGGGCGACGGCATGGACTGATTGGGCCTGGGCCACGGGCGTGCTGGCCATGGACAGACCACAGGCCGCGACACAGGCGAGCACGCAGATGAGAAGTGTCTTCATATCCTGACCATGGTTGTGCGGGGGCCCGGAATGTCGTGGAGCTTGAAAACTGTGGATACAATAGTGGGCGTCCGCGTTCCCTGTGGATAACTCCACGGGCTCGCACCGTCGTCTTGACCTCATCGGCTAGGCGACGGTAAAGTTGGACGCTGTTGCGCTTTGGGGTCCCCGTGCGGTTTCTTCCAAGTGCATGAAGTAATTTTGTATGCTCGAAATGGAAGATGGTCTGACCCGTGTCTACCTATAGTCCCAAGCCTGGGGAAATCACCCGGAATTGGCTTGTCATCGACGCCGAGAACGTCATTCTGGGCCGCCTCGCCGTGACAGTGGCCACCCTGCTCCGTGGCAAGAACAAGCCTCAGTTCGCCCCTCACATCGACACGGGTGATTTCGTTGTCGTCGTCAATGCCGACAAGATCGCCCTGAGCGGCAAGAAGAGGGTCGGCAAGATGGCCGTTCGCCACTCCGGCTTCCCGGGTGGACTCAAGCAGGTCTCGTACGGTGACTTGCTGGCCACCGATCCCCGCAAGGCCGTTGAGCGCGCCGTGTGGGGTATGCTGCCCAAGAACAAACTGAGCCGTCAGCTCATCGGGAAGCTCAAGGTCTATTCCGGGCCTGAGCATCCGCACACGGCTCAGCAGCCGCAACCCTTCCAGATCACCCAAGTTTCACAGTGAGAGGTCCCACAGTGTCCGAACCGCAAGTTGCCGCCATGGAGAATGACGTGGACGAGACTCCTTCGTCTTTCGTCGACGAGGAAGATCGCGAGATCGCCTACCGCGCCGAGGAGACCAAGTCCGCCGAGCGCACCGGTCGTCCCGCCACCGTTCAGAACTCCCACGGGACCGGTCGTCGCAAGGAGGCCATCGCCCGCGTGCGTATCGTCCCCGGCACCGGCCAGTGGAGCATCAATGGACGTTCCTTGGACGATTACTTCCCGAACAAGCTCCACCAGCAGGAGATCTCCGAGCCCTTCCAGACGGCTGACGTGATGGGGTCGTACGACGTCATCGCCCGCATCTGCGGTGGCGGCGTCTCCGGCCAGGCCGGCGCCCTGCGTCTCGGCATCGCCCGCGCCCTCAACGCTGCGGACACCGAAGCCTCGCGTCCGGCGCTGAAGAAGGCCGGCATGCTCACCCGTGACGCCCGTATCAAAGAGCGCAAGAAGGCCGGTCTCAAGAAGGCCCGTAAAGCTCCGCAGTACTCCAAGCGCTGATGTCTCGCCTCTTTGGCACGGATGGCGTGCGCGGTCGTGCCAACGAGGTGTTGACGGCCGACTTGGCATTGGCCTTGTCGGTCGCAGCCGCTCACGTCCTGACCGAGACCACACCCGGTCGCCTCAGGGCTATCGTCGGACGCGACTCGCGTGCCTCCGGGGAGTTCCTGGAGGCGGCGGTCGTGGCTGGTCTGGCCAGCGCTGGCGTCGACGTCATTCGCGTGGGAATCGTCCCCACGCCGGGTCTGGCCTTCCTCGTCACTGAGATGGGCACGGATTTCGGCGTGATGCTCTCGGCGTCCCACAACCCCATGCCTGACAACGGCATCAAGTTCTTCGCCCGTGGCGGCATCAAGCTGCCCGACGAGGTGGAGGACTTGATCGAGCAGGAGATGGGGCAGACCTGGGTACGGCCCACAGGTGCCGAGGTCGGTCGTGTCACCGACAATCCCGAGTTGGTGGATCGCTACATCCACCACGTCGTGGCCTCCCTGGGTGATGACCGTCCCCTGGCCGGCCTGAAGGTCGTCCTCGATCCCGCCAACGGCGCGGCGTCCAGGACGGCGGTGAAGGCGTTCATGTCGGCTGGCGCCACGGTGACCGCCATCCACAACAAACCCGACGGTCTCAACATCAACGACAACTGCGGATCGACTCACATCGAGGCTCTGCAACTGGAAGTGATCTCCTCCGGCGCCGACCTCGGCATCGGATTGGACGGCGACGCCGATCGCTGCATCGCCGTGGACGCCCACGGTCGCGTCGTGGACGGAGACCAGATCCTCGCCATCCTTGCCATCGCCATGAAAGAGGACGGTCGGCTCCACCAGAACACCGTGGTCGCCACCGTCATGAGCAACCTCGGCTTCTTCCACGCGATGCGCGACAACGGGATCAGCGTGGACACCACCAAGGTGGGGGACCGCTATGTCGTGGAGTCCATGAACGCGAACGGGTTCACCCTCGGAGGGGAGCAGTCCGGCCACGTGGTCATGAACGAGTTCGCCACCACAGGAGACGGCACCCTCACAGGCCTCCACATCGCCGCGCGTGTCGTCCGCTCGGGGGCCTCGCTCGCCGACCTGGCCTCGGTGATGACGAAGCTCCCCCAGGTGATGATCAACGTCGCCGGTGTGGACCGTGCTCGCACCAATCTCGACCAGGGCGTCGTCCACGCGGTCACAGCGGCGGAAGCGGAGCTCAAGGGGACGGGACGGGTCGTCCTGCGCCCTTCGGGCACCGAACCCCTGGTGAGAGTCATGGTCGAAGCCGAGACCGAGTCGAAGGCCCGTGAGGTCGCCGAGAGACTGGCCGAGGTGGTCAGGACCCGACTCGCTCTGTGACCCCTGCGTCGCACGAGAACACCTGAGCCGCGCTGTGAGGCCTGAGCCACGGCCAGGACGCCTGAGCAGCGGCTAGCCCAAGACTAGACCTTCCTCACCCGGATCCACTCGATGTCGTGGTCGGGCCCCTTCCCGATGACCACTGTCGCCCGATCCCTGGTGGGCTGGATGTTGTGACGCAAGTTCGGCCCATTCGTGGTGTCCCAGATGTCGCACGCCATGGCCATCGCCTCGTCGTCGGGGATGTGCGCGAACTGGCGGAAATAGGACTGCGGATCGGTGAAGGCCGTTTTCCGGAGCTGCCAGAATCGGTCCAGGAACCACTGCTTGATGGAGTCTTCCGGCGCGTCCACGTACACGGAGAAATCGAAGAAGTCCGACACGGCCTGTCCCATCTCGCCGCTGGCGCGTGTGCGCGGCGGCTGCAGGACGTTGAGCCCTTCGACGATAACCACGTCGGGTTGGCGCACCGTGACCACCTCGTCCGGGACGATGTCGTAGATGATGTGCGAGTAGACCGGCGACGTGACCTCGGGGAGGCCGGATTTCAGGTCGATGACGAACTGGGTCAGTTTCGCCTGGTCGTAGGACTCGGGGAACCCCTTGCGGTCCATGAGCCCGGCTTCCTCCAAGACGGTGTTGGGATAGAGGAACCCGTCGGTGGTGATCAGGTCGACCCGTCGGTCGACGCTGAGCAGTTCCCTCAACAGCCGGGCGGTGGTGGACTTGCCCACGGCGACCGAGCCGGCGATGCCGATGATGAAGGGGGTGGGCCGGTCTTCCCGGCCGAGGTACGCGTTCGACTGCGCCGATAGGGCCGACATGTTGTTGATGTGGACGTTGATCAGCTCTGTCAAGGGAAGATAGACCTGGCGGACCCTGTCCAGGTTGAGGGGATCGCCGAGCGCCAGGAGCCCGGAGAGGGTCTGGGCCGTCAGGGAGAGGTTCCGCTCACGTGCGAGGTTGGCCCAGTGGTCCCTCGTGAGCGTCAGATATGCCCCCGTCGGCGTACAGGTCTTGTGCAGCATGGAAATCCTTTCGGTGCTATTGTTCCACGAACTGCGCCCATCGTGAGGAGAACGGCCCATCCGGCAGGGGGTGTCTCACCGGCGTCATGTAGAGTAGTCCTCATGTGTGGAATCATCGGGTACGTCGGCTGCCAAGACGCGAAAACAGTGATCATCTCAGGCCTGAGGCGTATGGAGTACCGGGGGTACGACTCCGCAGGGGTGGCGCTCGTGACCGATCACGGGATCGAGGTTCGCAAGAAGGCGGGGAAGCTGAAGAACCTCGAAGCGGACCTGGCGGCCCATCCCACGCCTGACTCCCACGAGGGCATCGGCCACACGAGGTGGGCCACCCACGGCGGCCCGACCGACGAGAACGCCCACCCCCATCTGGGCCCCACGGGACGTGTGGCACTCGTCCACAACGGGATCATCGAGAACTTCGCCGAGCTGAAAGCCGAGCTGGAACGCGCCGGGGCGACGTTCCTGTCACAGACCGACTCCGAGGTGGTGGCCCACCTGGTTGAGAATGGTGTGGCGTCTGGGTCCACCCTGCGCGAGGCCATGATGGCCGCCGTCGCACGGCTGGAGGGCACGTTCACCTTGGTCGCCGTCGACGCCCAGGCGCCGGGATCCGTCGTGGCGGCACGCCGTAACTCCCCGCTGGTGGTCGGCGTCGGCGAGGGCGAGATGTTCCTCGCCTCCGATGTGGCCAGCTTCATCGAGCACACCCGGGAGGCCATCGAACTGGGTCAGGACCAGATCGTCGAGATCACGGCGACGTCGGTGGACGTCACCTCCTTCGACGGGTCCCCAGCCCTGACCAAGCCGTACCACATCGACTGGGACCTGTCCGCCGCCGAGAAGGGCGGCTATGACTGGTTCATGCGCAAGGAGATCTTCGAGCAGCCCAAGGCGGTGGCCGACACCCTCCTCGGTCGAATCGGCCCTGACGGCAGCTTGATCCTCGACGAGATGCGGATCGACGCAGCCACCCTGCGCAGCATCGACAAGATCATCGTCGTCGCCTGTGGAACGGCCTACCACGCCGGCATGATCGCCAAGTACGCCATCGAGCACTGGACGCGCATCCCGTGCGAGGTCGACATCGCGTCCGAGTTCCGCTACCGCGACCCGATCATCACAGCCAACACCCTGGTCGTGACCATCTCCCAGTCGGGCGAGACGGCCGACACCCTCATGGCCATCCGCCACGCGCGCGAGCAGCACGCCAAGGTTGTCAGCATCTGCAACACCAACGGCGCCACCATCCCGCGCGAGTCCGACGCCGTCATCTACACCCACGCGGGTCCGGAGATCGGTGTGGCGTCCACGAAGGGGTTCACGACCCAGTTGGTCGCCTGCTACCTGTTGGGGCTGTACCTCGCGCAGGTCAAGGGCACCAAGTTCGGCGACGAGATCCACTCCCTGGTCCGCGAGCTGGAAGCGCTGCCGGCCAAGATGGAGGAGGTCCTGAAGGACCTCGGCGCGACCCTCGACCTGGCTCAGCAGTTGCACGACGTGTCCTCCGTCCTGTTCCTGGGCCGTCACGTCGGTTACCCGATCGCCCTCGAAGGGGCGTTGAAGCTGAAGGAGATCTCGTACCTGCACGCCGAAGGTTTCGCCGCAGGCGAGCTCAAGCACGGCCCGATCGCGCTGATCGAGGACTGGCTCCCGGTCTTCGTGGTCGTGCCGCCCCAGGGCCGCGACCAGATCCACGACAAGGTCCTGTCCAATATCCAGGAGGTCAGGGCGCGGGGAGCGCGCACGATCGTCCTCGGAGAGCGAGGGGACGAGGCGGCCGCCAGCTACGCGGACCATTTCCTCGCCCTTCCGACCGTGCCCACCCTGTTCCAGCCGGTGTTGGCGATCCTGCCTCTGCAGGTCTTCTCCTGCGAGGTCGCGACTTTGAAGGGGTACGACGTGGACCAGCCGCGCAACCTGGCGAAGTCCGTGACGGTGGAGTAGAGGCCGCCCATGGCCGAGGTCGCGACATTCAGCTTCCTTCAGGTGGCGTCCGCCTGGCCGACCTTCGACCAGACGGGGGACAAGTACGCCCGGGGCGTGGTCGGAGTCATGACAGGGTCCCGGCGCTATCCGGGGGCGGCCGTCCTCTCTGTGCTGGGCGCCCTCAACGCCGGGGCCGGATTCGTCCGGTACTGCGGCGTCGATGACGCCCGGTCGGCCATCCTGACCCGCGCCCCCTCCGTGACCTTCGGCCCTGGCCGGGTCGGCGCGTGGGTGGCGGGCTGCGGCTGGGACGACGAGGATAGGTCGACCTCCATCGCCCAGTGGCGCCAGGTGTGCGCGGACGGGGTGCCCGTGGTGATCGACGCCGGGGCGTTGGCCTTGGCCGCCGACGGCGCTCCGGCGGGCTCCCTGATGACTCCGCACGCCGGCGAACTGGCGCGGTTGATGGGCGTGGGCCGCGACGAGGTGGAGTCCCACCCCGTCGACCTGGTACGACAGGCGGCGCGACTGTTCGACACCACCGTCCTGTTGAAGGGACACACGCAGTTGGTCTGCGCCCCCGGTGGCCAGGTGACCCAGCTCCAGGAGGGCTCCTCGTGGCCGGCTCGCGCCGGGTCGGGAGACGTCCTCGCGGGTATCGCGGGGACCCTGCTCGCCCAAGGGGTCGGCCCCGACATGGCGGGGTTGTTGGCGGCTGGGATCCAAGCCATGGTCAGTCTCGACCATCCCGGACCCTATCCGCCCGACAGGATCGCCGAGTTCCTGCCTCACCACATCGGCACAGGCATGGCGGCGTGAGTGGCGCGGTGTGACCGTTTCATCCCTGCTGAGAGGGGAGGACGGAGATCCCGTCTCAGTGCGCCGAGCGCGACATCCACGTCAGGGTTCCCGTGGACAAGGTGAATCCCAGTTTTCGATGGAGGGCGACGGACGCCTCGTTGCCCTGGATGATGTGGTCGTAGGGGGTTCGTCCCTCGGCGAGGATCCTGGTGGTGAGGTCGGTGAGCAGGAGCTCGGCGACCCCCTGGCGTCGATACTGCGGCAGGACGACCAACAGTCCCATGGCGCCTTGCTCGTGCTGGCCGATGAAGCCCAGCAACTCGTCGCCACGGAAGGCGCCGAGCATCACCTGGGCGTCGATACGGCTGCGTGTGTACGTCGACCCGTCCATGTCGTAGTGGGCGCAGACCAGCGGCGCCCAGCGCTCGGTCACCTGGTCGACGCTCACCCCGGGGAGCGTGATCGGGGGCAGACCCGTGCCCAGGTAGGCCGCCGACCAGCAGGGGGTGTGATGGTCCAAGCCGAGACGGGCCTGGGTCGCGGCGACGCTGGCAGCGTCATGGGCGACCATCTGCGGACAAGAGCCCGCCTGGTCGACCATCATCCGCGCCGAATCCTCGTCGGCCGATGCCATCAGGGCTGTGCCCGACCGTGTGCGAAGCAGGAGGCCCGTCGCTGACGAGCACACCACCCGGCAATCGTCCCGTGAGAGCTGGTCGATCATGTCGGCGTGCAGGACCGGGTCCAGGGGGTATGGGGTCACAGGCGATGTCATGAGAGTCCTCCTCGTGGACGGTCGTCGCACACGCGGTGAGCGTACTCGTCTATTGTGCTCTCGTCACACGTGCCTGCGGGGCCATGCCCTGTGGGCGGGACGCGGTCGCCGATGACGGTCATAGGCGTCCGGTTGTCGGTCCTCACGGCTGGATCATCGGTGGAGCGTCAGCTCCTGGCAGCGCGGACACACCCCGGAGATCTCTGTCACGTGGGCGATCTCGGTGAACCCGTAGGTGCGGGCGACCGAGTCGGCCCATTGTTCGACGGGACCCTGCGTCAGTTCGATCGTCCGTCGGCACACGCGGCAGATCAGGTGATGATGGTGCTCGGGGGAGCAGAGCCGGTACGCGCTCTGCCCGTCGGTGAGCAGATGGTCGACCACCTGGTTCTCCGCCATGGCGGTCAGGGTACGGTACACCGTGGGCAGGCTCACAGGGGTGCCGCGTGCTTTGAGGCCGTCGTGGACGTCCTGGGCCGTCTGGAAGGACTCGCAGTCCGACAGGTACTCCCAGACTAAGGAACGTTGGCGTGTGCGGCGAGGGGTGTCAGTGCTCGTCATAGTGGTCTCCGTGGGGCGCGTGTAGGTGGCCGTCGTGGATGTAGTCGACGTGGTCGCCGTGCTGGACCATGTCGTGCCCGCACCCGGGACCATGCACATGGGCGTGCTGCTCCGTGTGGTCGTGCGGGGCGGGCAGGGGATCGACGTCGTCCTGGCGGGGATGGACGTGGCGATGGAAGAGGCTCGCCAGCGGCCAGGAAGCGACGAAGAAGGCGATCGTGATGAGCACGATCATCGCACCGGGCGCGACGTCGGCGTAGATGGAGGCGAGGTAGCCGCCGACGCTGGCGATCAGGCCGATGACCATCGCCGTCCACATCCCCCTCCAGAAACCGCGGACGATGTTCTGCGCGGCGGCGACCGGGATCACCATCAAGGCGCTGACCAGCAGCAGGCCTACTGTCCTCATGGCCGTCGTGACGGTGATGGCCGCCAGGATGACGATGACGTAGTTGTACACCCGTACCGGCAACCCCAGGGTCTTCGCGAAATCTTCGTCGGCGCTGATGGCGAACAACTGCGGGGACAAGCCCAAGGCGACGACCAGGATGAGGGCCGCCAAGCCGCCGACGACCCACAGGTCCGAGGCGGAGATGGTGTTCAGGGAGCCGAAGAGGTAACTGGACAGGCCCCCGGCGCCTTGTCCCGCGATGGACGCCATGAGGACGCCAGCGGCCAGGCCGCCGTAGAACAGGACGGCCAGGCCGATGTCCCCGGTGGCTCGTCCCTGTTGGCGCAAGGTCTCGATCAGAACAGCCCCGACCACGCAGATGGCGACAGCCCAGGGCAGGGGAGTCGTCCCTGTGATCAGTGCCAGACCGACCCCGGCGATGGCGACGTGTCCGAGGCCGTCTCCCAAGAGGGACAGACGCCGCTGCACGATGTACGTGCCGATGGTGGGCGCGGAGAATCCCACGAGGGCCGAGGCGATCAGGGCGCGCTGGATGAACGCGAAGGCTAGGAGATCCATCTCGGCTCCATTCCCGTCATAAGAGTCCGATGTTCGGGTGGTTCCCACTCATGGGTGGCGTGGGCGGGGGCTGGGACGAGTGGGCCGTCGAAGACCAATCGTCCACCCCTCAGGATCAGGGTGCGGTCGATATGCTGGGCGAGTGCGTCAGTCTCATGCAGGACCACGAGCCAGGTGGCGGACACGCTGCTGAGGGCCGAGGCGATCTGTGTCTGATTGGCGATGTCCACCCCGGCGAAGGGCTCGTCCATGATGATCAGACGAGGATGGTTGACCACTCCCCGCGCGATCAGGACACGCTGCTGCTGACCGCCGGACAGGTGCAGGTAGAGCTCGTTCGCCTGGTCGGCCAGTCCCACGACCTCCAGGGCGTCCATGGCACGGGTGCGCTGTGTGCCCCCCAACCATCCCAGGGGTCGTTTGGCCAGGGTGCCGGACGCGACGACTTCCAGGACTGTCGTGGAGTGCAGGGAGACCGACGCGCGCTGGGGGACGTACCCGACCTGGTCCCATCCGGTGAAGGTCTCCAGGGGCTGGTCGAGGAGGCTCACTGTTCCCTGCTGGTGTCGGTGGAGGCCGAGAATCGCCTTGACCAATGTGGACTTCCCCGAGCCGTTGGCTCCGAGGAGGGCGACAGTCGTCCCCTCCTCGATCTGGAAGGAGATGTCTTTGAGGATGGGCAGCCCCCCTAGGGAGAGGGACAATGAATCAACGTCGATGGCTGTCATGAGCATCCGTTCGCTGTGCGCAACGCGGTCAGGTTGGAGGACATGATGGCCGCGTAATCCTCACCACGTGAGTCTTTGGTCAGACCCTCGATAGGATCGAGGACGTCGGTGGCCAGCCCCATGTCCGAGGCGATGGTCTTCGCCAGATCGGGGGAGGTCAGCGTCTCGAAGAACACTGTGGTGAGTCCCTTCTCCTGAGCTATCTGGTGGATCTCGGCGATCCTGTCCGGGCTGGGCTCGGCGTCGGGGGACAACCCGGAGATGGAGATCTGGGTCAGATCGTACCGTTCCGCCAGATAGCCGAACGCGGCGTGGGTGGTCAGGAACTCGGTGCGCTGGCATGATGACAATCCCTGTGTGTACGCTGTGTCGATGGTCGTCAACGTGGCGGTGAGCGTCGCTAGTCCTTGTGTGTAGGTGCTCTGGTTGGCGGGGTCGATCCTGATGAGGATGTCGGCGATGGCCTGGGCGATCGTCACCATATGTGTGGGATCGAGCCAGATGTGCGGGTCCAGGCTCCCGTTGCTCGGGTCATCCGCGCCGGTGCCGTGGCTCTCCAGGGGGACGACGCTGGTGACGTCGAGCGATGTGTTCGGCTTGGCCTGCTTGACTGCGGCGTCGACAGCCGGTTGGAGGCCGGCTTCGTAGATGGTCAGGCTGGACGTGGCGACTTGGGCGACCTGCATCGCGGTCAACTCCAGGTCGTGGGGCTCCGCGCCCGGCTGTGTCAGGTTGGTGACGGTCACATGGTCCTGGCCGATGGCCTGGGCTAGGTACGCGTACGGGTACAGGCCGACCACCACCGAGATCGTCCCCGGCGCCGGCTGGGGGACCTGGCATCCGGTCAGCGTGAGGGCTGCCATCGGGAGGACTGCCAGGAGTGCCTTCTTGACTCGTTTCATGAGAATCATTATCAATTAGCTTCTTGCGGTTGTCAAGGAGTTCCCCGCGTTCCCCGGAGTCGTCGGAGTTCCCGGAGATCTTGAGTTTTCCGAGTTTCCCGAGTTTCCCGAGTTTCCCGAGTTTCCCGGTTTCCGAGTTCCTGGGGTCGTCCGATGACCACGGTCATCGGACATACAGTGTTTTGGTTGTGATTATTCCACGGTTGCCAGTCCGACAGATATGGTTATTGTTTTCTAGGGTCGTTCGCGGCGGTGGTCCCCGAGGGTACCACCTTGCTCACTGTGGGATCGACAAAATCGCATTCGCGATTTGGTCGACCAACCCCTAGAAAACAATAACCATATCTGTCTTTGATGGGCGTTCCGCCCCTTGAATCTTCTTAGCCTACGGCTATGCGGTAGCTGCCGTACGTTAGCCATCTCGTGTCTGAGGTGTCGTTGACGCAGGCTAGGTGGCTTCCGTGGTTGGCCACGTCCGTTCTTGTCGCGATGGATGGGTGGCCCCAGTTGTGGTAGGTGGGTTTGGAGCTGACGACGCAGGTGACGGGGTGCTCTTCGCCGACTAGGTCTCGCAGCAGGGCGGGGTGGCGGCTGGATGTGGCGCCGTGGTGGGGGAGGGCGACGATGCCGATGCGGCGAGCGAATCGTTGGAAGACTCCGACGATCTCCCTCTCTCGTGGGGTGGTCGACAGGTCTTGGTCGCCCAAGCCTAGCCATCCTTGGATCGCCTGGGTCTTCGCGCCCTGGGGGTTGGAGTGGTGGCCGATGTGATGGCGCGGCGGCTGGCCCTCCATGATCTTGGTCTGGCAGGAGTGGCAGGAGACTCCTGAGAATCCCATGTTGACGCAGGCGTGGAGGGGCAGGGACGAGGGTGGGCCGGCGTACACCGACAAGGAGGTGAGGTTCATCTTTCCGACCTTCGTGCCGACTGTGGCCACGCAGTCCAGGTACGCGGCCTTCAGCTTGTCCACATGGTGGTCGATGAAGTACTCGATGACGGTGGCCTTGCGCAGGTGACGGTCCAGGTCGGCCGGTGACATCGCCGCGGGGAGGATGTCGTGAAGGGCGGCGTGGAGACTGGTGAGCCATTGGGCTCGGTGCTCGTTGACCTCCGAGAGGACGTAGTTCTTCCATACCCACAGGTCGAGGGCTCGGGCTGACTCGGACCCTTGTCCAGGGGGGACGACCAGCTTGGGTCCGCGGGTGTGGCCGTCCCACGTCATCGAAATGACTGGGGAGTCGGCGTCGTATGGGGTCTGGTCGTCGTCCCAGGACGCCTGCTCGTCGTCGCTCCACTGGTCGCCCACGCCGATGGTCGTGACCGTGCCGAACTCGGACAGCGTCCCTCGTGGGTCGATGGTCAACCGTCGATGGAAGGCGTCGAACTCGGCCGCGTCCTGGCTGGCTGTCGAGGGCGTGCTCACGAGTGACTGCACGTACGACAGGAGTCGGGCAGCGGGTGACAGCAGGGGGATGTAGATGTGGTCGAAGCTCACGCGCGAGAAGAGGCGGGGGAGCCCGTTGATGTGGTCGGCGTCGAAGTGGGAGATGAACAACAGAGTCTGGATGGGGGGAAGACTCTCGCCTGCTCCCCGGTCCTCGACGGCGTGGTCGTACCCGTCGGCGAACGTGTCGATCTCCGACGCGAGTCGATCGGGGTTCGACATCGAGCCGCAATCGTAGACGTAGTGCGTCGTGCGCGTGTCCGCGTTCACCCACGCGGAATGGAAGAACCCTTGGCCGACGGCCCACTGCACTGATCCATGCGAGACGGTCACGTCTGTTGATTCCCCAGGTGTGAAATGTGGTGTCATAGAAGCCCCCTTCATTGTGCCCGCTGTCAGCATACAGGCGCAGGGGGAATACGTCATGTTAGACATACTGAATGAAATAATATGGAAAATGGTGAGAGTTGATCGCGCATGTGTGCGGGTGACATCTCATTGATGAGGATTAATACCAGATAACGAGTTTGCTCGTTCAATTCCACAGCTTCCTTGAGGTGTTCGCCGCTTCGCGACCCAACCTCGGCGTCGGCCTCGGCTGAACGAATGAACTGGTTCTACTCATGGCCTTCCTTGAGGTGTTCGCCGCTTCGCGGCTCAACCCCTGCGTCGGCCTCGGCAGAACGAGTAAACTCGTTCTGCTCTCGGCCTTCCTTGGGGTGCGGGCCGCTACGCGACCCAACCTCGGCGTCGGCTTCGGCAGAACGAGTAAACTCGTTCTGCTCTCAGCCTTCCTTGAGGTAACCTAGACCATTGACATGCCATCCGGGTATGTGGGCTTGATCGCCGCATGTGAGAAAGACTGACCATGGCCAGTACATTAGACAATGTCATCAACCTCGCCAAGCGGCGCGGGTTCGTCTATCCCTGTGGGGAGATCTACGGCGGAACGAGGGCCGCATGGGACTACGGACCGCTCGGGGTCGAGCTCAAAGAGAACATCAAGAAGCAGTGGTGGCGCTCCGTGGTGACGTCCCGTGATGACGTCGTCGGCCTGGACTCCTCGGTCATCCTGCCTCGCATGGTGTGGGTGGCCTCCGGACATGTCGGGGTCTTCAACGACCCGCTGACCGAGTGCCTGCAATGCCATAAGCGATTCCGTGCGGACACCCTCGAGGACGAGTTCGAGTTCCGTAAGCACCGCAAGCCCGCTTCCTTGGACGAGGTGCCCTGCCCCGACTGCGGGACCAAGGGGAAGTGGACCGAGCCCAAAGACTTCAACATGATGCTGAAGACCTACCTCGGTCCCATCGAGGACGAGGCCGGCCTCCATTACCTGCGTCCCGAGACCGCGCAGGGCATCTTCGTGAACTTCGCCAACGTCGTCCAGACCCAGCGCATGAAGCCCCCGTTCGGCATCGGCCAGACCGGGAAGTCGTTCCGCAACGAGATCACCCCCGGCAACTTCATCTTCCGCACTCGTGAGTTCGAGCAGATGGAGATGGAGTTCTTCGTACGCCCCGGCGAGGACGAGGAATGGCACCAGTACTGGATCGACGAGCGCACCAACTGGTACGTCGACCTCGGCATCTCGCGCGACAACCTCCGCCTGTACGAGCACCCGAAAGAGAAGCTCTCGCACTACTCCAAGCGCACGGTGGACATCGAATACCGCTTCGGCTTCCAGGGCTCCGACTGGGGCGAGCTGGAGGGCATCGCCAACCGCACCGACTTCGACCTCGGCACCCACTCCTCGCATTCGGGCCAGGACCTCAGCTACCGCGACCCGGTCACCAACGAGAAGTACATCCCGTACGTCATCGAGCCGGCGGCCGGCCTGACCCGTTCCCTGATGGCCTTCCTGGTGGAGGGCTACCACGAGGACGAGGCGCCCAACACCAAGGGTGGCATGGACCAGCGCACGGTCCTGCGCCTCGATCCGAGGATCGCGCCGGTCAAAGCCGCCGTCTTGCCCCTGTCGCGGCACGAGGACCTCTCGCCCAAAGCCCGCGACCTGGCCGCGCAGTTGCGCAAGTACTGGAACGTGGACTTCGACGACGCCCAGGCCATCGGTCGACGCTATCGTCGTCAGGACGAGATCGGGACGCCTTTCTGCGTCACGGTCGACTTCGACACCCTCGACGACCAAGCGGTCACGATCCGTGAGCGCGACACCATGTCCCAGGAGCGCGTCGGGCTCGACCAGGTGCAGTCGTACCTGGCCCAACGTCTGGCGGGGTGCTGACCTTGGGCTTGACGCTCGGCGGGATCGATCTTCCGATCCCCGTCTTCTTGGCACCGATGGCAGGGGTGACCAACCCCGCGTACCGTCGACTGTGCCGGGAACAGGCCGAATCGGGCGCGCCCGGGGTGGCTCCGGCGGGGGTGTTCACGTGCGAGATGATCACGGCGCGCGGCATCGCCGAACGGATCTCCAAGACCTTCTCCATGATGGCCCCCGATCCGAGCGACCCCGTCTACTCCGTGCAGTTGTACGGCACTGACCCGGATGTCATCGCCACCGCCATCTCCATCGCTTGCGGGGAGCGGGGCGTGGCGCACGTGGACCTCAACTTCGGGTGCCCGGTGCCGAAAGTCACCCGGCGCGGCGGCGGTGGGGTCCTCCCGTGGAAGACCGACCTGCTCGGACGGATCCTGACACAGGCCGTGAGAGCCGCAGAACCATTCGGGGCGCCTGTCACGATCAAGACCCGGATCGGCATCGACGACGACCATCAGACCATGCTCGACGCCGGGCGTGTCGCCGAGGAGGCGGGAATCGCCGCCATCACCCTGCACGCCCGCACCGTCGAGCAGGCGTACGCGGGCGCGGCGCGATGGGACGCGGTCGCCGATCTGGTGTCTGCCGTGTCCATCCCCGTCATCGGCAACGGCGATGTGTGGGAGGCGGGCGACGCGGTGCGGATGATGGCGCAGACCGGATGCGCGGGAGTCGCCATCGGGCGTGGCGCCCTGGGCAGGCCCTGGTTGTTCCGTGACTTGGCGGCGGCGATGGTCCTGGGCGAAGCGGGGGTTCCGACGCTGCCGACGGCAGGAGAGGTGGCGTCGATGGTGCGCCGCCATGCCGAGCTGTTGGTGGAGCACTTCGGCGACGAGCGTCACGGCATGGCCGACCTGCGCAAGCACATGTCCTGGTACTTCAAGGGCTTCTCCCTGGGCGGCGACCTGAGGAAGGCCCTGGGCACCGTCGTCTCGCTCGCCCATCTCGACGAGTTGCTGGGCCAGATCGACCTCGACGAGCCCTTCCCGCACCACGAACTCGACTCTCCGCGCGGACGTCAGGGGTCCCCACGGGCCAAGGTGGCCATGCCGTACGGATGGTTGACGTCCCGCACAGTCGACGGCCACGACATGTCCCTGGCCGACATGGACGCCCAGGGGGGCTGAACCGCCCACCGTTCATGGGCGCGGTGGGCATATGTCCGACCTGTTTGGGATACTCGTCTCATGGCAGAAATCGACCGGTCGCGGATATGGGCCTCCACTATGCGCGGGAGCGAGGGGGACGATGTCGTACGGGCGCACGCCGGGGCGACGGCGTCCATCCGACACGTGCCCGTGCGCCGCGAGGAGCGGGAACGGATCGAACGTCAGACCCTGGGGCCGGGTGCGGCCCTGGCGCTCGGGGCGGGGGACCGGATGCGGCCCGAGGCCCCCGACGAGTTCCGCACCTGCTTCGAGAAGGACCGGGACAGGATCGTCCACTCCACCTCCTTCCGCCGGTTGGCGGGCAAGACCCAAGTCGTCGTCTACCCGAAGGACCATCAACGCACGCGATTGACCCATGCCCTCGAAGTGGCCCAGGTGGCGACGGCCATCGCCCGCGGAGTGGGCGCCAACGCGACGCTCGCCGATGTCATCGCCTTGGGCCACGACTGCGGCCATGGCCCGGGGGGACACGCGTCCGAGACCGCCTTCGACCACTACATCCCGGGAGGGTACGATCATGGGCCGTGGGGGGCGGATGTGGCCCTGCGCCCTCTCAATCTGTGCTCGCCCACGCTGGACGGGATCCGCAACCACTCCTGGTCGCGGCCTGCCCCCGCCACGGTCGAAGGGGAGATCGTCGCCTGGGCCGACCGCATCGCCTACTGCGCCCACGACCTGGAGGACGCCCTGCACGCTGGGATCGTGAGGCCGAGGGATGTCCCCTCCTCGGTGGTGCGCCAGTGCGGGGGAGAGCGCTCCCAGCAACTGAGGGCGTTCATCTCGTCGGTGATCGACACGACCGCCGCGAGCGGGACGGTCGGCATGGATGCCGACACCGCCCAGGCTCTGGCTGAGTTGCGGCAGTTCAATTACGACCGCATCTACATGCGTCCGGACTCCGTGGCCCAGTCCGCTGCGGTCGTCGACGTCCTGAGGGCTCTCGTGGACCATCTCATCGCCCACCCCGACCAGGTCCCGGGGGCCGACGAGGAGGTGCCTGACATCGCCGACGGAGTCGATCCCACCGTCTGGCGCGCGGTGGCCTACGTCGCGGGGATGACGGACCGTTTCGCCTTCGAGATGGCGGAGACCCTGGTCGGATACGACTTGACGAAGATCCCGGCTGGGATCGGGCGGGGGGTCTAGCCCGCTCTAGTCGCCGATGGACACATGGAGCAGTTCCTTGCGGCGCACTTCGAGATCGATCATGTGCTGGAACATGGCCTGGTACGCCTCGACGTTCGTCGTCGGGTTCGTCCGTTGCATGGTGGATTTCACCTCGTTCAGGTCGCGGTCCAGGGTGAGCAGTTTGAGTTTGGCGGCGTACTCCCCGGCGTGGCGTGGGCTCACCTCGGTCATCGGGGGCTCCACGGCGAGTTGGAGGGTCAGGTCTTTGAGGTCCGCATGCGTCAGCTTGTCGATGACGGCGGTGGGGGTGAGGTGGTCCACGCCCAGGGCCACGATGGTGCGGTAGAGGGCCCGGTACGCCCCGTGGGTGAAGTCGCGTTCCTCCAGCCCGTACCAGGGCGGGTCGGTGTCGAAGAGGATCGGGGCTTGGAGGATGAGTTTCAAGGTGTCCCGCTCGGCGATCAAGGCACGGTCGCCTGGCGACGGCAGCTTCGCCCCGGTCGGGGCCTGGGGCGCACGGGGCTGCGGGGCGGGAGCGGTCGGCGCGGCTTTCTTGGTGGCGCCCAGCACCTCCCGGCGCACCACCTGCGGGTCGAGCCCGACGAGGAAGGCCAGTTCGAGCAGGTAGGCGTCCACCTGGGAGTGGTCCTTGATCGAGGACACCAGGGGCGCCGCCTCCCGTACCGCCGCCAGGCGCGCGTCCGCATGGTCCAGGCTGTAGCGGGAGACGATGTTCTCCATGACGAATCGGTAGAGGGGGACACGGGCGGCGATGAGGTCTCGGATCGCCTGGTCTCCCTTCTGCAGCCTCAGGTCGCAGGGGTCCAGGCCGGTCGGCTCGATGGCGGCCCAGGTCGAGGCGGTGAACAGGGAGTCTTCCTTGAAGACCTTGAGAGCGGCGTTGCGCCCGGCCTCGTCACCGTCGAAGGTGAAGATGACCTGCCCGGACGAGGCGTGGTCGCCCATCAGACGCTGGATCATCTTGGCGTGGTCGGAGCCGAAGGCGGTCCCGCAGGACGCCACCGCCGTGTCCACGCCGGCGATGTGGCAGGCCATGACATCGGTGTACCCCTCGACGACCACGGCTTGCGAGGTGGCGCCGATGGAGGTGCGGGCCAGGTCCAGGCCATACAACACATGAGACTTCTTGTAGATGGGGGTCTCGGGGGTGTTGATGTACTTCCCGGGCATCCTGTCGTCGTCGAACAACCGCCGGGCGCCGAAGCCCAAGACGGCCTTCCCCGTGTCGCGGATGGGCCACAGGACCCTTCCCTGGAAGTAATCCCAGCCCCCACGGCGCATGAGGCCGACGTCGATCAACTCGTCGTCACGGAAGCCCTTGGCGCGCAGGTGGCTCACCAGGTCGCGCCCGCCCCGGGGCGCGTAACCGACTCCGAATCTCTCCGCCACATCCTTGGAGAAACCGCGTTGGGTGAGGAAGTCCCGCCCGGGTTGACCCTGGGCGGAATGCAAGGCCGCGCAGAAGAACTCGGCGGCGGCGGCGTTCGCTTCCAGCAGGCGCATCCGTGAGACGCCCTCGGGTTTGGCGTCGTCGGTGTACCGCAGGTGGACTCCGTACTTGTCGGCGAGGAACTCGACCGCCTCACGAAAGGAGAGGTTGTTGATTTCTTGGACGAAGTTGACCGTGTCGCCGCCCTTGCCACAGCCGAAGCAGTAGTACAGGCCGCGGGCCGGAGTGACCTGGAAACTCGGGGTCTTCTCGTCATGGAAGGGGCACAGCCCCTTCAAGGTGCCAGCCCCCGCTTGTTTGAGTGTCACATAGCTGGAGACGACGTCGTCGATCCGAGCGCGAGAACGGACCTCGTCCAGGTCGTCGGAGTTGATGAATCCAGCCATGGGGGCAAGTCTACGGTGTGTAGTCCAGTCCAGCCCGTCCACGGCCATCGATCTGAGACTGCGGGACCCTGGCGAGGGGCCGTTCGTCGCGGTGGGACGGGTGTGAGACCGTCCACAAGGGATGGTGTTGTCCGATTGTGGTCTGGGGATTTCCTGTGAACGGCGGAAAATGGATCCCTCCCTCTGACACAGTGAAGCTATGAACACTGTGACGATGGATCGCGACATCCGACTCGCCAAGCAAATAGAGGCGGGTCTGCTCGCCCAGGAGATCCTGGACGGGGCCCCCACGCCGGTGGCAGCCACCGAGGAGGAGTTGCACGCCCTCGTCGAGCAAGGACGCCGGGCCAAAGACGACCTCATCTTGTCGCATCTCGGCTTGGTCCGAGTGATCGCGGCGGAGGCGGTCCGCGCCAGGCGTGGGTCCTTCCCCGATCTCGTGCAGGAGGGCTGTGTCGCGTTGAACCATGCGGTGATGAGCTACGACTGGCGCAAGGGTCCCTTCGGCCCGTACGCGGGCATGTGGGTACGGGCGGCTGTGCGCAGGATCGGGCCTCGGGGGTGGGTCAGCCTGGACAAGGTGGACGTCGAGGACAAGGTGGGCTCCGCGGCCTATGACCGGTCCGTGGTGCGCGAGGGTCTGGCCCAAGTCCTCAGTCTCATCCCCTCCGCGCAGCGCGACGTCTTGAGGTTGCGCAACGGATGGGATGGACGTCCCCGTACCCGCAAGGACGTCGCGGGGGAGTTGGGGCTGACCGTCTCCAAAGTGCGCCACCTGGAACGGGTCGGATTAGAAGCCGTGAGACAGCACTGGGAGGTGGTCGAGGCGGCGTGACGGGAACGGCGTGCCAAGGAAGCGTGACGGGAACGGGGCGATCGACGCGGCGTGACGGGAACGGCTTGGGGGAGATGGCACAATGGGGGTCATGATTATCGCTGTGAACATCGTCGGCAACCTCGTTGGCGGCGGCTTGGGCCGCGCCCACTCCATCGCCGTGGCGTCCATCGACGACGCCACGATCTCGTCCTGGGAGGAATTCGAGGTCCGGTGGGATCTCAGCCACGACATGCCGGCGGACCCGGTGGTGGCCATCTCGGAGAAGGGTGACGCCCCGGCGGGATGCGGCCATGGGTCGCACCATGCCCGCATCGTGAGGTTCATGAAGGAGCATCAGGTCGAGGCGGTGGTCACCGGACATATCGGCCCCCCGATGGCCCACACCCTGGACTTGATGGGCATCACCGTCGTGACCCAGGCCACGGGGGGCGCACGGCAGGCGGCCATGGACGCGGCCGCACGACTCTCCGCGTGACGGTCGGCTGACACCTCCTGAAGTTCGCTCAGGGTGGTGGATGACGGTACCATTAGGTCGGTTGCCGTGGACACGGCGACGACATCGTACACAGTTCAGGAGTTCGCCTTGCCCAGCACAGTCGAAAAGCTCGGTTCCACTCGCGCCAAGCTCACCATCGAAGTACCCTTCTCAGATCTCGAGCCCGCCATCCGCAAGGCGTACCGTGACGTGGCAAGCCAGGTGTCGATCCCCGGCTTCCGCAAGGGCCATGTGCCCCCCGCCATGATCGACGCCCGCGTCGGACGTGGCGCCGTGCTCTCCGAGGCTGTCAACGCCATGCTGCCCGACATCTATGCTCAGGCCATCGAAGAGCATCTGCTGACCCCCCTCGGGCGTCCCGACATCGAGATGACGAAGCTGGAGGACGGCGAGACCGTCGAGTTCACCGCCGAGGTGGACATCGTCCCCGACTTCGACCTGCCCGATTTCTCCTCCCTGACCGTCACCGTCGATCCCGCTGAGGACCTCGACAAGGCGGTGGAAGAGCGCATCGGCATGCTGCGCGAACGCTTCGCCGAGGTCGCCGACGCCGACAAGGCCGCCGAGGACGGCGACCAGGTGACTATCAACCTGGTCGGCAAGAAAGATGGCGAGGTCCTGGCCGGCGCCACCGCCGACGGCCTGACCTACGTGATCGGATCGGGCTCCATGCTCGACGGGCTCGACGAGGCTGTGACCGGCTGCAAGGCCGGCGACGAGCGCACGTTCCAGTCCACCCTGGTCGGCGGCGACTACGAGGGCCAGGTCACCGACATCACGGTCACCGTGACCGCCGTTCAAGAGCGCACCCTGCCTGTGGTGGACGACGAGTTCGCCCAGATGGTGTCCCAGTTCGACACGGCCGAGCAGATGCGGGAGGACCTCAAGAAGTCCGTGGAGCGCATGGCGATCTTCGACCAGCTCGCGGCCGCACGCAACAAGGTGTTGGACCAGGTGATCGAGGCGTCGGCGATCGACGTGCCCGAAGCCCTGGTCGATGGCGAGGTCGACGCGCGCACCTCCCAGCTGATGGATCAGCTGAAGGCCGCCGGTGTGAGCCTCGCCGACTACCTGGCGCGCATGGGCGATCCTGAGATCACGACCGCCGAGCAGTTCGAAGCCAGCACCCGTGCGGCGGTCGAGCGTGGGATCCGTGCGGAGATCATCCTCAGCCGGGTCGCCGAGGAGTCGAAGGTGGGCGTCAGCCAAGAGGACCTGACCAACTTCATCTTCCAGAAGGCGCAGGAGAACGGCACCAGCCCGGAGCAAGAGATCCAGCACATGCAGACCCACGACCATCTCCAGGAGTGGATGGCTCAGATCCGCCAGGCCAAGGCCCTCGACACCATCGTGAAGCAGACCAAGGTGACAGACTCCACGGGCGCCGTGGTGGATGTGGCGGCCATTCTGACGCCTCCGCCCGCGCCTGCTGACGAGGACTGATATCTCAGCCCTGCGTAGAGAATTACAGCACTGCGCCCCGCGTGTCTCCTGGATGGAACACGCGGGGCGCAGTGTGCTCACAGCGAACACGATGAGAGACGGCATGGTTTTGTCGTCGCTGGAGGGTAATCTTCCTCAACGTGAACGAAATGTCGAAATCTCTTCCTCGTCTGGCGCTGCCGACAGGTTCAGGCAATATGAATGATGCCGTCTACCAAGCCTTGCTAGCCAACAGGATCGTCTTCCTGGGCTCCGAGGTGCGCGACGAGAACGCCAACGCGATCTGTGCGCAGATGCTCTTGCTGAACGCCGAGGATCCGGACAAAGACATCTACCTGTACATCAACTCCCCGGGCGGATCGGTCGATTCGGGCATGGCGATCTTCGACACGATGCAATGGATCTCCAACGACGTGGCCACCGTGGCCATCGGCCTGGCCGCCTCCATGGGCCAGTTCTTGCTCTCCGCGGGCGCCAAGGGGAAGAGGTACGCCCTTCCTCATTCCCGCATCATGATGCACCAGCCCTCGGGCGGTCTCGGGGGGACGGCCTCCGACATCCGGATCCAGGCCGAGCAGTCCCTGCACATCAAGAAGACGATGAGCCAGCTCATCGCCTCGCACACCGGTCAGACTGTGGAACAGATCGAGGCCGACTCCGACCGTGACCGGTGGTTTACCGCCGAGGAAGCCCTGGCCTATGGGTTCATCGACCATGTCTTCGAACGGGCCAGCCAGATCATCACCGACTCGCCCAATAGCTGAAGGAGCAGACATGGCACTCTACGATCTTCCCGGCGGTCTCGCGCCGTCCGGCCCCAGGGCCGATTACTACATCCCCCAGTGGGAGGAGCGCACCTCGTACGGGGTTCGCAGGGTCGACCCCTACACCAAGCTGTTCGAGGAGAGGATCATCTTCTTGGGCACCCCGATCACCGACGACATCGCCAACGCGGTCATGGCCCAGTTGCTGTGCCTGCAGTCGATGGACGCCGAGCGTCCCATCAGCATCTACATCAATTCCCCCGGCGGCTCTTTCACAGCCCTGACGGCGATCTACGACACCATGGGTTTCGTCAAGCCTGACATCCAGACCGTGTGCCTGGGCCAGGCCGCCTCGGCGGCGGCCGTCCTTCTGGCCGCGGGGACCAAAGGAAAGCGCTTGGCGCTGCCCAATTCCCGCATCCTGATCCACCAGCCGGCCATCTCCGGCGAGGGGTCGTACGGACAGTCCTCCGACCTGGAGATCCAGGCCAGGGAGATCCTTCGGATCCGCTCCCTGATGGAGAACATGCTGGCCTCCAACACGGGCCAGTCGGTGGAGAAGGTCTCTCGTGACGTCGAGCGTGACAAGTACCTCACGGCCGAGGAGGCCAAGGAGTACGGCATCATCGACGAGATCTTGACCGGGAACTGAGAGCCGATCGGAAGAAAAGGGGAACGATGCCTCGACTTGGCGAGTCCAGCGAACTGCTGAAGTGCTCTTTCTGCGGGAAGAGCCAGAAACAGGTCCGCAAGCTCATCGCGGGACCAGGGGTCTACATCTGCGACGAGTGCATCGACTTGTGCAACGAGATCATCGACGAGGAGTTGAGCGGGCCGGGCGACATCAACATCGCCGAGGCGCTGCCCAAGCCCGAGCAGATCCACACGTTCCTCGACGAGTACGTCATCGGACAGGACTTCGCCAAGAAGGCGCTGTCGGTCGCGGTCTACAACCACTACAAGAGGATCAACCTCGACCCGAAGGACACTCCCGCCGGCGAAGAGCAGATCGAACTGTCCAAGTCGAACATCCTCCTCATGGGGCCGACCGGGTGCGGGAAGACGTACCTGGCCCAGACTCTGGCCCGCATGTTGAACGTGCCCTTCGCCATGGCCGACGCCACCGCGTTGACCGAGGCGGGGTACGTGGGCGAGGACGTCGAGAACATCCTCCTCAAGCTGCTGCAGGCGGCCGACTTCGACGTGAAGAAGGCCGAGACCGGCATCATCTACATCGACGAGATCGACAAGGTCGCCCGCAAGGCGGAGAACCCGTCCCTGACCAGGGACGTCTCCGGGGAGGGCGTCCAGCAGGCCCTGTTGAAGATCCTGGAAGGGACGATGGCGTCAGTCCCCCCGCAGGGCGGGCGCAAGCATCCTCACCAGGACTACATCCAGATCAACACCAACAACATCCTCTTCATTGTCGGGGGGGCTTTCTCGGGCCTGGAAGACATCATCGCGACACGGCTGGGCAAGCATCCCTTGGGCTTCACCACCACCCAGATGAGCGCCGCCGTCGGCAAGGACGAGCTCTTCCGTCACGTGCGTCCCGAGGATCTGCACACCTACGGGCTGATCCCCGAGTTCATCGGCCGCTTGCCGATGATCGCAGCGGTCGGCGGTTTGGACCGCGACGCTCTGATCAGGATCTTGATCGAGCCGCGCAACGCCCTCCTGAAACAGTTCCGCAAGCTCTTCGAACTCGACGGGGTGGACTTGGAGTTCACCCACGAAGCCGTGGGGAGCATCGCCGACCTGGCTCTGGAGAGAGGGACGGGCGCGAGGGGGCTGCGAGCCATCGTGGAGGAGACCCTGCTCGACGTCATGTTCGAAGTCCCCAGCCGTGAGGAGATCTCCCAGGTGATCGTGGGCGCGGACGCCATCCGTGGCGAGGCGCCGGTGATGCTCGTCCCCAAGGCCCAGCTGGTCGGGGGACGTCAGATCAAAGCCGCCTGACGGGGCGTGCCACACCGATTCTCGGGGGTGCGAGTCCGGATACGCGGGTCCCGATGTGTCCGCGGGGGCGTGAACTGTCCGTTTTCAGGGTTGTGGTGCACATGGCGTGACTCGTGACCCGGTGAGCATCGCTGTGCAACCGGGAGCCCCCGCATTCAGTGATCAGTGAGAGGCGACCGCAGTCCTAGCCCCGTCCACCACGGGGCGAGTCCGCCGGAAGGCGATGGACCGGAAGGTCAGGATGATCAGGCGTATCGAGAACACCACGAGGGCGACGTTGCGGATGGTGAGAATGCCCACCGCCACCGGAGACCACCAGCGGGTGTTCACCAGGTAGGTGTACATCACGGGGTACACCAGCTGAGTCAGCACCGTGAGCACGACCGTCCACACCGCGATGTACCGCGCCAGCGTCAGAGGTCCGACCAGGTGCTCGTCGTGGGTGAGGTGCTTGGGGCGGGTGAGCCACGAGAACAGGTGGCCCTCGTTGGGCAGCATCTCGGGATGCCGCGCGGAGATGGTCAGCAACGCGGCCACCGGACCGCCGAGCCAGATCATGTACTGCGGGGAGAAGGTCTTGTTCGTGATGATCATGATGAGCGTCGCCACGATCATCAGCGTCCCCGCCTCGACGGGGGTACGGTCGGAGCGGCGCAGCCATCCGATGTACAGCACCAGCATGGTCAACCCCCCCAGCACGGTCGCCACCGAGGCGACCTCCGTGAAGAGGACCGTCATGGGGCCGGCGATCTCGAAGGCGTTGTACTTGGAGACGTACACCGTCCACAGGGACGGGTCGAACAACCGGGCGACCATCACCGGTGTGGCGTACACGGACTCGATCTGCAGACCGCGGTCGGACTGCCAGGTCAAGGGGGAGATGAGGCGTTCCCACCCGGCGTACATGAGCGACGCGATCGCCAAGGCGGCCCCGGCGCCGAAGAAGCCGATGCTGGCCCGGTAGACAGCCTTCTTGTCGACGAGGGTGGTGGGCCACAACAGGGCCGGCCACAGCTTGATGGCGGCTCCGACCCCCATCATGGCGCCCGATGTGAACCGGTGGGAGCGGACGATGGCGATGAGTCCGACGGCGCTCAACACGGCGGTGAGGAAGTCCAGACGCATATAGATGATGGGCCCGATGGCCACCACGAACCAGATCCAGAAAGCGGCGGCGGGACGCGGGTTGGTCCCGTACTGTCGCGCGCTGCGCCACAGGACGTACCCGGTGAGCGCGTCGCCGGCGACGAACGCCAAGATGAAGATGGCGGTGTAACCCGCCTGAGTGCCGAACCCCAGCAGGTAGGGGATGGACAGAAGCCAGATCAGCGGAGTGGGATACTCGATGAGAACCGTGGAGGCGGCGGCGCCGTGGAAGAGACGGGAAATCGACTCGTAGTAGTAGATGACGTCGCTCTGGGTGTAAAAGCCCATCAAGGCCCAGGCGGCGAACATGGCCGCGCGGGTGGCGATCCACCAGCCGAGGGCATGACGATGCGTGGGCAGGAACAATGACTGCCAGATGAGTCGTAGCCAGGACGAAAGGGTACGGGGTATGCCTGCCATGGTGCCTTCCTGGTCCGGTCGGTGCAATATCCTAGGGTATCAGGGCTGCCCAACTGTTCCGTAGCCCGGCGTCGCATATCCGAGGCACGACACCCGATAGGCTTATGTGTCTGAAGGACACGCGTGTGCGACGAGGTCGGGCGCGCGGTCCAGCCCGCGTCGGGAAACTCCGGCTTTCCTCGACGACACACCCAATCGAAATGAAGGTATATGTCCTTATCAACTGCTCCTTTGCTCGCCTTCCGAAGCGAGGTGAAGGCTGCATGGGCGGAATTCCCGGTCAAGGTCGGCTTGCTCGGCGTGGTCATCATCGTGATCGGCTCATTGACGCCGGCGTACTTGCCCCAAGCGTCCCCCGTGTGGCCCTTCCTGCGGACCATCGGTCTGGCGGGCGAGGTGGGCCGGATATCCGGGACCGTCCTGACGGTCTCCGGCGTCTTCCTCGTCATCGACGCCTGGTTCAGGCTGCGCCACACGAGGTACCGCTCGATCTCGCCATTGGCGATCATGGCGCTGTGGTCGCTGCCCTTCCTGATCTCGCCGCCGATCTTCAGCCATGACATGTATTCCTACGGCGCCCAGGGGTGGATGGTCCACAACGGGCAGAACCCGTATGACGGGGGTCCGGGCCTCGTGCCGGGGCCGTTCTCCGACTACACCCCGTGGGTGTGGAGGTACATGCCGGCCCCCTATGGGCCGCTGGCCCTGCAGATCTCGCATCTGATGGTCGACATGTCGGGGGGCCACCCGTGGGTGGCCGCCTTGCTGATGCGGATCCCCGCCCTCATCGGAGTGGCCTGCGTCGTCATCCTGCTGCCGAAGATCGCCGTCCGGATCGGCGCGGACGTCGACAAGGTCTCCTGGTTCGCCTGCCTGAATCCCCTCCTCCTCATCGACTATGTCGGCGGGGGGCACAACGACGGATGGATGATGGGCGTCCTGGTCGTCGGGCTGTGGGTGGCCACGCATCCGCGATGGTGGCCTCTCGCCTCGATGATCGTGGCCGTGGCGGCGAGCATCAAGCAGCCGGCGTTCCTCGCCGCCGTCTTCCTGCCGCTCGTGTGCCGACCGTTGGGCACGTGGAGGGACGCCAAGGCGACCTTCGGCGCGATCGGCAAGGCTGTGGCCAGCGTGGCCATCGCTGCGGCCGTGTTCGCCGGGGTCACCTGGGCCTGTGGGTTGGGGTACGGGTGGATCGACGCGCTCGCCGTCCCCGGCGCCGTCCCCTCCATCAGCCCGTCGTACATCATCGGCTCGCTGCTGCAGACGATCATCGACCCGACCGGAATCTCCTGGATCACCGCCACCATGCGGGTGTGCATGGCCCTGGGGATGGTGTTCATCGCGTACGCCACCATCCGCTACGGCCTGCGATCTCCGCTGAAGGCTCTGTCCTGGTCATGGATCGCGGCCGCCCTGGCGGCCTCGGCCCTGCATTCCTGGTACCTGCTGTGGGGCGGGCTCTTGCTGCCGCTGTCGCCCTCCCGTCGGCGCATGCCATGGCCGGCCGTGGTAGTGGTGGTCTTCCTCCTGGGCCACGCGGCCATGAACATGGGTGATCGCAACGGCACGTTCGCCATCATCGCCGGGGCCGTGTGTCTGCTGGCGTGGATGGCGCACATTGTGGTTTATCATCGTGTGTGGCCGAGGCTGCGTCGGTCGGCGCCCCTCGTGGAATCGTCCCCCGAGGACGAGTCGGCCAGCGACGTGGAAGCCCCAGCGCCCGCTCATCCGGGTGCTCGAACCAAGGAGTCATGATGAGCGACATCCTCGTCGACGTCGATGGGCACGTGGGACGGATCGTGCTGAACCGTCCCCAGGCGATCAACGCCCTCAGCTCGGCCATGATCGACGACCTGACCCGTGTCCTGCGCGAGTGGGAACAGGACCCGGATGTCCACGAGGTCGTCATCGCCGGAGCGGGACGCGGTTTCTGCGCGGGCGCGGACGTGCGCGAGATGCGCCGGGCGATCCTGGACGGCAGCGCGGACCCCGTCGACTTCCTCGCCCGGGAGTACGGTCTGGACCGCCTGATCGCCACCTATCCCAAGCCCTACACGGCTCGTCTGCACGGCATCGTCATGGGTGGCGGCATGGGAGTCTCGATCCACGGGAGCACACGACTCGTCGCCCCGAATGTGGTCATGGCGATGCCGGAGACCATCATCGGCTTGTGGCCGGACGTGGGCGTGTGCCATGCCTTGTCGCGGCTGCCGGGCGAGATCGGGACGTACATGGCCCTGACGGGACAGACCATCACCGCAGCACAGGCGGTGCGGGTGGGCCTGGCGCAGGCCATGGTCGCCTCGGACGCGGCCGACGCGCCTGTCGTGGACCTCGACGCCGCCGACGGCGGCTCACCCGCCTGGCTGGACCTGTTGGCGGGGGACGACATCGTCGCCATCCTGGGTCGGCTGGAGGCGAGCGAGGACGCCGACGCGCGGGAAACGGCTCGCGTCATCCGTCTGCGGTCGCCCTTCTCTGTGGTCGTCACCCTGCGGGCCCTCCGGCGCGCGGCGCGCATGACCCTGGACGAGGTCTTCGAGCAAGACATCTGTCTGGGCCGTTTCTTCGCCCAGTGGCCCGACTTCGTCGAGGGGGTACGGGCCCAACTGGTGGACAAGGATTTCTCACCCCGATGGGCGCATGCCCGCGTCGAGGACGTCACCGACGAGGAGGCGAGTGCCGCCTTCGGCGAGACGGCGCCGAGCCGCTGAGGTCACCCTGGCTGGTGACGCAGGGTGATGAGAGGGATCTGCGGATCCGCGCCCACGCGCACAGGCGGGCGCCAAGCACCGATTCCGCGAGAGGTCACCACCGTGACATGGTCGATGACATGGACCCCTTGTGCCGCCGGCTGTCTCAAGGGGACCAACATCTGGAGAGGCCATAACTGGCCACCGTGGGTGTGCCCCGACAGTTGCAGGTCGATCCCCAGCCGGGAGGCCAGATGGTCCTCGTCGAAGACCTGGACGGGCTCGTGGGCCGCCAGGATGGAGAAGGTCCCCGGTGGGGCGTCCACCTGGTCCCACGCCTTCTGCAGGTCAGGCGCCAGCGCTCCGCGTCCGGCACGGTCGTTGACGCCGAGGACCTGGATGGACTGGTCGCCCCGCACGAGTTGGATGCCGTCATTGTCCAACACCGTCAGGCCCAGGGAGGAGAAGGCGGTCATCCACCCAGCCGCGTCCGAGTAGAACTCGTGGTTGCCGGTGGTGACCACCACCCCGTAGGGGGCCGAGAGTTTCTTCAGGGGGGCGAGTCGGGGCGCCAGGTCGCTCACATGGCCGTCCACCACATCCCCGGCGATCACGATCAGGTCAGGGTGGGCGGCGTTGACGTCGTCGACGAGCATGGGCAGGAAGGACGCGCGGGTCATGGCGGAGATGTGCAGATCGGTGAGCAGCGCGATGGTCAGACCGTCGAAATTCGAGGGAAGGGTCGAGAACGTGAGGGTCATGGGAGTCACGACGGGGCGTTGCGCCTGGATGAATCCGTGTCCCGTGACGACGACGGACGCGGCCACGACCACGGCGGTCATGACGCGCATGACGGTCCGACGTGTGCGCGGGTCCTGTGTGCGTACGTCCTGTGTGCGCACGTCCTGCGAAGCTACGGGCTGGGATGGCGCGTCCTGTGCGGTCACGGGGACTGAGGTCACGGGCTGTTCGCCGGCCTCATCCACCATACGGCGGGCCACAGGGCGTCGATCGGCTCGTCGACGTGACACCCACCACCAGATCACGTTGACGACGGTGATCGCGGCCAAGCCCCACCCGAGATAGAACACCACGGCGATGCCCGAGGAGGCGAGGAGGAAGAACCCACGGTCGGAGGTCGAGCCGAGGGCGTACACCAGGTCGGGGGCCAGGAAGGAGCACAGGGTCGCGACCGCGAGGACGATGGTGGACCCCACCGCCGTCGCTCTGCGCACGCGCAGCACCACGTGGAGGAAGAAGAACAATCCGGCGCCCACGAGGCACACGGCGACACCGTCACGGATGAAGGAGAACAGATTCATCGTCGGCGCGCCGCTGAGCGGATCCGGTCACTGATAGTCGACGACCACGGGGGCGTGGTCGGACACTCGGGACTCGTACGACTCGGGTTTGTCCGTGTCGCCGAAGACGGCCCGACGCGCGAGCGCCGGGGTCGACAGATGGTAATCGATGCGCCACCCGTACCCCCGCTGCCAGGAGCCGCCACGCCAACTCCACCAGGAGTACGGCCCCTGGTCGTCGGGGTGGAGGGACCGTACGACGTCTGTCAGACCGAGGTCCAGGGCCTCGGTCAGCCACTGGCGCTCTTCGGGGAGGTACCCGTCGAGGGGCTTCTTGGAATGGTTGTTGTACAGGTCCTGGGGGGTGCGGGCGATGTTGTAGTCGCCCAGCACGGTGTACTCACGCCCGTCGGCCGTCGCCTGGGCGATGGATGCCCGCATGTGCGCGCCCAAGGCCTCGCAAAAACGCATCTTGCGCTGGAACTTCGCCGTCGCCGCATCGTCCTCGCCGGGGACGGCGCCTTTGGGCAGGTACAGGGACGCCACGGTGACGGGCGTCTCGTCGAGCACATAGTCGGCCTCGACGTACCGTCCCTCGTCGGCGAACTCCTCGGCGTCCGTCAACCCGACACGGACGTCCGTCGGGGGCTGCTTGGACAGCAGCGCGACGCCGTTGCGACCGGCGAGTTGGCCCGGGTCGTACGCGACGTGGTACCCCTCGAAGACGCCCTCGGGGATCATCGCGACGGGGCAGCGCACCTCCTGGAGGGCCAGGATGTCCGGTGAGGTGGCGTCCAGCCACTCCCTGAAACCGCGGCGCTCGGCGGCGCGGATGCCGTTGACATTGAAGGTGACGAGTCTCATCAGCGGTAATTCGTGTACTGGACGGCGAAATCGAAATCGGCCTCTTTGACGAGCGCTTGGACGCTCTGCAGGTCGTCGAGGGACTTGGAGGTGACCCGGAGCTCGTCGCCCATGATCTGGGTACGCACGGATTTGGGGCCCTCGTCACGCACGAGCTTGGAGACCTTCTTGGCATTGTCCTGGCTGATCCCGTGCTGGAGGGTGCAGGTGATGTGGGCCCGCTTGCCCGAGATGCGGGGCTCGTCGGCCTTCAGGGATTTGAGGCTGACACCACGGCGGACGAGCTTGGATTCCAGCACGTCGAGCGCGGCCTTGGCCCTCTCTTCCGTCGAGGATTCGATCTCGATGTTCTCGCCCGACCACTTCACTTGCGTGGCGGTGTCCTTGAAGTCGAAGCGCTGCCCGACCTCCTTGGCCGCCTGGTTGATGGCGTTGTCGACTTCCTGGTGGTCGACCTTGCTGACGATGTCGAAGGAGTGCTCTGCTGCCATGGTCATCCTCTCTTTCCGGTATTGATTCTCTCATGAATATGGCGGTCGACGTGCGGGGCGGGAGGGGGAAGGGAGTATGATCAGGGAAAACAGGTTAGAGCACGACTCCCTATTGCGAACTCACGATGAAGTCACATGGGATCCGGCGTGCGCACGATAAGAAAGAAGTAATGCTAAGTGAAGAGTCTCATCGCTCGTCAACCTGCCGCGGTATGGGCCGTGGCATTCGCATGTGTCGTCTCGTTCATGGGCATCGGATTGGTCGATCCGATCCTGCCCTCCATCGCTGAGGAACTCCACGCCACACAAACACAATCTGAACTGCTCTTCACCACATACCTCGCCCTCACCGGCGTCGCGATGTTCTTCACGAGCTGGGTCTCCAGCAGAATCGGTACGAAGAAGACCCTGCTCATCGGGCTGGCTTTGGTGGTCGTTTTCGCCCTCGCATGCGGGCTGTCTCCGGCGGTCAGCCCCATCATCGGCTTCCGGGCCGGGTGGGGCATCGGCAACGCGCTGTTCATCTCGACGGCCCTGGCCGCCATCGTGAGCGCTGCCACCGGCGGATCCGCCACGGCCATCGTCTTGTACGAGACGGCTCTCGGCATCGGGATGGCCTTCGGCCCCCTCACCGGTGGACTCCTCGGGTCGATGACCTGGCGCGCGCCGTTCTTCGGGACGGCGGTCCTGATGGTGATCGGCATCATCGCCGTCGGGGTGCTGCTCCACTCCAGCCATAACGTCCACCCACATCCAGTGAAGATCTCCGCTCCTTTCCGCGCCCTGAAGGACCCGGGCATGGGCACCATGAGCGTCGCGGCGTTCTTCTACAACATGGCCTTCTTCACCACCTTGGCCT
Source organism: Propionibacteriaceae bacterium (assembly GCA_009780915.1). Classification (GTDB taxonomy): domain Bacteria; phylum Actinomycetota; class Actinomycetes; order Propionibacteriales; family Propionibacteriaceae; genus WQYJ01. The sequence goes on from WQZD01000002.1 coordinate 154,125, forward strand.
TCCCTCCATTCGCCCTGGCTCGTCTGGGAGTCTCGGACGCGATCACCCTCGGGTTCGTCTTCTTCGGTTGGGGATCGTGTCTGGCCGTCTCGGCGGTCTTCCTGGCTCCTCGCTTGACGAGGGTGATGCGTCGGACCTCCATCCTGATCGCGGCTGAGGGCCTGCTGGCCGTCTTCCTGATCGGATGCGCCGTCTTCGTCGATTCCGTGCCCGGGATCATGGCATGCGTCATCCTGGCCGGCTTCCCCTTGGGCCTGCTCAACACCGTGTTGACCGAATGCTCCATGGAAGCCTCCGACCTGCCTCGCCCGGTCGCCAGCTCGACCTACTCGGGCTGCCGCTTCCTCGGTGGCGCCATCGCCCCGCCGCTGTGCACCTTCCTCGCCGGGGCGACGCACGTGTGGATGCCCTTCATCTACGGGGCCGCCATGATCCTCATCTCCTGCGCCATCATCGCCGTGCGCCGGTCCAAGCTCGCTCGCGCGGACGCCGCGGTCGAGTCGGACACCGATGTCAAGGAAGATGTGGCCCTGGGCGCGGAAGTCCTCGCCTAAAGAATCCTTCAGTCAACACCCGTCTGTCGTGGTCACGGCAGGCGGGTGTTGTCGTCTCATGACAGATGTTTGAGGGCCTCACGGCGGCTGAGGGGGCTGAGGTCGTGGGTGTCCACGAAGTCGCGCACCCAGTCAGGGTCAGCTTTGGCATAGTCGCGCAGCGCCCAGCCGATGGCCTTGCGGATGAAGAAACGGGAGTCGGCGAGGTTGGGCTCGATGACACGGGTGAGCAGGTCCGTGTCGGTACGGGCCCGACGTTGGAGCTGGGACTCGATCGCGAGCCGACGCAGCCACATGTCGTCGTGGGTCGACCATATCAGCACACGCGGCCTCGTCGACTCGGGGTGTCGGTCCAGAAGATCGGCGACCCGGTGGGCCGCCTCGTCGACCAGATCCCACCACGCGCCGGTCACCGCCATGTGCTCCACCAGGTCGATGACCTCCCATGCGCCGACGGCAGGCCGCAGCGTCAAGAGGGCCTGGGCCGCGTACCTCTCCTCGCGGAACCGGGCCTCGTCCCACAAGGTCGTGGCGGCGTCGATGATCTGGTCCAGTGTGGGATCGTGAGCTGTGCCCAGGTCCACCGTCACGCGGCGCGACACGGGCACGGACACCCCGAGAAACGGCATCGAGGACTTCATGTACGCTTGCTGGCTCACGGCACGCACGGGGTCGGCCAGTTCGGCCAACCCGGCCCGTATCTCATCGATGAGGGACATGACTACTAGCGTACGACCCTCGCGTGGCGCGGGACGACGGAGTCGCCCTGCGGCGAGTCCACCTTACGGGCAATCCTCTGCTACACTCGTATCCGGCGAGTTTCTCGCCATGCGTAAGCGGAGGTTCCTCCCACCTGATCGGGTTCGCTTGACAGGTTCCGACGAATGACATCGTCATACGTCCTCGGAAGGCTTCTGCGTGCGCAGAAGCCTTTATTGTTTCAGACTGAGGAGGACACATCAGCACTGAACCGCGCATCAATGACCGGATCCATACAGCCGAGGTCAGGCTCGTGGGCCCTGACGGCGAACAGATCGGTATTGTGAAGATCGCCGAGGCGCTCAAGCTGGCTCAAGACGTCGGTCTTGACCTGGTGGAGATCGCGCCGACCGCCCGTCCGCCCGTGGCTAAAGTCATGGACTACGGCAAGTGGAGGTACGAGACCGCACAGAAGGCCCGTGAGTCCAGAAGGAATCAAACCAACACCGTCATCAAAGAGATGAAGTTGCGTCCGAAGATCGACGCGCACGACTATGACACCAAGAAGGGTCACATCGTGCGGTTCCTCAGAGGCGGCGACAAGGTGAAGATCACCATCATGTTCCGAGGCCGTGAGCAGAGCCGTCCCGAGTTGGGATTCAACTTGTTGAACAAGCTCGCTGACGACGTCTCGACAGATGGGATCGTGGAGTTCGCGCCCAAACAGGATGGTCGAAACATGATCATGGTTCTGGCGCCGACGAGGAAGAAGTCGGAAGCCAAAGTCGAAGCGCAGGCTGAGAAGGAGAGGAAGGCCGCAGAACGGGCTGCCGACCTCGAAGCAGAACATCAAGAAATGGCCAATTCGCGTGCCCAGGCCGCAGAGCGCATCAAGCGCAAGCGGGGGCCGGCCGACAACTTGGACCCCGACATCGATTTGTGAGCGGCGTCGCGGGGTCGTCAGGAACCCTCACAAACATCGTCAAACGACGTGAGTTGATAGGAACGGAGTAGATATGCCGAAGATGAAGACAAATGCGGGTGCGAAAAAGAGATTCAAAGTGACAGGGACGGGCAAGCTGGTGCATCGTCAGGCTGGCAAGAGCCACCTGAACGAGCACAAGTCGAGCCGCAGGACTCGCCGCCTGATGGTGGACGACGTGCTGCAGCCCGCAGACGCTCGCCGTGTCCGTCGCATGCTGGGAATCTGAGAAGGTAAGGAGAAATAGAAAATGGCTCGTGTTAAGCGTTCTGTCAACGCCCACAAGAAGCGTCGTGAAATCCTGGAGGAGGCCTCCGGTTACCGTGGGCAACGGTCCCGCCTCTACCGCAAGGCTAAGGAACAACTCCTTCACTCGTACACCTATGCGTACCGTGACCGCAAGGATCGCAAGGGCGATTTCCGCGCCCTGTGGATCCAGCGCATCAACGCGGCCGCACGCAACGAGGGCATCACGTACAACCGTTTCATCAACGGTTTGAAACTGGCTGGTGTCGAGGTGGATCGTAAGATCCTCGCCGACTTGGCTGTCAACGACCCGGCCGCGTTCACCACGCTGGTCACGGTCGCGAAAGATGCTCTCCCGACTGTGGACTGAGCATGTCAGGTGACATCACCGCGACAAGCTTGAGATTCGCTCGCCGTCTGCTCCAACGAAAGTTCCGAGCCACGGCGGGCGAATTTCTTGTCGAGGGTGTCCAAAGCGTCCGGGAAGCCGTCGCGTACGGCTCCCCCCGGGCGATCCTGGCGACCGACGAGGCCGCCGAGGCCTTCCCCGACCTGGTCAGGTCCGGGTACGAACGCCTGACGCCCGATCACGTTCGGGCGCTGACCGACACGGTGACCTCCCAGGGGATCTTCGCCATCTGTGGCACGCCGACATGGTCCCTCGACCAGGTTGTCACGGACGAGGCGAGACTGGTGGTGATCTGCGCGCAGATCCGCGACCCCGGCAACCTCGGCACGGTCATCCGCTGCGCGGACGCCTTCGGCGCCGATGCGGTCGTGCTCACCGCCGGGTCGGTGGACATGACCAACCCCAAGACGGTGCGCGCCTCCGTGGGGTCCATCTTCCATCTTCCCGTCGTGGCTGGAGTCGACATGACGACCGCGGTGGACGCCGTGCGTCGGCGTGGCATGACCGTCATGGCGGCCGACGGCTCCGGCACGATGCTGGACCAGGTGGCCGACGCGGGCGGTCTGGACGGCAAGGTGGCCTGGATCATGGGCAACGAGGCGTGGGGGCTTCCCCCCGCCGACCTCGCCGTCGCCGACACCGTCGTACGCATCCCCATGTGGGGCAAAGCGGAAAGCCTCAACCTGTCCACAGCTGCCGCGGTGTGTCTGTACGCCACCGCGAGCCGTCAACGGCGATAGGGTCGAGGGACGAGAACCCGCATAAGACAGGCCAGTTGGTTTCTAAACTAGGCGAGCACAGCAAGGAAAGAGAAGGAATGGCGCAGATCGACATCGACACATCAGTGGAGGAGGCGAGCCAGGCGTTCTTGGCCGCGTACGCCGAGCACTCATGTGACCATCTGGTGCAGGCGCGCAACGCCCACCTCGGCAAAGACGCTCCGCTGCGAACCGCCCAGCGTCAGCTCGGCGCCTTGGCGCCCGAGGACAGGAAACAGGCGGGTGCGCAGATCCAGGCGGGGTTGGCCGCCATCACAGACGCGTACTCCCGCGTCGAGGCGCTCCTCGACGCCGACGACCTGGCTCAGCGTCTGAGCGAGGAAAGGGAGGACGTCACAGTCCCCGTGGTCATGAACCCCGTGGGGGCGCTCCACCCCATCACGGCCTTGTTCCACGACATGTGCGACGTTTTCGTGGCCATGGGCTGGGAGATCGCCGAAGGGCCGGAGGCCGAAGCGGAGTGGCTGAACTTCGACGCCCTCAATTTCACACCTGATCATCCCGCCAGGTTCATGTCCGACACCCTGTTCTTGGACCCGCCTGAGGACCACCGCATCCTGCGTACCCACACGTCACCCGTGCAGATGCGCACCCTGTTGACCCGGGACCTGCCGGTGTACGTGGTCGCTCCGGGCAAGGTGTACCGGGCTGACGAGATGGACGCGACCCATCTGCCCGTCTTCCATCAGATCGAGGGGCTCGCCGTCGACAAGGGTTTGGGACTGGCCGACTTGAAGGGCACGCTGGACCACCTGGCCAAGGCCATGTTCGGAGACGAGGCCGTGACGCGCCTTCGGCCTCACTATTTCCCCTTCACAGAGCCGTCTGCCGAGATGGACCTGAAGTGCTTCGTCTGCCACGGCGAGTCCGTGGGCAACCCCGCTCGTCCGTGCCGTACCTGCCGGTCCGAAGGATGGATCGAGTGGGGAGGCTGCGGAGTGGTCAACCCTCGCGTCTTGAGAGCGGCTGGGATCGACACCGACGTCTACTCCGGGTTCGCCTTCGGCATGGGGGTCGACCGTACGGTCATGTTCCGCAACAACGCCTCGGATCTGAGGGATTTCGCCGAGGGAGACATCCGGTTCTCGCGGCAATTGGTAGGAGAAGCACGATGAAAGCCCCATTATCTTGGTTGACCGAGTTCGCCCAGCTGAGCCAGGACATGACCCCGGCCGCTTTGGCGAACGCCTTCACCGAGGCCGGTCTGCAGGTCGAGACCATGGACGACCCCTCCGCCGCGATCAAGGGTCTGGTGGTGGTCGGGCATGTGCTCGACGTGGTCGAGGAGCCGCAGAAGAACGGCAAGGTGATCCGCTGGTGCCAGGTGGACGTCGGAGAGCACAACCCTGAGGGACAGTCGTCCCGGGGGATCGTGTGCGGCGCCCCCAACGTCGAAGCCGGCGCTTTCGTCCCCGTGGTCCTGCCGGGCACCGTCCTGCCGTCTGGTTTCGAGATCGCGTCGAGGAAGACCTATGGCCACATCTCCGACGGGATGATCTGCGCGGAGGACGAGTTGGGACTAGGGGACGATCATGAGGGCATCATCGTCTTCCACCGCGATCCCGATCCCACCCCGGGCGAGGACGCTCTCGCCCTCCTGGGCGCCCGCGAGGTGGTCTTCGACATCGACGTGACCCCCGACGAGGGGCACTGTCTGTCCATCCGTGGCCTGGCCCGTGAGGCCGCGCAGATCACCGGCGGCGTCTTCGCCGACCCGTACGCGACCCCCGTGCCGGCCCCTGTCTCAGTCGGGCATCCCGTGGTGCTGGACAGCGCCGACTGCGCGCTGTTCGTCGCCCTGACCGTGACCGGCGTCGATCCGACGGCGACCACGCCCGAGTGGATGACGCGACGGCTGAAAGCCGCCGGGATGCGCTCGGTGACCCTGCCCGTGGACATCACCAACTACGTCATGCTGGAGTCCGGCCAACCCCTCCACGCCTACGACGCCGCCTGTGTCGCCGGGCCCATCCGGGTGCGGAAAGCCACGCAGGGGGAGTCCCTGACCACCCTGGACCACGTGAAGCGGACCTTGTCCAGCGAGGATCTGCTGATCACCGACGACTCGGGCCCCATCGGCCTCGCCGGCGTCATGGGCGGGCTGACCACAGAAGTCACGGAGACGACCACGCAGATCCTGCTCGAAGCGGCCTGGTTCCATCCGGTCAGCGTGGGGCGCACCTACCGGCGCCACCGTCTCGCCTCGGAGGCGTCGCGACGTTTCGAGCGTGGCGTGGACGCGGGCGTGGCGTACGCGGCTGCCCGACGCGCGGCCGAGTTGTTGCGGGATCTCGCCGGAGCGCAGATCGTGGACGACATCACCGTGGCCGGCGCCGTGCCCACGATGCCCTCCCTGGTCATGGACGACCTCGCCCTGCCGGGTCGCATCCTCGGGCTGGAGGTGGCGCCCGAGAGGGTGATCTCCATCCTGGAAGCCAGCGGGGTCGAGGTGACGCCTGGTCCCGGATCGGCCACGACGCTGACGCCGCCCACGTGGAGGCGCGACCTGATCGACCCCTACGACTATGTCGAGGAGGTCGGTCGCAAGATCGGTTTCTCCGCCATCGCGTCTCGTGTGCCCGCCGCGCCGGTGGGCGGGGGATACACCCAGGCTCAGAAGGGGCGTCGCGCCGTCCTGAACGCGGTGGCCGCCGCCGGATTCGTCGAAGTCATCCCCCTGCCGTTCATCTGCGCCGAGGATCTCGACCGATTGGAGGTGGACGAGGCGGATCCGGCTCGTCGCCTGGTCCGGATCGCCAACCCCTTGTCGGAGGCGCAGCCCTTCCTGAGGACCACTCTGCTTCCCGGCTTGTTCGGGTGCGTCAACCGCAACACCTCCCGCAGCATGGAGGATCTGGCGCTGTTCGAGTGCGGGTCGGTGTTCCGCGCCGGTGACGAGACGCCTCAGGTCATGCCCGACGTGTCTGTGCGTCCCACAGGAGAGCAGATCGATCAGTTGTTCACCCGCCTGCCCGACCAACCGCGTCATCTGGCGGGGGTCCTCAGCGGAGACTGGCGGGTGGCCAGCGGGCACGGTCCGTCCGAGCCGGTCACCTGGCGCCACGCCGTCCATCTGGCCGAGACCGCGGCCTCGGCGCTCGGGGTCCACCTGCGTCGACGCTCGGCCGAGAAGCTCCCGTGGCACCCAGGCCGATGCGCCGAGTTGGGGGTCGAGGTCGACGGAGACGTCGTCTGGCTCGGATGGGCGGGCGAGGTCCATCCCCGCGTCTGCCAGACCTGGGACCTGCCGGCGAGGACATGCGCGGTGGAGATCGATCTGGACGCCCTGATCGCCCTGGCGCCGTCCAACGGCGTCATCCACCCCTTGTCCAAACACCCTGCCACCAAGCAGGACGTGGCCCTGGTCGTCGACGAGTCCGTGGCCGCCGCGGACGTGCTCGACGCTCTGCGCGACGGCGCGGGCCCGCTGCTGGAGTCGATCAGCCTGTTCGACCAGTTCGCCGGCGCCCAGATCGGCGAGGGGAAGAAATCGCTGGCCTACAGCCTGGTCTTCCGGGGCGAGGATCGTACCCTGACGGAAGCGGACGCGACCACGGCGCGAGACGCGGCGGTCGCGGAGGCGGGTCGGCGTTGGGGCGCCGTCATGAGGGCCTGATCTGACCTTGCGTGCATAAGTATGCCGAGTATGGCATACTTATGCCTATGCCATTTTCGATAGCAGTAGCGGGATGCACGGGATACGCCGGAGGCGAGGTCCTGAGACTGGCCTGCCAGCACCCAGACCTGAGCATCGGCGCCGTGACGGCCCATGCCAACGCCGGGGCTCGCTTGGGCGACCTCCAGCCCCATCTGGGGTCGTTGGCCGACCGCGTGGTCGAGGACACCACCCTCGACGCCCTGCGGGGCCATGACATCATCGTCCTGGCTTTGCCGCACGGGGCCTCCGCGTCGTTGGCCGCAGATCTTTCCGACGACGCGCTCATCCTGGACTGTGGCGCGGACTTCCGCTTGGCCAGCGCCGAGGACTGGGAGACCTTCTATGGGACGCCCTATGCGGGCGTGTGGCCGTACGGGCTTCCCGAACTGCCCGGCCAGCGCGAGACGCTGGCATCGACACAGCGCATCGCCGTCCCGGGATGCTATCCCACGGCATCGACCTTGGCCCTGGCGCCGGCCATCGCCGGCGGATTCAGCGATGGTCGCGACACCGTCATCGTGGCGGCCTCCGGCACCTCAGGCGCCGGCAAAGCGGCCACGACCCGGCTGCTCGGGTCGGAGGTCATGGGATCGGCGTCCGCGTACGGGGTGGGTGGCGTCCACCGTCACATACCCGAGATCCTGGCCAATCTCAGAAGCCTCGGGGCGTCGGCGCCCACGTTGAGCTTCACCCCGGTCCTGGTCCCCATGCCGCGAGGGATCTTGGCCACCTGCACCGTCCCGGTCTCGTCCGGCTGCACGGAGGAAGCCGTGCGCGAGGCCTATGAGCAGTTCTATGCCGACGAGCCCTTCGTGACGGTCCTCCCCGCCGGGCAGTGGCCGACCACCGGGGCCGTCCTGGGTTCCAACGCCGTCCACATCCAGGTGGCGGTGGACCACGCGGCGTCTCGGCTCGTGGCGGTCGCCGCCATCGACAATCTCGTCAAGGGCACGGCAGGCGGGGCGATCCAATCGATGAACATCGCGTTGGGACTGGATGAGAGAAGAGGTTTGACAACGAACGGAGTGGCGCCATGATGATCGACACGACCGCAGGCGTGACAGCGCCGCAGGGGTTCCTCGCTGCGGGGGTCGACGCCGGAATATCCCACAAAGACAAGGCGGACCTCGCCCTGGTCGTCTCCCAGGGTCCTCGGTACGTGGCGTCGGCGGTGTTCACCACCAATCGTTTCGCCGCGGCCCCTGTCGCATGGACCCGTGGCGTCATGGCCGACCGTCAGGTGAGGGCGGTCGTCCTCAACTCCGGCGGCGCCAACGCCTGCACCGGGGCTCAGGGACGCCAGGACGCCCAGCAGATGGCCCACGTGGCCGCGGGCCTCGTCGGGTGCGCCCCCGACGACGTGGCCGTGTGCTCCACCGGCTTGATCGGAGAGACCCTGCCCATGGAGGCCGTGGTCGACGGCATCGCCGCCGCGCACGCCGCCCTGTCGAGGGATGGCGGAGCGGACGCCGCCCAGGCGATCATGACCACGGACACCTGCTCCAAGCAGGCGGCGCACAGGTCGCCCCACGGGTGGAGCGTGGCGGGCATGGCCAAGGGCGCGGGGATGTTGGCCCCAGCCCTGGCGACGATGCTCGTGGTCCTCACCACGGACGCGCTCATGGACGCCGACGAGGCGGACGCGGCCCTGAGGGCTGCCACGCGCGTCAGCTTCGACCGAGCCGACTCGGATGGGTGCATGTCGACGAACGACACGGTGATCCTCATGGCCAATGGCGCCAGCGGCGTCCGTCCCGGCCCCGAGTTCCAGGAAGCGCTCAGAGAGGTCTGTGTGTCCCTGGCGAAGCAATTGATCGCGGACGCCGAGGGAGCGGAGCACTCCATCACCGTGTCCGTCCAGAACGCGGCCAGCGAGGAGGACGCGGTGGAGGTCGCCCGCAGCGTTGCCCGGTCGAATCTGTTCAAGTGCGCCGTGGCCGGCAACGACCCCAACTGGGGGCGCGTGCTGGCGTCCATCGGCACGACGAACGCGCCCTTCGACCCCGACCAGGTGGACGTGCGGTTCAACGGCGTTCCCGTCTTCGTCGCAGGCGCCCCGGATGTGCCGCGCGACCAGGTGGATCTGAGCCCCTTCGACGTGCTGGTGGAGATCGACCTGCACGCCGGAGACGCGGAGGCCTCCATCTGGACCAACGACCTCACCCATGGTTACGTCTCAGAGAACTCGGATTACTCGTCATGAAGAAAACCTCGTTGATTGCCAAAGCGGCCACCTTGGTGGAAGCCCTCCCGTGGATCGAGAAGTACACGGGACAGATCCTCGTCGTGAAGTACGGCGGGAACGCCATGATCGACGAGTCCCTGCAGAAGGCGTTCGCCGACGACATCGTCTTCCTGCGTCGATGCGGGATCAAGGTCGTGGTCGTCCACGGTGGCGGCCCGCAGATCACGCAGATGTTGAGCCGTCTCGGCGTCGAGTCGCAGTTCGTGGGCGGACGGCGTGTCACCACCGCCGAATCGGTCGAGATCGTGCGCATGGTGCTCGTCGGCCAGGTGGGACGGCGCCTCGTCAACCTCATCAACAGCCATGGCCCCCTGGCCGTGGGAATGTCCGGCGAGGACGCGGGCTTGTTCACCGCCATCCGGGCGAGCGTGGAAGTGGACGGCGCTGATCTGGACCTCGGTCTGGTCGGCGACGTCGACCAGGTGAACCCCGGGGCCATCCTCGACCTCATCGACGCCGGTCGCATCCCGGTGGTCGCCACCGTGGCCCCCGACGACGAGGGGACCGTGTACAACGTGAACGCCGACACGGCCGCGTCCGCACTCGCCATCGCCCTCGGTGCGAAGGGGCTCGTGATGCTCACCGATGTCGAGGGGCTCTACGCCGACTGGCCGAAGAAAGACCATGTCCTGCCCTTCATCACCTTCGACGAGTTGCGTCGGCTCATGCCGAGCCTGGGGGCGGGGATGCGCCCCAAGATGGAGGCCTGCCTCGAAGCCGTCGTCGGCGGCGTGGACCGAGCCGCCGTCATCGACGGGCGGGTCGAGCACGCCGTCCTCCTCGAACTTCTCACCGACTATGGAATCGGAACGATGGTGATCAAATGAGCATGTTGGACATGTACTCCTCCACGATGATGAGCACATTCGCCCCGCCGCCGCTGGTCTTGACGAAGGGTCAGGGCGTGTACGTGTGGGACGAGTCGGGCACGCGCTACCTCGACCTGCTGGCCGGCATCGCCTGTGTGGGTCTCGGCCACGCCCATGAGGCGGTCGCCCAGGCGATGGCCGACCAGGCGCGCACGCTCGGGCATGTCTCCAACCTGTTCGCCACGCCCACCCAGGTCGAGTTGGCCGAACGGCTGACCCACCTCCTGGGCCATCATGCCAAGGTGTTCTTCACCAACTCGGGGACCGAGGCCAACGAGGCGGCCTTCAAGCTGACTCGCCTGACGGGTCGGCGAAAGATCGTGGCGGCGGAAGGCGGGTTCCACGGGAGGACCATGGGCGCCTTGGCGCTCACCGCCACGCCGGCGTACAGGACCCCCTTCGAGCCTCTGCCGGGCGACCCGGTCTGGGTGCCCTACGGCGATGTGGACGCGCTGGCCGCCGCCGTGGACGATCAGGTGGCCGCCATCCTCCTCGAACCGATCCAGGGAGAAGCGGGCGTGGTCGTCCCGCCCGACGGCTACCTGGCTCAAGCCCGGGCCATCGCCGACCGGCATGGCGCCCTGCTCTGGTTGGACGAGGTCCAGTCGGGCATGGGACGCACCGGCGCCTGGTTCGCGCACACCCGTGAGGGGATCCGGCCCGACATCGTCACGGTGGCCAAGGCCCTCGGCAACGGGTTCCCCATCGGCGCCCTCCTGGCCACGGGCCCGGCCAAGGACTTGTTCACCCCCGGTTCCCACGGGACGACCTTCGGCGGCAACGCCTTGGCGTGCCGTGTCGGGTTGACGGTGATCGACCAGATCGAGCCCCTCCTCGGCCACGTCGTCCAGATGGGGGACTGGCTGATGGACCAGCTGAGGACCCTCCCCGGCGTCGCCGAGGTGCGCGGACGCGGGCTGTTCATCGGCATCCGCCTGGATCAGCCGGTGGCAGGGACGCTGGTGAGAGCCGCCCTGGACGGCGGGATCCTCATGAATGCGCCACGCCCGGACGTGGTACGGCTGGTGCCTCCTCTGATTCTGACCCCCGACGAGGTCTCCCCGCTGCTGGAGATGTGGCCCACATGGATGAGGACGGTGCGCCATGCCTGAACAGACGATGAGCCGGACCCAACGACAGGCGGCGATCTCCGACCTGATCTCGCGTGGGCTGGTCACCTCCCAGTCCCAGTTGAAGGCCATGCTGGCCGACGAGGGGATGATCGTCACCCAGCCCACCTTGAGCAAGGACCTGGCCGAGATCGGCGCCATCCGGGTGAGGAGTCCCCAAGGCGGATTGGTGTACACCCTCTCGGATGAGACCGGAATCCCGGGCGCGACCTTGGACCGGTTGTGCACCGACATGCTGGTGTCGGCCGCGGCGAGCGGTAATCTCGTCGTCGTCCACACTCCGCCGGGAGGCGCCCAGTACTTCGCCACAGGGCTGGACAAGGCCGGATGGGATTCGGTGTTAGGCTGTGTCGCCGGCGACGACACGGTCGTGATCGTCGCACGCGACCACCACGCCAGCCAGCGCGTGGTCGCCCAATTACTATCGTTCGCAGGAACGGTCCAAGGAGAAGAATGACTGACGGCGTGTTGTGGGGCGGACGTTTCGCGAGCGGACCCGCTGAGGTCATGTTCGCGCTGAGCAAGTCCACCCAGTTCGATTTCCGCTTGGCCCTGCTCGATCTGCGGGGCTCTGTGGCCCATGCCAACGCCCTGCACGCCGCCGGTCTGTTGACCGACGCGGAGCGCCAGGGATTGGTGGCGGGCATCGACCAATTGTCCGAGCAGGTACGGGCGGGCCAGTTCCTGCCCGAGGAGCGGGACGAGGACGTGCATGCCGCCTTGGAGAGGGGACTGACCGACATCCTCGGGGCCGACCTGGCGGGCAGGCTCCGGGCGGGACGCTCCCGCAACGATCAGATCGCCACGCTCATTCGGATGTACCTGCGTGAGGAGTCCGATCGGCTGAGGACGGACCTCGTGGCTCTCATCGACGCGCTGGCGGGGCAGGCGACCACGTGCATGGGCGCGCCGATGCCGGGGCGTACCCACATGCAACAAGCCCAACCCATCCTGCTGAGCCACCATCTGCTGGCCCATGCCTGGCCGCTCGTGCGCGATCTCGAGCGCCTCGACGCGCTGGGCGGGCGTCTGGCGCAGTCCCCGTACGGGTCGGCGGCCCTGGGCGGGACGACCCTCGGATTGGACCCGCAGAGCGTGGCCGAGGAACTGGGCTTCTCCACGAGCGTGCCCAACTCCATCGACGGCACGTCGTCGAGAGACCTCGTGGTCGAGGCCACGTACATCGCCGCTCAGATCGGCGTGGATCTGTCCCGCCTCGCCGAGGACGTGATTTTCTGGTGCGCTCAGGAGGTCGGCTTCGCCCGACTCGACGACGCGTGGTCCACGGGCTCCTCGATCATGCCCCAGAAGAAGAACCCCGACGTGGCCGAACTGGCCCGCGGCAAAGCGGGGCGCCTGATCGGCAACCTCACCGGACTGTTGTCCACGTGCAAGGGGCTTCCCCTGGCCTACGACCGGGACCTGCAAGAAGACAAGGAGCCGATCTTCGACTCCTTGGACCAACTGCATATGATCCTGCCGGCCATGACCGGCATGGTGGCCACCCTCGTGTTCGACCGGGACCGGATGCGGATCCAGGCCTCGGCCGGTTTCTCCTTGGCCACGGACATGGCGGATTGGTTGGTCCGTCGCCATGTCCCCTTCGCTCGCGCCCACGACATCGCCGGAGAGGCGGTCCGTTACTGCGAGGCCCGGGGGATCGGCTTGGAGGATCTGACCGACGAGCAGCTGGCCGAGGTGTCGGCGGAGTTGACGCCCGACGTGCGTCAGGTCTTGACCGTGGATGGCGCCATCGAGGCCCGCGACGGCGTCGGAGGGACCAGCACCGCGCGCGTGCGCGAACAGTTGGAGCGCCTGATGGGCGTCGTCGACGGCTATCGCGGATGACCTGTCCGCCAGGACCCGTAGGGCGTGCGTCCTGCTCCACGGTCCAGCCGGGAGTTATCCAGATGCCGGGCGATTTCGATAAGGTGGTGGGTCATGAGTGTGTTTGACGATCTGTCGTGGCGAGGGCTGATTGCCCATTGCACGGACCCGGAGGCCCTGAAGCAGGACCTCGACCATGGTCGCGTCACGTTCTATGTCGGCTTCGATCCGACGGCGCCCAGCCTGCACATGGGGAACCTCTTGCAGTTGATCACCGCGCGACGCCTCCAAGACGGCGGGCATCGTCCCATCCTCCTCGTGGGCGGGTCGACGGGCCTGATCGGCGATCCTCGGCAGACCTCGGAGCGGTCGCTCAATCCGGTCGAGGTCGTCCACCAGTGGTTGGAGGGCATCCGTTCTCAGGTGGCCAAGTACGTCGACTTCGAGGGCGACAACGCCGCTCTCGTGGTCAACAACTATGACTGGACAGCCGGCATGGCCGTCCTGGATTTCCTGCGCGACATCGGGAAGCACTTCTCCGTCAACCGGATGCTGGATCGCGAAGTGGTCAAGTCCCGTCTGGACTCGGGCATCTCGTACACAGAGTTCTCATACGTCCTCCTGCAGTCCCTGGACTACCTGGAGTTGCATCGTCGCCACGGCGCGACCCTGCAGACCGGCGGCTCCGACCAGTGGGGCAACATCACAGCCGGGGTGGAGCTCATCCGCCGTGTGACCGGCGACAAGGTCCATGCGCTGTCCACGCCCCTCGTGACGAAGGCGGATGGGACGAAGTACGGCAAGACCGAGTCGGGCACGTTGTGGCTCGACCCGACGATGACCTCCCCGTACGCCTTCCACCAGTTCTTCCTGAACGCCGAGGACTCGATGGTGGGGACGTACCTCAAGTTGTTCACCCGCCGCAGCCAGGACGAGATCGCCGACCTGGAGCGGCTGACCGTCGAGTCGCCCCATCTGAGGGCGGCCCAGCGGGCGCTCGCCGATGATCTGACCGACCTCGTCCACTCGCCCGCCCAGCGGGAGGCGGCGACGGCCGCGGCCCAGGCCATCTTCGGTCAGGGCGACCTGAGCGGACTCGACGCCGTGACGCTGGACGGCGTCATCCAGGAGTTGCCGCTGGCCCGATGGACGAGTCTGGACGGCCACACCGTCCTCGACGCGCTGGTCGACTCGGGCGTCCTCGCGTCCCGGGGGGCGGCCAAGCGCGCCATCGCCGAGGGAGGGGCCTACCTGAACAATCAGCGGATCACGGATCCGGAACGCGGCCTGGTCGCCGAGGATCTCCTTGTGGGGGCGATCATGGTTGTGCGTCGAGGAAAGAAGACTGTCGGGGCCGTCAGGGTGGGGTAAAGACTGAAATACCCTTCTCACAATGCCCCGACCTGTCGCCAACCAGGATAGACTTGTTCGCAAAGGAAAGGAGGAGTCATGGCACTCACGGATGCCGAGCGGAAGCTCTTGGCCGAACTCGAAGAGACGCTGACTGCTCAAGATCCTAAATTCGCCAGCAAACTCGCACAGCCGCATCATCGGATCCACCCTGCCAAAGCCGTCTCGGGGGTCCTCGGTTTCTTGATCGGGCTGGTTGCCCTGATCGTGGGGATGAGTTCCTACTGGTGGATTTCTGTCACGGGGTTCGTCGTCATGCTCGTCTCGGCCATCGTGGTCATGTCAGCGTGGTCCACCATCACGGGGGAGGCCAAACCTGCCGCGTCCACCGACTCCAGGGAGGGGCTGATGTCCCGCCTGGAGAAACGCTGGCAGGACCGTCAAGACCAGTGACGCGCCTGGCGCCTCGTCCACCCCATCGACGCTCGACTCCACCTCGCTGACATCCCTCACCACACATCTCACACGCTGACGGGCGCGCTTCACAGGCGCGCCCGTTTTCTTTTTGTCCGCTGATCCACCTGTGCCTTGCCCTGGCCTGGCGTGGGGCGAGGTGGGGCGTCGATGGGTCGAACGGCAGTATCAGCATGACAGCACAATGATGGTCCGCTCCCTGAAAAGAGGCGTCAGCTGGTCCACATCACCGAAAACATCGGCGAAAATTCCGAGATTTTGACCATTTGGGGGGCTGAGTGGGTCAAGACTGGACCTTGGTGGGGGACAGTCCCTACAATATAGGGAGAGCGACTCTATCGTCGGGCCGCTATGACTAAGGCGAGGCGGGATTCAGATGCGCGGGACATGGACGCCCAAGCTTGATGACAAGTTCCGCTTGACGCTGCCCGCGAAGTACCGCGAGGAACTCACGGAAGAAGTCACCGTGGTCTGCGAGCAGGAGCGATGCCTGGCTATCTACGCCAAGCCTGTGCTCGACGCGATGATGGAGCCGGTCAACGCCGCCCCCTCGACCCTGAGGGACGTGCGCGAGTACCAGCGGTGGACTCAGTACCGAGCCGAGGACGCCAACCCCGACAAACAGGGCAGGGTGACGATCACGGCGACCCAGCGCTCCTGGGCCGGCTTGGACCACGAGGTGATCGTCATCGGCGCCGGCAATCGCCTGGAGGTGTGGGACCCCGCCAGGTGGGAGGCCTACGCGGCCAGCCTGGATGAGAAGTTCGCCGACTTCGACGGCGAGATCGTCCCGAGGAGTTGAGATGCAAACGACGTACGACCATGTTCCTGTGATGTGCGAGGAGATCCTGGACCTCCTCGCGCCCGCTGTCGACTGTGACGACGCGATCCTGGTGGACGGCACGCTCGGCTTGGGCGGGCACACGCAGGCCTTCCTGACACGTTTCCCGTCTCTCCGAGTGGTCGGCATCGACCGTGACCCCCAGGCCATCGCCCTGACACGACAACGCCTGGCCGCGTTTCAGGATCGCCTCGAGATCCATCAGGCGACCTATGACATGGTCGGCGAGGTGCTGGGGGAGCGCAGGGCGCAGGGCATCCTGCTCGACCTGGGGCTCTCCTCCTTGCAGATCGACTCGGTCGATCGCGGATTCGCGTACTCCGTCGACGCGCCGCTGTCCATGCGCATGGACGGGGACGACACGTTGCTCACCGCCGCCGATGTGGTCAACACCTACTCGGTGGAAGAGATGGTCCACATCTTCCGGGTCTACGGGGACGAGAAGTTCGCCGTCCGGATAGCCAAGGCCATCGTCGCCGAGAGGGAACGCGAGCCCTTCTCGACGTCCGCCAGACTCGTGGCCGTCATCGCCGGGGCGATCCCAGCGGGGCAGTCCCGTTCCGGCCACCCCGCCAAGCGCGTCTTCCAAGCCATCCGCACGGAAGTGAACAGTGAGCGGACGAGCCTGGAGGAGGCCCTGCCGGCTGCCCTCGACCGTCTCGCGGTCGGCGGGCGGATGGCGGTGCTGAGCTACCATTCCGGCGAGGACCGGCTCGTCAAGACCATCTTCGCCTCGGCTGGCGCCGACCATGTGCCCCCGGGGCTGGCCGTGGTCCCCGACGCCTACCAGGCGAAGTTCCGCCTGGTCACCCGAGGCGCCCACCAACCAACCCCAGCCGAACGACTGAGCAACCCTCGGTCCGGGTCGGCGAAACTGCGAGTGATCGAGAGAGTGAAGGACGACGCATGAGCGCACTTGAACACAACATCCCACCAGTGAGGACCACGAGGACCTCTCTGAGAACGGTCACGCCCGCACAGACCTCACGCTCGTGGCCCACGGGGATCTTCCCTCTGGTGATCCTCGCACTGTTGGCCGGTGGCATGGTGGGTCACCTCGCCTTGCAGACCGCTATCCAGGAGCAAGGCTTCGAACTGGCCTCGCTGCAGAGCACCAATGATCGCCTCAGCGCCCAAGAGGCCGTGCTGCGCGCCACGCTGGACAAGCAGTCCACTCCCCAGCAGTTGGCGTACTCGGCGGCTCACCTCGGCATGGTCGCCAACACCCGTTCGACCTTCCTGACGCTGCCCACGGGCGAGGTGACCGGTACGGACACGCCGGTGAAGGGCAACGAGGTTCCGATCATCTCGGCGGCCCCGGTGATCACAGTGGTCAATCCGACGCCGACGCCCACGCCTGCCCCGGCGCCTGCTGAGGTGGCCAAGCCATGAGGCGCTTCTTGATCCGCAGGAACGTCCCCATACCCCCCCTATGGAAGGTGAAGCCGGGGTCCACACGCGCCAGAATGACGGTGCTCCTCATCGCTTTCATGTGCGTGGCGCTCGTCCTCGCCGCGAAATGCGTGGCCGTGCAGGGCCTCGACCTCGCCGACAACGCGAACGAGGCGCTCATGCTCGATCCGCAGCAGCTTCCCGCGACGCGTGGAACGATCACGGATCGCAACGGTCAGGTCCTCGCGGAGTCCGTGCCGGCGGTGAACATCACCACCGATCCCACCATCGTCTCCACCAACGGCCTGGCCGTGGACGCGATGGGCATGCGCGACAAGCTGAAGGCCCAGGCCGGTCCTGGACTCATCGCCGGGATTCTGACCGCCTACCTCGGCGGAGACTTCCAGACGTACTATTCCAAGCTCACCACGACTGCCAATGACAGCGGTGACGAGATTCATTACGCCATGTTGGCCCGGAACGTCCTGACGTACAACAACATCCCCTTGACCCAGGCCCTGGACAACCTGGGGTACGTCGGCCTCTACCGCGAGCAGGCGCCTGTGCGGAACTACCCCAACGGCGCCCTCGCGTCCAACGTCTTGGGATTCATGACCTACAGCGATGAACTCGAGGCTCAAGACAAGTATCCGTGGACGGGCGGAGACGGTCTGGAGTACGCGCTCAACACCACGTTGTCTGGCGTCGACGGACAGGAGGTCTACGAAACGAGCCCCTACGGCAAGATCCCCACGGGCACCTCGATCGTGAAGGCGCCCCAAGAGGGCATCTCGTACCAGCTGACCCTGGATCTCGGATTGCAGTACATGCAGGACCAGCGTCTGGCCGCCGCCGTCGCGTCCTCGGGGGCGCGCTCCGGCATGGCCATCACGATGACCGTCGACGGTGAGATCCTGGCCGCGTCCTCCTATCCCACCTTCGACTCGAACGATCCCGCGCACGCAGATCCCGCCACCCTGGGCGAGCCCATCGTACGGACGACCTACGAGCCCGGATCGGTGGAGAAGGTGCTCACGTTCGCAGCGTTGGTCGACCAAGGGTTGGTCTCTCCGGACACGCGGGTCATCGTCCCGGGCAAGATCGCCAGCGGAGACTCCCTGATCGGGGACGCCTGGGCCCACGACACCTTGCATCTGACGGCGGCGGGCGTGGTGGCCAACTCCTCCAACGTGGGCACGGTCGTGCTGACCCGTCAGATCAGCAAGGACACCCTCGTCTCCTATCTGGAGAACTTCGGCCTCGGGTCGCCGACAGGCGTCGGCCTGCCCGGCGAGGAGTCGGGAAGCCTGCCCGGCGCCGACATGTCCGATATGACCCGGGACAACATCTCCTTTGGCCAGGGCCTCTCGGTGACCGCGTTGCAGGAAGCCACGGCCGTGGCTGCCGTCGTCAACGGCGGTGTGTACCATTCCCCGACCCTCATCAAGTCGGCGACGGATGGGAACGGGCGCCCGGTGGACGTGCCCGCGCCCACGGTCAGGCGCGTCATCTCGCAGGACACCGCCAACCAGGTCGTGTCCATGATGGAGTCGGTGGTGCAACTGAACAGGGGCTCCTTCGACATCCCCGGGTACAACACGGCGGGCAAGTCCGGAACGGCCGAGGCCGTCGACCCCAGCTGCGGATGCTACTCCGGCTCGGTCATGTCCTATGTGGGGGTCGCCCCGGCGGAGAACCCGTACTTGCTGACCTACGTCGTCTTGGACCACCCGGTGGGGAACACCTCGGGAACCCTGGTGGCCGCGCCCGTCGTCCGTGACGTCATGTCCGTCGCGCTGCCTCGCTACGGCGTCCCCACCTCCACCACAGACGTCGCGGACCTTCCCCTGCAATGGTGAGCTATGAGCGAGACGAGCATGCGATGGGCGGGTCCACAGGCGGGGCGTGGGAGGCTAGGCGGCCCAACACGCCAGCGCAGATCTTCGTCGAATTTGGTTGGATGTGTGATGATGGATGGCGGCGATCTCGCGCGGTTTCGCCGTGGGCGGGTCCCAGAACGCCATGACAGCTAAGGAGACCTCATGCTGAATATCCTCATCGCAGGAGGGGTGTCCTTGCTCATCACCTTGGTGGGCACCCAGTTCTGGATCAAATTCCTCCATCACAAGGCGTACGGACAGTTCGTGCGCAGCGACGGGCCCACCGGCCACTTCGTCAAACGTGGGACACCCACGATGGGCGGGGTGGTGCTGATCCTCGGCGTGGTCTTGGGGTACGTCATCGCCCACGCGGTGATGAGGAGCCCGGTCTCCGTCTCGGGCCTGCTGTTGCTGGGCCTGATCGTGGCCATGGGCGTCGTCGGCTTCATCGACGACTGGCTGAAAATCTCCCACGCGCGGTCCCTGGGACTGGGAGCTGCCGCCAAACTGGCCCTGCAGATCGTGGTGGGTGTGGCGTTCACCGTCCTCGCCATCCGTTTCCCCGACCATCGCGGAGTGACGCCGGCGTCGACCTACCTCTCGTTCTTGCGCGACATCTCGTGGATCTCGCTGCCTGTGATTGTGGCTGTGGTCTGGATGGTCTTCCTGATCGTCGGCTTCTCCAACGGCACCAACCTCACCGACGGCCTGGACGGGCTTCTGACCGGCTCGGCGACGATGGTCTTCATCGCGTACGCCCTGGTCAACCTCTGGCAGTACAATCAGTATTGCGGCAGCGTGATGTCCTTCGGACCCACGTGTTACGACGTGCGCAACCCGACGGACTTGGCCACGATCGCGGTGGCCATAGCCGGCGGCCTCTTGGGCTTCCTGTGGTGGAACGCGCGTCCCGCGAAGATCTTCCTGGGAGACACCGGCTCCTTGGCCATCGGCGCCGGGGTCGCCGGAATGGCGATCATGACTCGCACAGAACTGCTGATCATCGTGATCGGTCTGCTGTTCGTGCTCGAAGCCGTCTCGGTCATCGCCCAAGTCGGATTCTTCAAACTCACCCACGGGAGACGCCTGCTGCGGATGGCGCCCCTGCACCACCACTTCGAGATGCTCGGGTGGGAGGAAGTCACGGTGGTCATCCGGTTCTGGATCATCGCCGGTTTGTCGGCGGTGGCCGGTGTGGGGTTGTTCTACGCGGAGTGGGTCGTCGGATTGGTGGGGCAATGATCGAGTGGTTGGCATCGGCGAACAGGCTCAGCGACTGGAGCCGGGTACGGGTCGCGGTGGCCGGGATCGGCGCGTCGGGGTATTCCGCCGCGGACGCGCTGCTCGAGTTCGGGGCACAGGTCACGGTGATGGACGAGTCCGACACGACCTCCACCCGTGAGAAGGCGACCGTCCTGGAGACGTTGGGCGCCACCGTCCACCTGGGCGCCGGGGCGAGCGCGCGTCTTCCGATCGACTGCGATCTGGTGCTGGCCTCGCCGGGCTGGGCGCCGACCGCCCCCGTCTTCGTCGAGGCCCACGGGCGTTCCATCCCCGTGTGGGGCGACGTGGAACTCGCCTGGCGTCTCCAACAGCCCGACCGTGTCGTCCCGTGGCTGGCGGTCACAGGGACCAACGGCAAGACCACGACGGTGACCATGCTGGAGTCGATGCTCACTGCGGCCGGGCTGACCGTGTCGGCCGTGGGCAATGTGGGGCGTCCGATCCTCGAGACCGTTCTCGACGGGGTCGCCTACGACTGCCTGGCCGTGGAGTTGTCGAGTTTCCAACTGCATAGGGTGGACGCCATGGCCGTGCATTCCGCAGCGGTGCTCAACGTGGAACCCGACCACTTCCAGTGGTACGCCGACAGCCCCGATCCCTTCGAGGCCTACGCGCGTGACAAGGCCCGTGTGTACGAGCACGTCACTCATTCCTGTGTCTACAACGTCGCGGACCCTCGCACAGAGGCCATGGTCGCGGACGCGGACGTGGAGGAGGGTGCCCGTGCCATCGGGTTCACCCTGGGCATCCCGGGCATGTCCATGCTGGGGGTCGTCGACGACATGCTGGTGGACCGCGCCTTCATCCCCCAACGCCGAGACTCGGCTCTGGAGTTGGCCTCGGTCGCGGACGTCCCCACGGGGGCGCCGCACATGGTGGCCAACGCCTTGGCGGCCGCCGCCCTGGCACGGTCCTTCGGAGTGTCGGCCACCGCGGTCGCGGACGGGCTGCGCTCGTACCACCTGGGACCCCACCGGATCGAGACTGTGGCATGTGTCGACGGCGTGACCTGGGTGGACGATTCCAAGGCGACCAATGCCCACGCCGCCGCCGCGAGCCTGAGAGGATTCGACTCCGTCGTGTGGATCGCAGGCGGCCAGGCAAAGGGCACCCGGTTCGAAGACCTGGTGGCTGCCAATGCCGACCGGATCAAGGCGGCGATCCTGATCGGGACCGACCGCCATGTGCTCGCCGAGGCGTTCGCGGCGGAGGCCCCCCATATCCCCGTCCACATGGTCGACGGGACGGATCCGTCCGTCATGCGCCAGGCCGTGGCCGTGGCGGCCCGACTCGCGGCGGACAAGGACACAGTGCTCCTGGCCCCCGCCTGCGCGTCGCAAGACATGTACCGCGACTACGCGGATCGAGGCGAGTGGTTCTCCACAGCCGTCAACGAACTCAGTGAAAGGAGTCGCTCATGACGTCCGCCACATCCGATTCCGGCGTCGTGGGAGTGGACGACCGCTCCGAGAAGACATCGTCGCGCACCACTGCCATTCGGGCGGCGTTGGACCACCCGATGTTCGACTACCACCTGGTGGTCGTCATCTCCGTGATCCTGCTCTGCCTGGGCCTTCTCATGGTCATCTCGTCCTCCTCGGTGATTGCTGGGGCCGACATGGACGACCCCTACTACTTCGGCAAGCGTCAGATCATTTTCGCTGTGATCGGCGTGGCCATGGCGTGGGGCTTCAGCCTCCTGCCGGAGAAAATGCTCAGAGGGCTGGCCCGACCTGCCCTGTTTCTGGCTGTGCTGCTGATGCTCCTGACGGTGGCCACTCCTCTGGGCGTGGACATCGCGGGGAACCGCAACTGGATGTCCTTCGGACCGACGTGGACCCAGTTCCAGCCCAGTGAGTTCGCCAAACTCGCCATCATCGTGTGGGGGGCTAAAAACCTGTCCGACAAGGCGAAGCGCCTCAACGACATGCGGGAGTGGTTTCTCTACATCCTCGCCAGTTTTGTGATCATCGGACTGGTGGTCGTCCAGAAGGACCAGGGCACGGCCATGGTCATGGCGGCCATGGTCATCCTCGTCCTCGTGGCGGCCGGAACACCGTGGAGGCTCTTGCTGGGGCTCGCCGGGGTGGCGGTCGTCGGCGTGGTCGCTCTCATCATCATCCAGCCGTACCGGATGGACAGGATCTGGGCATTCCTCAACCCAAACGCGGACCCGTACGGGCTGAACCTCCAAGCGCGCCGGAGCCTCTACGCGCTGGCGTCGGGAGGCTGGTTCGGGCGTGGCCTGGGGTCCAGCCGACAGAAGTGGGGACTGCTCGCCGAAGGCCACACCGACTACATCTTCTCCATCCTCGGAGAGGAGCTGGGGCTGTTGGGCACGTTGACCGTGATCGCCCTGTTCCTGGGCTTGGCGTACGCGGGCATCAGGATCGCCGCCCGCTCGGCGTCGTCCTTCTCGCGATTGATGGCCGTCGGTGTGGTGGCCTGGTTCAGCGTCCAAGCTTTCGTCAACATCGCCGTGGCCATCCGCCTGATCCCCGTCATGGGCGTGACGTTGCCGATGATCTCGTACGGCGGGTCCTCCCTCATCGCGAACCTCCTGGCCCTGGGCCTGTTGGCTGGATGCGCGCGACGGGAGCCGGAGGCCCGTGCCCTCCTGACATCACGTCAACGCAAACCCCGGGTGTCCTCCATCGTGAGGGAGAAGGCATGACCATCGTCCTCGCCGGGGGAGGAACGACGGGACACATCTCGCCGATGCTCGCGACGGCGGAGGCCCTGACGAGCATCGCCCCGGAGGAACGGGTGGTGTGCGTGGGAACCGCCGCCGGTTTGGAGACCACCCTGGTCCCCGACGCCGGTTTCGATTTGAAGCTCGTCGATCCGGTTCCCCTGTCGCGCACCCTGTCGCCCGATCTGCTCACTCTCCCGTTCAGGATCATGGCGTCGGTCCGACAGGCGTCGGCGATCCTGCGGTCGTGTGACGCGCAGGTCGTCGTCGGCTTCGGGGGGTACGCCTCCCTGCCGGTGGTCCTCGCCGCCAGACGACTGGGGATCCCCGTGGTCGTCCACGAGGCCAACGCCGTGCCGGGGTTGGCCAACAGGATCGCAAGCCGGTTCGCCGCCGACGTGTGTGTCACCTTCCCCATCACCGGCCTGCCCCGCCAGGTCGTCATCGGAATGCCTGTGCGCCAGCCCGTGGCCACCCTGGATCGCCACGCGGCCAGGACCCGAGCCCGTCACGACGTCGGATTGCCCGACGAGGGGCCGGTCCTCCTCGTCTCGGGCGGGTCCCAAGGAGCGAAGTCCCTCAACGACGCCGTGCTGGCCGCCTGCCCGCGTCTCGACGACGCGGGCGTGAGCGTCCTGCACATCACAGGCAAGAAGAATTTCGATCAGCAGGCGGACCTCCCGACGATGTCCCGGGGGGTGTACGTCCGGCTGCCGTACGTCGACGCGATGGAGCAGGCGTACGCCGCCGCCGACCTGATGCTCGCGCGGTCCGGGGCGGGCACTGTGACCGAGACCGCCATCGTAGGACTGCCCGCGATCTATGTGCCCCTTCCCCACGGCAACGGAGAGCAGGCGAAGAACGCGGTCGACGTGGTCGAGGCCGGGGCGGGACTGCTCATCGCGGACATCGACCTCACGGGTGATCGTCTGGCGGACGAGGCGATCCGTCTCTTCCAGGATCCGGCGGCCTTGGCCCGCATGGGCGCCGCCGCGCGGGACGCCATGCCTAATGACGCGGCGCAGATCCTCGCCCGCCACGCCCTCGATCTGATCGCTCCGAGGAGGACAGCATGACCTTGATCCAGCCCCAACCCATCCCCGACCTCGACGGGGTCGGGAATGTGCACTTCATCGCCATCGGCGGCGCGGGGATGAGCGGTGTCGCGAGTTGTTTCCTCGCCCGAGGGATCCATGTCTCAGGATCCGATCAGTCGGACTCCCCGACGCTGGCCGCCCTGGCCCAGCAGGGAGCACAGGTCCATGTGGGCCATGACGCGAGCCTGGTGGCGGGCGCGGACGCGGTGGTGGTCTCCTCCGCGATACGCCCTGACAATGTTGAATTATGTGAGGCCCGCCGCCTCGGGGTGCCCGTGTGGCACCGCAGTGTGGCGTTGGCCGCCGTGATGACCGGGCGCGAGGTCGTCGCCGTCGCCGGGACCCACGGCAAGACGACCACGACCGCCATGTGCGTGGCCGGGCTGCAGGGGGCGGGGGAGGACCCGTCCTATGTCATCGGCGGCACCGTGCTCGACACGGGTCTGGGCGCCCATATCGGTCATGACGGCCCCTTCGTCGTGGAGGCGGACGAGTCGGACGGCTCCTTCCGTCAGTACCCTGCTCGGATCGGCGTCATCACCGGTATCGAGGCCGACCATCTCGACACCTGGGGGACATCGGACGCCTATCGAGACGGTTTCCGTGCCTTCGCCACGGGCGCCGCGATGGATTGCGTCGTTCTGGACGGAGACGACCCCGGCGCCGCAGAGTTGGCACGCGAGCTTCGCGACGCGGGTCGCACGGTGATGACGTACGGCCAATCCCATGACTGTGACGTGGTGCTGTCCCAGGTGGAGGAGACCGAGACCGCCAACCAGGCTCGGATCAGCTATGGCTCATGGTCGGGGCTGGTGACGTTGACCGTCCCCGGCGTCCACAATCTCCACAACGCCGCCGCCGCCGTGTGCGTGGGGCTGCGTCTGGGCCTGGACCCGGAGCGCTTCCTGGCCGGCCTGGCAGGTTTCCACGGCACGGCCCGCCGCTTCCAACGGCTGGGCACGGTGGCGGATGTCACCGTGGTCGACGACTACGCCCACCACCCCACCGAGGTGGAGGCGACCATCGCCGCCGCACGGGTGGTCGCCGGCACGGGACGGGTCGTGGTGTGTTTCCAGCCCCATCTGTTCTCCCGGACGCTGACCTTCGCCGACGCCTTCGGCGCCGCCCTGGCGCAGGCCGACGAGGTGATGGTCCTCGACGTCTACCCGGCACGGGAAGACCCCATCGAGGGCGTCACCGGCGAGTTGGTCTCCCGCGCGGTCGAGGCCCATGGGGGCCGTGTGACCTACATCCCCGACATGGCGGACGCTGTGAGCGTCATCCTGGACCATGTCAAGCCCGGTGACCTCGTCTTGACGGTGGGCGCCGGGTCCGTGACGACGCTGGGACCGCAGATCCTCGCAGGATTGGAGAAGTGATGCCGACCCGTACCACCCGCCCGCGCGTCTCGGACGCCACCACGGTCATCCGTGCGCGTCATCGCGCCCGCTCGAGGCGCCGTGCCATCCGCGTGACGGTCATCGTCGCGGCGGTGGTGCTGGTGCTCGGCGGGATGTGGGCGGTGTGGCTGTCCAACTGGTTCGTCGCCCGGTCGGTCGACGTCACGGGGACCTCGCAGATCTCCGCCGAGCAGATCGTGGCCACGGCGCAGGTGCCGCTGGGCACGCCGTTGGCGCGCGTGGACCTGGAAGCCATCCGGGAACGGGTCATCCAAGAACCTGTCGTCGCCGACGCGAAAGTCTCCCGTGAGTTGTCCGGCGTCATCCGCATCGACGTGACCGAGCGGGCGCCTGCGTACGCCATCGTGACCGGCAGCCAGGTGATGCTGGTGGACGCCACAGGCAAGGGGTATCTGCTCCTGGACTCCCTCCCCGAACCTCTGCCGATCGTGACGATCGCCAATCCTGGAACCGACGCGTCCCAGCGACTCATGGCCGACGCGGCGGTGATCATCACGGCGCTGCCCGACTCCGTGCGGTCCCAGATGCTGTCGATGGGCGCGCAGACCCCCGACACGTTCACGATCAACCTGACCAGCGGCGCCCAGATACTGTGGGGGAGCTGCGACGACTCGGCTCTGAAGGCTCAGGTCATCGACGGGTTGATCCACGTCCCGGCGTCGTATTACGACGTGAGTGCGCCCACCCACCCCGCCACCCGGTAGGGGAGAACAAGTCTGAACCCGAGGTTGAGGGTACGGCGCGTCGCAGGTAGGGTTCTGGAAGAAAACCCGCCAGTCTCGTAACCTGACTGGCAGTGTAGGTTCGATATTGAGATGAGGCTGCTGGTGGCGAACGCATCGCAGAACTATTTGGCTGTTATCAAAGTCGTGGGTGTCGGCGGTGGCGGCGTCAATTCTGTCAATCGGATGATTGAAGAAGAGTTGCGAGGCGTCGAGTTCATCGCGATCAACACCGATGCGCAGGCCCTTCTGATGTCCGACGCGGACGTGAAGCTCGACATCGGGCGCAATCTCACGCGAGGACTCGGCGCTGGAGCGGACCCCTCCAAGGGACGCCAGGCCGCCGAAGACCACGCCGAGGACATCGAGGAGGCGCTCAAGGGCGCCGACATGGTCTTCGTCGCGGCCGGTGAAGGTGGCGGCACGGGCACGGGCGGCGCGCCGGTCGTGGCTCGCATCGCGAGGTCCTTGGGCGCGTTGACGGTCGGCGTCGTCACACGTCCCTTCTCCTTCGAAGGTCGCAGTCGTGCGCAGCGCGCCGAGGAGGGCATCTCCGACCTGAGGGACGAGGTCGACACCCTCATCGTGATCCCCAACGACAAACTCCTCCAGATGGCTGACACCCAGGTGTCCATGCTGGACGCCTTCAAGCAGGCCGACCAGGTGCTCATGCAAGGCGTGGCAGGCATCTCCGACTTGATCACCACCCCCGGCACCGTGAACGTCGACTTCGCCGATGTGAAGGCGGTCATGTCGAACACCGGCTCCGCCTTGATGGGCATCGGATCCGCCCGAGGCGAGAACCGTGCCCGCATCGCTGCGGAGATGGCCATCTCCTCACCGCTCCTCGAGTCCCGTATCGACGGGGCCAAGGGCGTCCTGCTGTCCATCGCCGCCGGGTCGGACCTCCTCCTGCACGAAGTGTCCGCGGCGGCCAACCTCATCCAGGAGTGCGCGTCCGAGGACGCGAACATCATCTGGGGCACCGTCATCGACGACGCCCTCGGCGACGAGGTGAGGGTGACCGTGATCGCGGCCGGCTTCGACGGGATCCCGTCGAGGGCGCAGCCACGCGTGGCGCCTCCTCGTCCTATCCACACGTCCGCCACCGAGCCGACAGAGGCCTTGGCGCCGGCGGCGCCTCGCCCGGCCACGCCTGAGACGCCTGTCCGTGAGGCGTCTGCTTCGCGCCCGCCCCGGCGTCGTCCGGACGAGGACAGCGGGATAGAGCTGCCGGACTTCTTCAAGTGACCTTCTCCACCGTCATCGACCCTGCGAGCAATCTCGGGGTCGGTGTGGCTTTCACCGACCGTCTGGGCGGCGTCAGCGAGGCGCCTCACGACTCCCTCGACTTGGGTCGACCGGGTGTCGACCCCAGCGTCGACGAGAATGTCGCGATCGTGGGGGCGGCGATCGGCTGCCAGAACCTGGCCATGTGCTCGCAGGTCCACGGAACCCATGTCGTCACGGTGGACGCCTCCTACCCCTTCCTGGGCGTACGTCGCGGCCCGGCCCCTGAAGCGGACGCCATGGTCTGCGTCGACTTGGGCATGGCGTTGGTCATCCGCGTGGCCGACTGCGTGCCCGTCCTCCTGGCTGACCCGAAGCGCCGTGTGATCGGCGCGGCGCACGCCGGGCGGGTCGGTCTTCTCGCAGGCGTCCTCCACGAGACGGTCGAGGCGATGCGGGGGATGGGGGCACGCGACATCACGGCGTGGATCGGTCCTCACGTGTGCGCGTCCTGTTACGAGGTCCCCCCACAGATGGCCGAGGACGCGTGGAGCCTGATCCCGGCCACGCGGGGCCGGTCGGCACGCGGGACGCCGGCCATCGACCTGGGGGAGGGGGCGCAGGCCGCCCTCATCGCGGACGGCGTGCGTGTCACCCGCTGCGATCCCTGCACGTCGTGTGACCCGAGGTTCTTCTCCTATCGCCGCGACCAGGGACGCACGGGACGCCAAGCCGGGGTGATCTGGCTCGATTCCGCCGAGCCGTGGCGTGTCTCCCCGCCCGAGTTGAACTTCGCGGTAGCCTCGCAGTAGTAAGAGTGAGGAGCTGCCATGCCTGGTCGGTTGAGTAAAGTGGCCGCGTTCATCTTGGGACCGAGCACTCCGACGGACGACGACGAGTTCGAGTCCGATCTGGAGGAGTCCGCCCAGGACGACGAGCCCACCGATATCGTCGACATCGACGCGGCCCGGTCTGTGACCGAGCGGCCACGGCCTGTGCGTCCAGGGTCTGTGACCTCGTTGGACCAACACCGTCGCACGGCGTCGGCGCGCCCTGTCGCCATGAGCCAGATCTTGCACATCCGTCCGTACTCCTTCTCCGAGGCGGCCAAGATCGGGGAGTCGTTCAAGGACGGCGTGCCCATCATCCTCAACTTGACGACCACCGACGAGAAGCAGGCCCAGAAGCTCATCGACTTCGCGTCCGGGATGGCCTTCGTCACCGATGGGAAACTGGAGCGGATCACGCCGAGAGTCTTCATCATCATCCCCTCCACCGTGCAACTCACGCAGGCGGACAAGGAACAGTTGACGCAGACCCACCACCTTCACGAGTGAGGTGTGATGGCGATTGTCGGCTGGGTCCTGATCGGACTCTTGACGGTCTACGAATGGGTCCTCATCTGCCGGGCCATCATCTCGTGGATCCAGTTGTTCCGTCCCCATTGGGCGCCCAAGGGCATAATCTTGCTCATTGCTGAAGGGGCCTATACCCTCACCGATCCTCCCTTAAGGTTCTTAAGAAAGTTCATGAGACCGTTGAGACTCGGGAACGTCCAACTCGACATGGCCTTCTTGGTGCTATTTATCCTTGTCATCTTGTGTTTTCGGATCGTCCAGTGGGTCTTTCTTTGATCCAGGGGGTATCCTGATGGAGCGGGTTGCGCATGCCGGATTGAGCATTTGCTTGCTCTGCGGTAGCCTAGCCGTACTCATCATTTTCTCAGGATTGATTTCTCTGCCACGCTGAAAGGGCTAATGCCATGACGATGACTCTGGACGAGGTGCGCAAGACACGATTTCACATGTCTCGCCGCAACGGTTACGAGGTCACGGATGTCGATATCTTCGTTGATAAGGTCGAGGAGGCCATCCAGGTCCTGACCACCGAGAACGAGAACCTGCGTCGAACGGCCAACCAGGCCGAGTCCACCCCGGGCAACGACCAGGAAGTCGAGAATCTTCGTTTCCAGCTGACTCGTCTTCAAGACGACAGGAATGGTGCGAGCACCCAAATCGCACAGTTGACCGCCGAACTCGAACAGGCCCGCGCCATCGCGCAGACCGCTGCCACGTCCGGTGCGGACGAGGCCACTGTGCGCGAGTTGGAGATGCTGCGCAAGCAGGTGTCCGACGTGAAGGGCCAGTTGGACCAGACGAAGGGCCAACTCGATCAATCCAAGACCCAGCTGGACCAGACCAAGACTCAACTGGATCAGACGAAGACCCAGCTCGATCAGACCAAGAACCAACTCGCCGACGCGCAGCAGAACGCCGTCGGCCAGGACCAGTACATGCGACTGACCGGTGAGAACCACCAACTGCGCGAGCAACTCGAGCAGATGATGGCCGCCGAGAAGATGAGCGGCGACACCATGCCCATCGCGGTCACCACGTCCCCCGAGGCCAGCTCCGCAGTGGTACGCCTGGTGCAGTTGGCCACCGAGCAGGCCGACAACCTGGTCACCGAGGCGACAGCAGAGGCCGCCAAGCGCAAGCAGGCCGTCGACGAAGAGCTCAACGTCATGAAGGAGCAGGCCGACACCTATGTGGCCCGCGTGAAGACCGAGGCTGACGCCCATGCCGCTCAGGTGAAGTCCGAGGCCCAGTTCTCCGCCGAGGAGATGCTGCGCAAGGCGACCGACTCCTCAGCGCAGATGACGGCCGAGGCGCAGGACAAGGCGGAGCGCATGGATCGCGACGCACGTACCAATGCCGAGCGACTGGTCCAAGAGGCCCAGCAGCGCGCGGCCACCATCGACGGTGAGATCGCCGCGCGTCGTTCCGAGGTCTTCGGGGCCTTGGAATCCGAGCGCGACATGTTGTTCGCCAAGGTGGAGAAGCTGAAGACCTACGAGAAGAGCTTCCGTCAGACGATGACCGGATACCTCACCAGCCAGATCGAGCGTCTCGACTCCTCGCAGTTCGCCCCCGAAGAGGTCCCGGAGCTGCTCCAGACCCCCGGGCGCACGGCCAACGAGTGGAACGCCGACACAACGAGCGCGACTCCGAGATTGGACGCTCTGCTCGAAGGCTGAGGCCTCCACGTGCGGCAGAAGGCGCGTCGAGGGTGTAATTCATCTTCACTATTTGGTCGTCGGGCCTGCCGACTTCCTCTTTTATCCGATCACCGCTACAGTATGCGTACGAAAGCCCATTTCCAGTAAGGAGGTTTCCGTGGGGAGCACGCCGAAAGACCAGGTCGACAACACGCCTGTGACAATTCCCGTGGCTGAGGGAGAAGACCCGTGGACGGTGGAAGAACTGTCCGAGATCCGCGAGCAACTGCATGAAGACGTCTCAGCGTTCGAACAGAAGTACATGGCCGCCCAGGCCGAGTTGACCGAACTCTTGACCGAGGGATCCGACATGGCCGGACGCGATCCCGCCGACGTCGGGTCCACGAACTTCGAGCGCGACCAGGAGATGTCTCTTGTCGCCAACGCTCGGGAGATGTTCGAGCAAGGCGAACTGGCGCTGAGGTTGTTCGACGAGGGAAGTTACGGAGTTTGCGAGTCCTGCGGCAAAGCGATTGGGAAAGCGCGTCTACAGGCCTTCCCGCGCGCCACGATGTGCGTGTCGTGCAAGCAGCGCAGGGAAAGGCGTTCATGACGGCTCGTGGACCCGTGTCGAAGCCGATCATATGGATTCTCTCGCTGATTCTCGTCGGCGTCGGCGTGGACCAGGCCACGAAGGCCATCGCCATCGCCACACTCACCCCCGGGGTGCCGGTCCGGGTGGTCGCGGACCTACTGCAATTGCAATTGCTCCGTAACCCCGGCGCGGCCTTCTCGACCGGATCATCCATGACCGTCGTGTTCTCCGTGCTGGCCGTGATCGTCCTGATCGCCGTGAGCGTGTGGGTGGTTCCCAAGGTCCACTCCAGGGTCTGGGCGATCGCCGTCGGTTTGGGGATGGCAGGGATCACGGGGAATTTCATCGATCGTGTCTTCCGGGCCCCTGGGCCGCTGCGCGGGTACGTGGTCGACTTCTTCGCCGTCAAGTATTTCGCCGTGTTCAACGTCGCCGACATCATGTTGACGGCGGCAGCCGTCCTGATCGTCCTGATCGCCATGGTGTTCAAGATCGACATGTCCGGACGCCGCGTCACAGTCGGCGAGGACACCCGCCAGGTCGGGTGAGGCGTCATGCCGATCGCCATCGTTCCCGACGGGTTGTCTGGCCTCCGTGCCGATGTGGGCGCCGCCAGGCTGTTCGGCTTCGCCCGGTCCAAGGTGGAGCAGGCCGCTGAGCATGGGGGTCTCCTCCTCGACGGAGTAGCGGTGTCCAAGTCCGAGAAGCTGCGGGCGGGTTCCCTCCTGGAAGTGGAGATCGACGAGCCGCGCGTCGTGCGCGTCCAGCCCAACCTGGTCGAGGGAATGACCATCGTCTACGATGACGCCGATCTGGTCGTCGTGGACAAACCGGCCGGAATCGCGGCCCATCCGAGCCTGGGCTGGGACGGTGGGTCCGTCGTCGAGCACCTCGCCGCCGCCGGGTACTCCCTGTGCTCCTCGGGGCCCGAGGAGCGTCAAGGCATCGTCTCCCGCCTGGATGTGGGGACGTCCGGCCTGATGGTCGTGGCCAGGTCCGACATGGCGTACACGAGCCTGAAACAGGCCTTCCGGAACCGGGAGGTCCACAAGGTCTACCACACCCTGGTCCAGGGGTATCCCCATCCGGACGAGGGCACCATCGACGCGCCCATCGGGCATGCCCGGACTGGGGAGTGGAAGATGGCCATCGCCGCCGACGGGCGGGCGTCCATCACCCACTATCAGACGCTCGAGACGGTCGCCGGCGCGACCCTCCTCACAATTCACTTGGAGACGGGACGCACCCACCAGATCCGCGTCCACATGGCCGGGATCCGGCATCCCTGCGTGGGCGACATGTTGTACGGCGCCGACCCCGTGCTCGCCGCTCGTGTCGGACTGTCCCGGCAGTGGCTCCACGCGATGGAGCTCGGGTTCGTCCATCCCCGGTCGGGACGCGAGGTCCTATTCACATCCGCGTACCCCCCCGACCTCCAGCACAGCCTGGACATGTTGCGCCAGGGGTAGACGCGCCTGGACGAGCCTGCGTCTCGTTGGTTTCTCCCTTGGTTTCCCGTAGGGTTGAACCGTGCGCAGAGCGAAAATCGTCGGAACCCTCGGTCCGTCCGCGAGTGACGTCGACCGTTTGGTCGACCTCATCGACGCGGGGATGGATGTGGCCCGTTTGAACATGAGTCATGGGGACCATGACAGCCACGAGCGGACCTTGGCCAACCTCCGTGAGGCCTGTGACCGTGCCGGGAAATCGGTGAGCGTGTTCATCGACCTTCAGGGGCCGAAGATCCGTCTCGGGACCTTCGCGAACGGCCCTGTGACCGTGGCCGAGGGCGACCTCTTCACGATCACCACCCGCGACGTGCCCGGCGACCAGCACATCTGCTCGACCACCTTTCTCGGCCTGCCCCAGGACGTCCATCCCGGGGACTCCATTCTGATCGACGACGGACGCATCGCTCTGCGGGCGGTACGGGTGCTCGACACGGATGTCGAGTGCCAGGTGGTCGTCGGTGGGCCGGTCAGCGACCACAAGGGGATCAATCTGCCCGGGGTGGCGGTCAACGTCCCCGCCCTGTCCGACAAAGACGAGGCGGACCTGCGCTGGGGCCTGGCGCAGGGGGTCGACCTGGTCGCCCTGTCCTTCGTGAGGTCGGCGGCCGACGTCGAGCCCGTCCACGCCGTCATGGACGAGGTCGGCGCCCGGATCCCCGTGATCGCCAAGATCGAGAAGCCCCAGGCCATGGACAACCTGGACCAGATCATCGACGCCTTCGACGCCTTCATGGTGGCTCGTGGAGACCTCGGCGTGGAGCTTCCCTTCGAGGACGTGCCCCTGGCGCAGAAGAAGATCATCCATGCGGCCCGCACGTGGGCGAAGCCTGTGATCGTGGCCACGCAGATGCTGGAGTCCATGATCGAGGCGCCGCGCCCCACGAGGGCGGAGGCCTCCGACGTCGCCAACGCCGTCCTCGACGGCGCCGACGCGGTGATGCTCTCCGGAGAGACCTCCGTGGGGTCCTATCCTGTGGAGGCGGTGACCGCCATGGCTCGCATCATCCAGGCGGTGGAGGACCACGGCATGACGGAGATCGATCCGATCCAGTGGGACCCGCACACCACCTCCGGCGTCGTCACCTGGGCCGCCGCCTTGATCGCCCGGCAACTGGACGCCCGCTACATCATCGGGTTCTCCCTCAAGGGCGACACTGTCCGGCGACTGGCGCGTCTGCGCACGACCATCCCCATCTTGTGCTTCACCCCGTTGGAGACGACCAAGCGCGAACTGGGCATCGTGTGGGGTCTGGACGTCTTCGTCTCCCAGACCCATACCGCCGAGTCGATGCTGGCCGAGATGGACGAGACGCTCCTGGAGCGGGGCCTCGTCAAGCCGGGCGACCGGCTGGTGGTCATCTACGGGACGCCCATGGGCGTGACCGGGAAGACGAACACGGCCCACGTCCACAAGGTGCGCCGTCACACGCGCGAGACGCGAGGCTGAGACCCAGGGAAGAGGAATGATGCGCATCGCACAATTGGCCAACTTCGTCGGCCCCACGTCCGGGGGGCTGCGCAGGGCCGTGGACAAGCTGGGACGGGGGTACATCCGAGCCGGTCACGATCGTCTCCTGATCATCCCCGGCCCCGACGACTCCGTCGTCACCGACGAGTCCGGCACCATCGTCACGGTGGCGTCGCCGGCCTTGAGCGCTGGGTACCGCATGGTGGCGAACGTGTCGAAGGTACGGGAGGTGCTGGCCAGATTCCAGCCCACGAGCGTCGAAGTGTCCGACAAGTGGACCATGTCGGCGGCGGGGCTGTGGGCCAAGAAGCACGGCGTGCCCTCCGTCCTGCTCTCGCACGAGCGGCTGGACGACATGGCCAGCATGTTCCTCGAACTGGAAGTGGCCGGCCAGGTCCACCTGCTCAACCAATGGCTCGCCGGGATCTATGACCGTGTGGTCGTCACCACCCGGTACAGCGCGGGGGAGTGGATCAACACGAGGGCCAACCTCAGCGTCCACCATCTGGGCGTGGACCTGGACGAGTTCAGCCCCGACCCTCGTCGGCGTGAGGAGTCGCCGACGATACGGCTCATCTACGCCGGACGTCTGTCCCGTGAGAAGAGCCCCCACTTGGCTGTGGCCACGGCCGTCGAGTTGGACCGGCGCGGGGTGGACGTGCAACTCAACGTCTTCGGCACGGGTCCGAATGTCGACGAGCTGAGGGCGTTGGC
Source organism: Propionibacteriaceae bacterium (assembly GCA_009780915.1). Lineage (GTDB taxonomy): Bacteria > Actinomycetota > Actinomycetes > Propionibacteriales > Propionibacteriaceae > WQYJ01. The sequence goes on from WQZD01000002.1 coordinate 189,192, forward strand.
CGGAGACTCCCCGGTGTTCTTCCACGGCTACCTCGACTCCCGGGCGGCATTGGCCAGCGCCTACCGAGAAGCCGACATCGCCATGTCCGTGTGCCCCGCCGAGACCTTCGGCCTCGCCGTCCTGGAAGCGTTGGCCTGCGGCACCCCCGTGGTGACCGCCGACCGTGGAGGGGCGAGAGAACTGGTGGACGCCAGTTGCGCGGAGTGGGCCTCCCCGGATCCCGTCTTCCTCGCCGACGCCGTCATACGGATGGCCGAGCGCGTCACCCGCCACGAAGAGACCTTGCGCCGCGCCGCTCGGGCGTGCGCGGAACGGTACCCCTGGGATGTGGCCATCGAGGGGATGCTGGGCGTCCATGAGAGCCTGACGCGATAGCCCGTACGAGCCTGAACGACACGACACCCCCGGACATGAGCGTCCGGGGGTGTCGTGTCGTTGGTTCAGGAGGGGTCCTGGACCGGGTGGGTCACAGGAGACCGCCGGCCTGGGCACGGGCCTTCTCGTAGCGTGCGGCCACGTCCGCCCAGTTGACCACGTTCCACCACGCGGCCACGTAGTCGGCCTTGACGTTGCGGTACTGCAGGTAGAAGGCGTGCTCCCACATGTCGAGGACCAGCAACGGGATCTGGGCCGCCGGAAGGTTGCCCTGGTGGTCGTACTGCTGGAAGGTGCTCAGACGAGACCCGCAGACGTCCCATGCCAGCACCGACCATCCGGAGCCCTGGATCGTCATGGCGACCTCGGTGAACTGCTTCTTGAAGGTGGCGAATCCGTTGAACCCTTCGCCGATGGCCTCGGCCAAGGCGCCGACGGGCTCTCCGCCACCGTCCGGCGACATGTTCTTCCACGCCAGCGAGTGGTTGATGTGTCCGCCCAGGTTGAAGGCGAGGTCTTTCTCCAGTTTGGCGACAGTGGCGAAGTTCCCGGTGTCGCGGGCTTCGGCCAGTTTGTCCCAGGCGGTGTTCGCGCCGGTGACGTACGCCTGATGGTGTTTCGAGTGATGCAACTCCATGATCTCAGCAGCGATATGGGGGGCCAGGGCTGAGTAGTCGTAATCAAGGTCGGGCAGTGTGAACATAAGTACTTCCTCTTTCATGTGTGATGACGTGACTGGAATCGTCTCATCGCTGAACCACGGTCATCCCATGGTCATCGATCGAAGATAACACAGGAGGGATCGGATGCTGAAGCCAGCCGTCTGCGTGCCGACGATGGCAGACATCCACCTCGTGTGACACTGATCAGGGTATCACCGATTCATCTGCGGACCGCCGTGCCCGCAGGACCCTGAATCCCTGGGAAGATCCCAGGCGGTCGACGGACCATCCCTGATCGCGCAACCAGGAGTGCAGGGAGTCGGCGCCCAGGTTCTTGCTCACGACCAGCGTGGCGCACCCCTGCGGCGTCAGGCGCGGCAGCCAGGTCGTCAACAGCAGGTGGAGCGCGGGCTTGCCGATGCGGATGGGGGGATTGGACCAGATCTCGTCGTACTGGGCATCGGCGGGGACGTCGTCAGGAGCGTAGACGCGAACACGATCGCCGAGATCCATCGTCGACGCGTTGCGCGCGGTCAGGTCCAGGGCTCGCTCGTTGACGTCGACGGCGTCCACCCGCGCCTGCGGGCAGGCACGGGCCAGGGCCGTGGCGATGGGCCCGAATCCGCAGCCGAGGTCCAACATGCGGGCGGGACGGTCCTCGGGAGGATCGGTCAGCCGGAAGAGGACGGACGTGCCCGGGTCCAGCCGGGTGGACGAGAACACTCCGCTGGCGGAGGAGAAGCAGTACTCCTGGCCCCAGATGACGGCCCGCACCTCGTGGGGGGTCTGATCCGATGTCGGGGTGTGGAAGTAATGGCTCATGCGTGGCTCCCTCGTCGTGACCGCGCCTGGAGGGCGCGTTCCGCCAGGCGGTCCTCCGGCGGGTACTCCACTTCCTCCAAGGTGAGGCCATGAGGTGGCATGACCAGGATGTCATTGCCACGCCGGTCGGCCTGGAGGTGGGAGTCGATCCAGTCGATGTCGCGTCGGTGACGTCCCACGGTCACGAGTGCGCCGACCAGGGAGCGCACCATGGAATGGCAGAAGGCGTCGGCCTGGACGGTGATCTCGATCAGGTCATCGGGGCGGCGATCCACCTCGCATCGCAGGAGCGTGCGTATCGTGGTGCCCTCGTCGCGGCGGCGGCAGAAGGCGGCGAAGTCGTGCAGGCCGAGGAGGCGCTCGGCGGCCGAGGACATGGCGTCGGTGTCCACAGGGTGCGAGAAGGCGACCGCATAGGAGCGGCTCAACGGATCGACCGTATGGGGGCAGTCCCACAGGCGGTACACGTACCGACGGCTGATCGCGGAGAAGCGGGCGTCGAAATCCTCAGTCGTGCGGCGCACGGCGTGGAGGGCGATGTCGGGCGGCAGGACCTTCGGGAGCCAGTCGAGCAAGGCCTCCTCGGTGGGATGGGGGTCCTTGTGGGGACGGGCGACCTCCTCGGGGAGGTCCATGTGGACCACCTGGCCCCGGGCGTGGACGCCGGCGTCCGTCCGACCGGCGCACACCGACGACGGCGGCTCGTCCAGACGGAGCACTTGTGCGATCGCTGATTCCAGCGTGCCTTGGACGGTGCGCAGACCGGGTTGACGCGCCCACCCGGAGAAGTCGGCGCCGTCGTAGGCCAGGTCGAGGCGTGCTCTCATCGGGGGTCCTCCAGGCGGTAGGCGAGATCCACGATCGTCCTGCCTGCGGCGATGCCCCGGGACTCGAATTTCGTGACCGGACGGGTGGCGAACCTGTCGGTGGACGACACGGCGAATCGAGGATCCGCGTCGAGAGCCTCGGCCATGGCCTGGGCGTACGACTCCCAGTCGGTCGCCAGTCGCAGGATCCCCCCGGGGACGAGCTTGGTCGCGATCAAGTCCAGGAAGGAGGGGGAGACGAGCCGGCGTTTGTGGTGGCGTGTCTTGTGCCACGGGTCGGGGAAGAAGACCCAGACCTCGGTGACACTGGCGTCCGGCAGCAGGTGGGACAACCCGCTCACGGCGTCGGCGCACACCAGGCGGACGTTCTCGATCCCGTTGGACGCGAGTTTGCCGAGGGTGGACGCGATCGACGCTTCGAAGACCTCGAACCCGAGGAAGTTCGTCTCCGGGTGCGCGGTGGCTGCCGCGAGGAGGGTCTCGCCGTGGCCGCAGCCGATCTCGACGACCAGGGGCGCGGGACGGGAGAAGACGGCGCTCAGATCGAGTGGCGGCTGCTCTCCCACCGACGTGGCCAGGTCTCCCGGGGCGACCTCCAGGACCCAACGGTCGCGATGCTCGTCCAACCAGGACCGCTGGGAAGCGGTCATACGCGGGCTGCGTCGGACATAGCTCACCACCGAACGGCGAGGGCGGTCGTTTGGAAGTTTGTCCACACCCGAATTGTGTCACATCGACTCAAGTTCTTCCCCTCTTCGAGCCTGTGTCGAGGCGAAGGCTGGTCGCCCCGGTAAGCTGTTCGGGTGGATCATGCCTATCTCTTCCTCTCAACCTTCGTCACGTTGTTCGTGATTTTGGACCCGCCGGGACTCCTGCCGGTGTTCCTGGGTCTGACAAGGCCGATGACCAGCAGGCAACGGAACCAGGCGTCCCTGAGGGCCTCCCTGGTGGCGCTGGGCGTGATCGCCGTCTTCGCCGTCTTCGGCAAGCTGATCCTGAAGTACTTGCAGATCTCCGTGGCGGCTCTCCAGGTCTCTGGAGGACTGCTGCTGCTCTTGGTCGCCCTCCAACTATTGATGGGTGAGCACGACCAGGTGGACGAGGACGGCCCCCGTCCCGTCAACGTCGCCATCGTCCCGCTGGGGACCCCGTTGTTGGCGGGTCCGGGCGCGATCGTCGCCATGATGGTCGCCGTCCAAGGGGCGCACGGCCTCGATTACATGGTGGTCGCCGCCGCGTTGATCGCGGCCATGGTGTCGGTGTACGTGTTCTTGAGATTCGCCTCTGGCATCCATCGGGTCCTCAAGGACGCCGGGACCATCCTGCTCACCCGCATCGCCGGAGTCCTCCTCGCCGCCATCGCCGTCCAGATGATGGCGGATGGCGTCATCGCGTTCATCCGAGGGTGATCGGCCCCAGGTGACATGCTGAGCGAGATGGCCCGATGAAGGGCTGATTCGCTTTGAACCACCACTGAACCGTAGAATCATCCAAGGTCGTCGGGGCGTAGCGTAGTGGCTAGCGCGCCTGCTTTGGGAGCAGGAGACCGGAGGTTCGAGTCCTCTCGCCCCGACTCAGGTGAATCACACAAGGTTGTCATTGGGTTCACGTATGGTCCGACCAATATCCCGTCGGCATGTTATGAGTGCCGCCCGGCACTCGATTGTCGTGGTACATACCACTAACATTACACATTTATGAAGACTGGTGTATTGCCTTTGACTAGGTATTATGAAAGCCTTGACCCCTCAGGATTACTCCGATTATTCTCAGAAATGTGAAGTGGAAGGCTACTCCACCATCACCGGTCCACATGGTAGTGGACGGAGAACTATTATGATCCCCAAGCTGTCCAGTCGCCAATTACTCATCATTGCCATCATCTGCGCGATGTTGGCCCTGATAGGCGAAGTGACAACCTTCATAGCATCGTCCGAATTCCCGTCAACACTCAGGATCATCGTCTGGAAGACCGCCCGTTATGTCGGTCCCCTCAGTATGGCTCTGGCCGCCGGCTCATGTGTCGTACGGCATCTCGAAGAGCCCATCCATACTGAGGTTCAGTCCAGGATTAGCCACACGGCATAGTCTCAGCGCCTCAACGTTCTTCGTCCCATGAGGGTCCCACGCCGTCCCAGATCCTCCTCTTGACGCACCTGTGCAAGCGAGTACCGTGGTACGGGAGACCACTCATCGATCATAGGTCGGGAATCGAGGGCTTGGCGTATGCCTGGTCGGGCAGGGGAGACACCTCCACGGGAAGCGGCGTCTCGTCCCTCATGATGGGCATGCGTCTCACCGCTGTGGGACTGGCGGGACATCAGCGGGGGGACCCGCTCACTCAGGAGGAGGAGTGACCAACATGACACAACACTTGACAAGGCAGAATGGCGCCCCTGTGGCGGATCATCAGGACGTGCTCACGGCAGGTCCGCGTGGACCCATGGCGTTGCAGGACATCTGGTATCTGGAGAAGCTGGCGCATTTCGACAGGGAGGTGATACCCGAGCGCAGGATGCACGCCAAGGGCAGCGGCGCTTTCGGCACTTTCACGACCACGCATGACGTGACCGAGTACACGAAGGCCGCCCTGTTCTCCACGATAGGGAAAAAGACGGACGTCTTCGCGCGATTCTCGACAGTCGCGGGGGAGCGGGGCGCCGCCGACGCGGAGAGGGACATCCGAGGGTTCGCCGTCAAGTTCTACACGGAGGAGGGGAACTGGGACATGGTGGGTAACAACACCCCGGTGTTCTTCCTGCGGGACCCCATCCATTTCCCCGATCTGAACCACGCCGTCAAGAGGGATCCGAAGACGAATATGCGGTCGGCGCAAAACAATTGGGATTTCTGGACGATGCTGCCGGAGGCCCTCCATCAGGTCACGATCGTCATGTCGGACCGGGGAATCCCGGATGGATACCGTCACATGCACGGGTTCGGGAGCCACACGTACAGCCTGTACAACGCGAAGAACGAGCGGGTGTGGGTCAAGTTCCACTTCAGGACATGCCAGGGGATCAAGAACCTCACGGACGATGAAGCGGCCGCGATCATCGCCAAAGACCGGGAGAGCGCGCAGAACGACTTGTTCTCGGCTATCGAGCGCGGAGACTTCCCCCGATGGACCATGTCGATCCAGGTGATGACCGAGGAGCGGGCACGCCACCACCGGGACAACCCCTTCGACGTCACCAAAGTGTGGAGCCACAAGGAGTACCCCTTGATCGAGGTGGGGGTCCTGGAGCTCAACCGCAATCCAGAGAACTACTTCGCCGACGTGGAGCAGTCCTCGTTCAACCCCGCCGACATCGTCCCGGGAATCGGGCACTCCCCGGACAAGTTGTTGCAGGGCCGCCTCTTCGCCTACGGGGACGCTCAGCGGTACAGGCTCGGCGTGAACTTCCAAGAGATTCCGGTCAACGCGCCCAAGGTTCCCGCCCACTCGTACCATCGGGACGGGAGCATGCGCGTCGACGGGAACCACGGCGCCACGAAGGGCTACCACCCCAACAGCTTCGGTGAGTGGCAGGCGCAGCCCGCGTACAAGGAACCGCCGCTTGCTCTCGACGGTCCTCTGGATCACTACGACCAGTACGAGGACGACGATTGCTTCTACCAGGCGGGTGATCTGTACCGGCTGATGACCCCCGACAAGCGTGACCTGCTCATCTCCAACACGGCTGCGAACATCGCGCCGGTCACGAGCAACGTCAAGTACCGGCATGCGGCTCACTGCTATCTGGCCGACGAGGAGTACGGGCGCCGCATCGCCGAGGCTCTCGGGCTGAGCCTGAGCAGGGTGCAGGAGCTGGCCGCGATGAGTCGCGAGGACAGGCTGGACGCCACGAGCGACGCAGAGTGGAAGGAATGAGATGAACCAAGCGAGCGCGTATCCCGTGTGCCAAAGTTGCGGGTTGCCGTTCGACGAGGAGCACCGCCACCTCGTCGCCCCTCTCCCTGATGGGTCCGACAGCACGTACTGCACCTACTGCTTCCGCGACGGGGCTTTCCTCGACCCGGACGCGACCGTGGAGGACATGATCGAGGTCGGAGTGCCCCATCTGGCCGCCAAGGTCGGGGAGGAGACCGCGCGGGTGGAACTCGGTCGGTACCTGCCCACCTTGGATCGGTGGCGGTCATCGGCTGGATGACAGGGCCTGTGCCGGGGGTCGGTTGACAAAAGTCTTCCTGTCGGGTTGGATCGGCCATGGATGAAACCATGAATCGAGATGTTGGAGAACACGCATGAAGAAAATCCTCGTCGTCTGCCTCGTCGCCGTCACAGCCCTGCTCGCGGGGTGCTCATCGTCCGGCACGGGAGGGTATCAGACGATCACAGCCCAGCAGGCCAAACAGATGATGGACCAAGGGGGGTCGTACGTCCTCCTCGACGTGCGCACGCAACAGGAGTACAGCCAGCAGCACATCGACGGCGCGATCCTGATCCCCGACACGCAGGTCTCGTCTCAGGCGGCGACCACGATCCCCGACAAGTCCACGGTGATCTTCGTGTATTGCCGTACCGGGGTCCGGGCCGCCAACGCGTCGAAGGCGCTCGCCAGCATGGGGTACACCCATGTGTACGACATGGGCGGCATCGTGAACTGGCCCTACGGGACCGTGAGCGGCTGAGCCGAGGACACAGGTGAGGGCTCCTTGACCCTGACAGGAGCCCTCGACTACACTGATCACGCTTGACACGCCGACCGCGTGTGAAAGCGCGCGAACGTAGCTCAATGGTAGAGCCCCAGCCTTCCAAGCTGGTCATGCGGGTTCGATTCCCGTCGTTCGCTCCATTCGCTCCGCTCATTGCACTCTCTGTGGGAATCGAACCCGGTACACAGCTTCGGCAAGGCGCTCACGCGCCGCCTCAGCGCCGGATCTGTTCGGAAGCCCACCGGGCTTCCTCTCTGACGATCCGACCCGTCGTTCGCTCCATTCGCTTCGCTCATTGCACTCTCTGTGGGAATCGAACCCGGTACTTAGCTTCGGCAAGGCGCTCACGCGCCGCCTCAGCGCCGGATCTGTTCGGAAGCCCACCGGGCTTCTAACCTCCGTCGGGAAGTCGAGGGTGTGGGTCGTGTGGGACGTTCACTTTCTTGGTGTTTCCCATCAGCTATGGTAACAGCGGTTGACGTATGGATGAGTAACAACTAGAATTACCATATGTAAGTCATTGATGAGGCACGCAAACACGGCTACACAGACCACGACATCCTCCACGCCGACCACGCACGACCAAAATACCTCCCACGACGAAAGGCACAACGATGAGAACAAACGAAGAAATGCTGGAAGAAATCGAACACGCAAACAATGGCGAGGGGCCGACGCCACTGGCCACCTACACTGAGATAGGGCTGAATGAGATCATGGACGCCATCGAAGAACGCGACCAGGCCGAGGATAAAATTCGGCACGCCGTCACACGGGCACGGTCCGAAGGCGCAACATGGGCCATGATCGGCCAAGCGCTGGGCATGACCCGACAGGGAGCCCTGAAACACTACAGAGAACCCGCAGCAGCCTGATTGGCGACACGTAAGTCCACTCCATGCGAACCGGATATAGGCACAACAACAGGAGAAAATAGTATGACGAAATACCCCAGAATGACACCTGAAGAGGCGGATGCCACTCTCGTGACCATGACAGACGAGGATTTTCCCACTGTCGACCCAGAAGGCGATGTCGACGACGCCTTGGTGGATCGTCTCGTCGTTGCCGCCCATGAGCTGATGGCTCGACGCGGCCGCGACCACCCAAAACCGTCGACAATCCGACATCATCCGCACGCGACAAGATGAGCGTCAGTAATTGGCTGTGTCGGGAGATCGAGGAGAAAGTGGACGCCAAACCTGATGAAGATGAGTTCCGGAGACATGCAGGCCAGAAGATCGCCTCGATCACCACGCGACTTGGACATGCTAATAGGTCCCATTCACGAGTATTATTAATACCATGGCATACGTGGTGCGTTACACGAAAACGGCGGTAAAGGCATTGAGCAAGCTCCCCGAGCCGCTAGCGGCCTCAATCCGCACAGCCACCACCTCACTTGCGGAAAACCCGCGTCCCCACGGGGCGAAGAAACTGACCGCACGCGACAACTACCGCATACGTGTGGGCGACTATCGCATCGTCTACACAATCAAAGACAACATTCTCCTAGTCGAGATCATCATGGTCGGGCACAGGAGTGACATATACCGGAGGTTAACATGAGCGCACTGCTGCCCACCATCGTCCCCATCAGCGAAGCGAAACCGCGCCTGGCGTCTCTAGTCGACAAGTCATCCACCGAGGACGTCATCCTGACCCGTCGTGGGCGAGCGGCCGCCGTGATCGTGTCCGTCCAACGCTACAGCGACCTCCTCGACCGTATCGAGGACGCCGAAGACGCCTTGGCGGCCATCGAGGCAGAAGGCGAAGAGACGATTCCAGCCGAGGAAGTCTACGCGAGCCTCGGACTGTGAAGACCCGAGGCCGGTCGTCAGGCAGAGAGCTTCTCAGCGGCGAGTCGGGGCACGCGTCCTTTGGTGACGCCGAGGACGGTGGCGATGTCACCCAGGGGCAGGCATTGTGAGCGTAGTTGGGTGACGACACCACACATGGGTCAGCCCGCGTCGATCTATGCGGCCTGGGCGGCTTCTGACGCGGCCCTGGCGTGCTGGATGTCGTCGTGGACACCGCCCAGGGTACGGATGATCGTGAGTGTCCAGCCACTGTGGTCGGTGTCGGGGTCGACGCTGTCGAGGAAGTCACGTACCTGTTGTTCAGCTTTCGCGAGTGTGCGGACCTGGGTCGCTCCGAAGTCGCCGACGATGAGTTCCCACCCATGGGCCCATCGTGTCGCGGTGACGGTGATGTGTGTCATCTTTGCTCCAAGTGCTCGTCGGATAGGTACTGCAAGAGGGCTGTGGCCAGCATGGCCCATTGTGACCCGGCAAGGCGTGCGGCCAGAGATCCGGACTCGATGCGATGGAGAAACGCTAGGCGTGTGACTCTGTGGCACGGAGCGGCCGCGGTGACACGGAGAAGTTCGGGCATGGGGTCCATCATAGCTGTGCGTCGGTTCCAGGCCTGGCTGGTGATGACATCCAAATCGACGAGGTGCGCAGGGGCGAGCAGGGCGGTCGCGTTGTCATCCATCCTTCTTTCCTTTCTCGGTGTCGGGCCACTGGAAGCCGTTGGCCTTCAGGTGGGAGGGCACGTTAGCACCAGGGCGCGACGTGGTCACCCGGTCGGCGGCGAAGGCCGGGTCGAGGTGGAGGCGGGTCGCGGACGCGAACCCGTGCGCGTGGTGCGCGATGCTTGTCACCCGGGGGCCGGTGTATTCCCGTGGCACGGTGGTGTCCACCGGTGCTGGGCGCCGGTACCACAAGTGCTGCGGGTGCACGTGCGAGGAGTTCAGGGGAGACCCGAACGACTGGCAACCCACCGGCAAGGAGTGGGAGTACATCAAGCTGTACAACGACTCCACCGAGCCGGGGATGACCGACAAGGAAGCCGCCGCCGCGATGCGTCGCAACGGGTACGGGGTTGTTAACGACGCCAACCCACCGCAGACGCAAACCGGTGGCGCTGGTAGTGGGAAACCACCTGCGCGTGTTCGTGGCATGTTGGGTCCAGAGACCCCGGATGAGTTCTCCATGTTCAACGGGTGGCAACCGGATGTGCGCAGGAGCGAAATTGAGACTTTCGACATCAATGACGCTACCGCGCTTCTATTCGGTGATGAGTCCGGACATGGTTTTCATTCTGGAGACCTAGTGGGCGTTCCCGGGAAAAGCACATTCCCACCTGGGTTTACACCGCAGGATACCGTAGATTGGGTAAATGCTATTGTGGACGACCCAAAGGGAATCCGTCGCGTGCGAGAAGACGGATCTTTCGTCCTGTTCGGGTCATACAGAACTATTGAAGGTGTTGTTTATGTTCGATATCTAGGCCGGTGGGCTGTGGCAACGGCTCACCCCAAAACTATGGAAGAATGGTTACGTGCGACATCAGACTGAAGCCCTCTACGCTAAATTCCGGCATCTCATGCCGACGGACTTAGTAGAGCTATGTGATGATGTGATGTCGCGCCAGGGAGGGTGGCTCATGGTGCTCGGCGATGTTGTCACCTTTGCCTCTGAAAGAAATCTACTCGTTGATGAGGACCGATCTGTTATCGGATCAATCCTTGACAGTGGCGTGATGCGAAGGTCGACTGATTATTTGAGAGGTCTCATCACGGTTTAACCGACCGCCAGTAATTAACAACCCATGAGTGTATCTCGTGGGTTGTTGTGGTTTCGCCTGACCCACGGCGTTGTTGTGGGGTTCACCATGTCCGACGACGCGAGGGCAATCTCGAAAATGATATGACGAGGTGTCCGCCCCCGTGCTTCATGTGGGCTGTTATTTCAAGCCTGGCAGAGGAACACCTCGTCATAACCGAACAATAGCACGACCATTCCGCTACTCACCGGCGGACGCAACAACAGAGAAGGGGGATTGCCCGACCGTTCTGTCGTCCTGCGTGGAAGGCTGGACATGCCATCTGACAGCGTCTACGGGGAGGCACGCGAAAAACGGTCAGGGGCGCGGTACGATTGTTCGATGGTAGTCCAGCCCTGAGTTCAGGGCCGAGTAGTGAGGGTTAGTATGACGGCGTCCCATCCGTGTGTTCTCGTGACGCACTCCAGTCGATTCGGGCAGAGCACGAAGATCGCACAGGCGGTCAGTGACGGTTTGAGGGCCCATGGCATCGCCACGGATGTCGTGCCCCTCACGAAAGCCACGGCGCCCGATCCGGCGCGTCATGACGCCATCGTGATGGTCATGTCGGTGAGGTACGGCCACTTCGCCAAGCAGGCGGAGAAGTTCGTCACCCGGTACCGGTCGTGGCTGGACGCGGTGCCGACCCTGCTGATGACGGTGTCGTTGACGGCTCGCACGCCCGAGAAGCGTGACCCGGCCAAGCATGTCTACACCAGGAAGTTCCTGGAGAAGATGGCCTGGGTCCCCAGCCATGTGGAAGTCGTCGCCGGCGCCCTCGAGTACCCCAGGTACAACTTCCTCGACCGCAGCGCGATTCGTCTGATCATGACCATGACCCACGGTCCGACCGATCCGCGCACCTGGGTCGAGTACACCGATTGGGAAAGGGTGGCTCAGGTGGCCGACGAGTTCGCGGGCGCCGTGGAGTCTCGTACCCACTGAGGCTGACTCAGCGGTCCTGACGGTACGACCCATCAGAAGGTGATCGTCACGACCGTCGGCGCTCCGACGGCGTCCGGGGTCGCGACCCAGCCCGACAACACCGAGGAGGAGGCCGTCCATCGCGATGGGCCCACTTGGACCGAGGTGACTCCCACCGACGTCGCCCAGCTCTGGGCGAAAGCGGCCGCCGACCATGCCACAGCTTCGCTCGACGCGACCACCGTCATCGTGGCAGCTGTCGAGGATGTCCCGGGGATGACCGTCGTGTCGATGCTCGACCCGTACGCCTGGTCCATGGCGTCCATAAGGTGGGAGGGATCGGCCGGGGCAGGGTCGCTCACCACGCAGGACCATGCGGCAGGCGTCTCGCCGGACAGGGCCGACGCCAGGATGCGAGCCTGGGCGACGTGTTGGTCGTACGCGTCCGGGAACCCACTGCGTTGGACCTCTTGGGCCACGTCGCCGATGTCCGAGTCCTGCCAATCGTCGACGGTGACCATCACATCGAAGAATTTCCCCGTGGAATAGTACGGATCCATGACCTGGTCGGGCGTCCCCCAGCCCATGGACGGTCGTTGCTGGAACATCCCCAAGGAGTCCCTGTCGCCGTAGTCGAGATTGCGAATCCCCGACTCCTGGAAGGCCGTGGCCAAGGCGATGGACACAGCCCGAGGGACGAGGCCTCGTTGTGCGGCGATCCCGGCGATGATGGACGCGTTGCGGGCTTGCTCGATGGTCAGGTCGACGGTGGTGGCGTTGACCAGAGCCTCGCAGCGCACGTCAGGCGTGGGAGCGGGGGTGGACCACTGGGAGGAGATCCATCTCAGCATTCCCGCACCACCGACGAACAAGGCGACCAAGACGATCACAATGGTGACCATGACGATGGCGGGGCGTCGAGACGTCGCAGGGCTCATGGGTCAGTTCCGGTGGAGGTCGGCGTTCAACTCGACAGTGCGTCCGGCTCGTGGGAGAGCCTTGACGGCGCCGGAGACGGAGTCACGAAGGTACAGCCATCCCGACTGTCCGGACATGGTCTCGGCTTTGACGATCCGCCCGTCGGGGAGCGTGATCTTCGTCCCGGCCGTCACGTACAGCCCGGACTCGACCACGCAGTCGTCGCCCAGGCTGATGCCGAGACCCGCCTGTGCGCCCAGGAGGCACCGCCTCCCGATGGAGACCGTCTCGCGGCCCCCTCCGGACAAGGTGCCCATGATGGAGGCGCCGCCGCCGATGTCGCTGCCGTCCATGACGGTCACGCCGGCCGACACCCGTCCTTCGACCATGGAGACGCCCAGGGTTCCGGCGTTGAAGTTGACGAATCCCTCGTGCATGACCGTCGTCCCCGGCGCCAGGTAGGCGCCCAGCCGGACCCGGTCGGCGTCGCCGATACGCACGCCACTCGGGACGACATAGTCCACCATGCGGGGGAACTTGTCCACGGCGTACACGGTCACCGGTCCCATGGCGCGCAGTCCGGCCCGAGTCGTCTCGAAGTCGTCGCTAGCGCACGGGCCCACGGAGGTCCACACCACGGTGGGCAAGACGGTGAAGATCCCGTCGAGGTTGATCGTGCGAGGCTCGCACAGGCGATGAGACAACAGGTGGAGGCGCAGGTAGGCGTCGGGCACGCTGGCAGGCGGCTCGTCGAGGTCGATCCGCTGGTGGGTCACCTCCATGCGTACCCTCCGCACGCCCGCGGTGGGGTCCTCGCGCACGACAGGCTCAGGGCTGGAGGGAGCGGATTCTCCCAGGACGGGACACGGGTACCAACAGTCCAGCACGCCTTGGGTCTCATGGACGGTGGAGATGCCCACTCCGGTGGCGATCCGAGAAATCATGATGATCAGCCTACTGGAGGTCGACAGACTTCTTCGGTGTTCCCCTGCGCGGTTCGCCCATGTCGGCCGGGCGTCCCCCCAGGGCAGCGAACCTGGTTCATGCGCGACCATGGCCGCCAGAGGGGGCGTTGATCCCGGTAGGCTGATGGGCATGGCCAAGTGTGAGACCCAGATCCGGGACCTTCTGAAGCAGATCGTGGACATCGAATCGGTCAGCGGTTCCGAGGACGCGTTGGCGGACATGGTGGACGAAACCTTGTCCGCGCATCCGCATCTGACCCTGACACGAATGGGGAACACCATCGTGGCGCGCACGATGCTGGGTCGTGCCAGGAGGGTGGTCATCGCCGGACACCTCGACACCGTCCCCATCGCCGACAACCTCCCCAGCCACTGGGACCAGATCGACGGAAAAGATGTGTTGGTCGGTCGGGGCACGTGTGACATGAAAGGCGGGGTGGCCGTCCAACTCGACCTGGCCACGCGGCTGACCGACACGGTCGTGGATCTCACCTGGATCTTCTACGACATGGAGGAGGTCGAGGAGTCCAAGAACGGACTCGGACGTCTCGCCCTCGCACACCCGGACCTCGTGCGGGCGGACATGGCCATCCTGATGGAGCCCAGCGACGGCTGGATCGAAGCAGGGTGCCAGGGGACTCTGCGCGTGCGGATCACCACCCATGGGGTGGCCGCGCATTCCGCACGGTCCTGGCTCGGGCACAACGCCATCCATGACATGGCAGGGGCGCTGGCCCAGCTCAACGAGTACCCCGCGAGGGAGATCTGCGTGGACGGCCTGACGTACAGAGAAGGCCTCAACGCGGTGGGGATCAGCGGCGGGACGGCCGGGAACGTGATCCCGGACCGATGCGACCTCCTCGTCAACTACCGCTTCGCTCCCGACAAGGACGTGCATCAGGCCGAGACTGTGGTGAGGGAGATCTTCGCCGGGTACGACGTCGAGGTGGTCGACGCCGCGCACGCCGCCCCTCCGGGACTGTCGTCGCCCGTCGTGGCCTCCTTCATCTCGCGGGTCGGCCATGTACGGCCCAAGTACGGCTGGACGGACGTGGCCCGCTTCGCGCGACTGGGCGTCCCCGCCGTGAACTTCGGACCGGGTGATCCCAACCTGGCCCACACGGTCGCCGAGCGCGTCGACATCGACACGGTGGTGCGATGCCGGGACCTCTTGGAGGAATGGCTGACCTACGCCTGACACGTCGACGCCGGACGAGCAACGATAGGTTGTAGACTCGAATCCCATGGATGAGGAATACGTGACTCGCGAGCAGACGCGCATCGTCCGGCGCACACGCACCGTCGATTTCATGACCGCTGATCAGTGGCTCCTGGCCGCCTCGGACGACGGGTGGAGGAGCCACGACCCCTGGCGGGTGATGCGGATCCAGTCCGAATTCGTCGAGGGCTTTGAGAACCTCGCCGACCTCGGGCCGGCCATCTCGGTCTTCGGCTCGGCGAGGATGCGTCCCGAGGACCCCCTGTACACCCTCGCCCATCAGATCGGCGCGAGACTGGCGCGGGCCGGGTACGCGGTCGTCACAGGTGGTGGCCCGGGAGCGATGGAGGCGGCCAATCGTGGCGCCTTCGAAGAAGGCGGCCCCTCCATCGGGTTGGGCATCGAGTTGCCCTTCGAGCAGGCTCTCAACGAGTACCTGACCCTCGGGATCCAGTTCCGGTACTTCTTCGCGCGCAAGACGATGTTCCTCAAGTACTCCCAAGGTTTCGTCGTCATGCCCGGTGGTTTCGGAACCCTGGACGAGTTGTTCGAAGCCTTGGTCCTGGCGCAGACGGGCAAGGTCACCCGCTTCCCGATCGTCCTCGTGGGGCGTGAGTTCTGGACGGGGCTGCTCGAGTGGCTCCAGGACTCGGTCCTCGCACAGCACTTCATCGCCGATGTGGACGTGTCGTCGATTCCTGTGACCGACGATTTGGACGAGATTCTTGATATAGTCATCGGCAAGGAGGTTTGATCCATGGAATGGTTGCTCGCCGTCATCGCCGTGGCTGTGTTGGGACTGGCTGCCGTGGCGGCCGCCGGAGGATTGGGCCAACTGGGCCCTGTCAGGGTGGACCGTCCGCCGCTCATCCTGCCCGAATCTGACATGACCGCCGAGGACCTTGAGGGCCTCCGTTTCCTCGTCGTCCCTCGCGGGTACGCCATGGAACAGGTGGACGAGGTCCTTGCTCGACTGCAAAATCAACTTCGTGCCGCGTCGAACTGCTTAGTAGGCCCTGGATCTGGAATAATAGACTCGACAGAACTGGGCGACAGAAGGAACCACGATGGCAGCGATGAAACCTCGCACGGGTGACGGACCGATTGAGGTGACCAAGGAGGGTCGAGGCATACTCTTGCGGTTCCCTGTGGACGGGGGAGGCCGTCTCGTCGTGGAGATGAACGTGGCGGAAGCCACCGGCCTCTACGAAGCGCTCAAGCCCGTCGTCGGGCAGTGACCAGCCGCTGAGGGGACGTTCACCGTCCGGAGCGGAAGAGGTCAATCGCTCGACGGTAGACGTCGATGGTCTGGTCAGCCACAGCTTCCCATGAGAATGTGTCGATGCAGCGCGCCCGTCCGGCGGCGCCCATCGCAGCGGCTCGGCCCGGATTCCTCGTCAGGTCGTTGACAGCGTCGGCGAACCTGGCTTCGAAGTCGGCGACGGCGTCGGGATCCTCGGCTCGAGCGGGATCGTACGCCACGAGGACGCCTGTCTCGCCGTCGACGACCACTTCAGGGATCCCGCCCACGTTCGTGGCGACCACAGCCGTCTCACACGCCATGGCCTCCAGGTTGACGATGCCCAAGGGCTCGTAGATCGACGGGCAGGCGAACACCGTGGCGTGGGTGAGGATGCTGCGCAACTCGTCGCGGGGGACCATGTCCACCACCCAGGTCACATTCGACCGTGCGGCTTTCAGGTCCGAGAAGGCCTCCGTGAACTCTTGCTCGATCTGGGGGGTGTCGGGCGCGCCGGCGAGGAGGAGCACCTGGGTGTCCGGGTCGAACCGGGTGGCGGCCCGCACGAGATGGACGAGCCCCTTCTGACGTGTGATCCGCCCGACGAAGACCACGAGAGGGGCCTCCAGATCGATGCCGAGCTCGGTGAGGCGGGTCGTGTCGTGATCGGGATAGAAGTCGTCGGTGTCGATTCCGTTGCGCACGACGAAAACCCTGTCCGGGTCGAGGTCGGAGTAGGAGGCCAGGATGTCGGACCGCATGCCCTCGGACACGGAGATCACGGCTGTGGCGTCGAGGAAGGCGGTCTTCTCCGCCCAGCAGGACAGCCGGTAGCCGCCGCCCAACTGCTCGGCCTTCCAGGGGCGGTGGGGCTCCAAGGAGTGGGCGGTGACCACATGGGGGATGTCGAGCATCTTGGAGGCCATCAGGCCGGCCATGTTGGTGTACCAGGTGTGCGAATGCACGATGTCGACCTCGGGGATCGAGGCCGCCATGGCCACGTCCGTGCCGATCACGCGCAGGGCCGCGTTGGCGCCTTCGGGGAAGTTCTCCGGATGGGAGGTCGCGCCGGGTCGCGGCTCACCCATGCACTGAACGTCCACCATCTCGCACCGGGGACGCAGATGGGCCACCAACTGCCCGACGTGAACACCGGCGCCACCATAGATGTAGGGAGGGTATTCACGAGTGAGAACAGATATGCGCATAACGGCATCGTCCCACATCTTCGGGCATTTGGGTACTCTCGGCCCGAGTCCACGCGTAGATTCTGCAAACTCCTGGAAGAAAGTTGTCATCTGGGCAAAAAGGCTTTAGCGTAGGCCACATGGCAGTCAGACCAAACGTTCTGTCGATCGTCCTAGCTGGGGGCGAGGGAAAGAGGCTCATGCCGCTCACAGCGGATCGAGCCAAACCCGCAGTTCCGTTCGGAGGGACCTACCGGTTGATCGACTTTGTGATGAGCAACCTCGTCAACTCGAATATGCGGAAGATTGCCGTGTTGACGCAGTACAAGTCTCATTCCCTCGATCGGCATATCTCCTTGACATGGAGGATGTCGACCCTGCTCAACCAGTACGTCACCTCTGTCCCGGCTCAGCAGAGGACGGGCAAGCAGTGGTTTCAGGGAAGTGCTGACGCCATCTATCAGTCCATGAATCTGATCTCGGACGAGGATCCTGACTATGTCGTCGTCTTCGGAGCGGACAACATCTACCGCATGGACGTGGAGCAGATGCTGGACGCCCATATCGCCTCGGGTCTGTCTGCGACGGTGGCCGGTATTCGCGTTCCACGATCCCAGGGCGACCAGTTCGGGATCATCGACGCGAGCCCGTCGGGCAAAATATCTCGTTTCTTGGAGAAACCGAGCAACCCGCCCGGTCTGGCTGATTCTCCGGACGAGTGCTACGCATCCATGGGCAACTACATCTTCACCACCAAGGCCTTCGTCGACCTGCTGATCCAAGATGCATCCGACAATAACTCACGTCATGACATGGGGGGCAACATCATCCCGGCTTTCGTCACTGGGGCGGACGCCGGCGTGTACGACTTCACGCTCAACGACATGCCTGGGGCCACGGACAAGGATCTGAACTACTGGAGGGACGTCGGCACGATCGACGCCTATCATGAGGCCCATATGGACCTGGTGAGCATCAACCCCGAATTCAACCTGTACAATAGGAAATGGCCAATCTGGACGAACCAGGCGCAGTCTCCCGGAGCGAAATTCGTGTTGCGGGGCACTGCGGAAGATTCGATCGTGTCGGCCGGGTGCATCATTTCAGGTGGTGACGTCGATCGTTCGGTGTTGAGTCCAGACTGTATGATTCACAAGTGGAGCCGAGTGGAAGAGTCGGTCCTCTTCACAGGTTGTCAGATCGGTGAAGGGGCGGTTATACGCCGAGCCATACTGGACAAGAATGTGAGAGTGGCCCCCCGGGTGGAAGTGGGGGTCAACCACGATCATGACGCACAACGAGGTTTCTTCGTGTCGCCGGAAGGCATCACGGTGGTGCCGAAGAACACAGTGGTGAGTGACAGCTAATATGTGAGCGCGTGTTGAAGGAGGGGAAACCGGCGCTCATAATGTGATTAATATCCAAAGGAGATAACTATGCCAATCCCAACGCTTTCTGCTGGAGAACTCGCGGCAGCACGGGCTAAGGCAATTGTGGTTCGGCGTGCGCGCACCGCGCTCAAGGACAAGGTGCGCTCTGGGCAGCTGACCCCGACCCAAGCCCTGACCGAGGCCATCGCCGATCCTCAGTTGAAGTTGATCAAGGTTCAGGACTTTTTGAAGGCCGTCCCCCGGATCGGTGAGAAGAAGGCCGAAGCTTTGATGGAGAAGTATTCGATCGCCACCAGCCGTCGCCTGGGCGGGTTGGGCATCCACCAATTAGACGGGCTGAAGAGGGAACTTGGGTGACGTTCACACCGATAGTTCTCGTCGGACCGAGCGGAGTCGGCAAAGGGACCGTCTTGTCTGCGCTGCGCAGTCGCTGTCCCGAGATCTGGCTCTCCGTCTCGGTCACGACGCGTCTCCCACGACCGGGAGAGGTCGACGGCGAGCACTATTTCTTCCTCTCTGACGACGCCTTCGACTCGCTGATCGAGTCGGGGGGGTTGCTGGAGTGGGCGGCCTACCAGACATCCCGGTACGGGACGCCCAGGGCAGCGGTCGAGGAGAAAATCGGTGAAGGCAGGGCCGTGGTGATGGAGCTCGACGTGCAAGGAGCACGCCAGGTCGCCGCCCGGCTCGACGGGGTCCGTACGGTCTTCTTGGCGCCGCCCTCCTGGGAGGAGCTGCGCCGACGCCTGTACGGTCGAGGCACCGAAGCGGCCGACGTGATCGAGCGTCGACTCGACACCGCCCGTGGGGAGATGGACTTCATGGAGCACTGCGATCACGTCGTGGTCAACACAGAAGTGGAATCTGCCGTGCGAGAGCTGGTAAAATTGATCGGTCTGGCGGCCAGCGAGCAACCAGACCAGCGAGCTGAAAAGGATATTCACAGATGACGAACACGCAAGAAGGCATCACGAGTCCCCCCATCGACGATTTGTTGGACAAGGTGGATTCCAAGTATCGCCTCGTCTTGTTCGCTGCGCGGCGCGCACGCCAGATCAACGCGTACTATTCCCAACTCGGCGAGGGCCTGTTGGAGAACGTCGGTCCCCTCGTGGACGCGAACTCGCAAGAGAAGCCCCTGTCGATCGCCCTGCGGGAGATCGAGGCCAACTTGCTGGAGTGCCAGGAGATCGATCCCGAGGCGGAGGCGGCTGCCCGCGAGGAAGCTTTGAAAGAGTCCGCCTTCGATTTCACCAATCCCTTCGCTGACACCGATCTCTGATCGAGGCCGAAACGGTCGCGTCGACACCCCTGTGGGCACGAACGTGTCGTCGGGGGTGTCTATGATTGTGTCCGTCGGGCGGTCGCACAGGGAAGGAGCGCCACATGCAGAAATTGTTCACCTCTGAGTCGGTGACCGAAGGGCATCCGGACAAGATGGCCGATGCCATCTCGGACCGTGTCCTGGACGCCTTGTTGGCCCAGGACTCCACCAGCAGGGTGGCGGTCGAGACGCTGTTGACCACCGGTGCGGTGGTCGTGGCCGGCGAGGTGACGACCAACGGGTACGCCGAGGTCGCGCAAATCGTCCGTGACACCGTGTTGGACATCGGATACTCCTCGTCCAAGGTCGGCTTCGACGGCAACTCCTGCGGCGTGATGGTCGCCATCGGCAACCAGTCGCCGGACATCGCCCAAGGCGTGGACAAGGCCGAAGAGTCCCGAGACGGATCGGTGGACGCGTACGACCTGCAAGGCGCGGGCGACCAGGGTCTGATGTTCGGGTACGCCTGCCGGGAGACCGACACGTTGATGCCGGCGCCGATCCACATGGCGCACCGCCTGTCGGAGCGACTGGCCGAGGTCCGCAAGACGGGGGTCCTCGCGTACCTGCGCCCCGACGGGAAGACCCAGGTCACGTTCCGGTACGTCGATCACCAGCCGCGAGGACTCGACACGATCGTGGTCTCGGCACAGCACGATCCGGGCGTGAGCGAGCAGCAGATCCGCCAGGACATCATCACCCACGTGATCACACCGGTGGCGAGCAGGCTGGGATTCGGCTTGGACGACACCACGATCTTCGTCAACCCCACCGGCAGCTTCGTCATCGGAGGACCGATGGGAGACGCGGGTGTGACCGGCCGGAAGATCATCGTCGACACCTACGGCGGCATGGCCCGCCATGGGGGAGGCGCCTTCTCGGGCAAGGACCCGTCCAAGGTCGACCGCTCCGCGAGTTACGCGATGCGATGGGTGGCGAAGAACGTCGTCGCCGCGGGATTGGCCGATCGGTGCGAAGTCCAGGTGGCGTACGCCATCGGGCGCGCCCATCCTGTGGGGTTGTACGTCGACTGCTTCTCCACGGAGACTGTCCCCGAAGACCAGATCCGTGACGCCATCCTCGACGTGTTCGACCTGCGGCCCAAGGCCATCATCGACTCGCTGGACCTGTTGCGTCCCATCTACTCGCAGGTGACCAACTACGGCCACTTCGGCCGCGAGTTGGAGTGCATGACCTGGGAGAGGACCGACCGGGCGGAGGCTCTCGCGGCCGCCGTGCGTGGCTGATCCCGTACCCCTGGGGCCTCCACTCATGATCGCGCAGGTCTATGTCGATGTCGGCGTCCCGCACCTCGACCGTCCTTTCGACTACCTCGTCCCCGAGGAATGGCACGAGAGGGCACGGGCCGGGACGCGCGTCAAAGTGCGATTCAGCGGTCGCAGCCTGCCCGGGTTCATCGTCGGACTCGCCGACGAGTCAGACGTGGACACCCTCGTTCCCTTGTCGGCCATCGTGTCCGACGAAGTGGTGATGCCCGCCTCCTCGGTGGCGCTGATCCGCGCGGTCGCCGATCACTGCGCAGGAGCCTTCATGGACGTCGCACGACTCGCCATCCCCCCGAGGGCCGCCCGCGCGGAAGCGGCCACCATGGGTGAGGTCGAGTCCTCTCCACGAGAATCACAGCCGTGTCCCATCGACCTCTATCCCGCGGGGACCGCCCTGAGGACGGCGCTACGCTCGGGGGCGTCCCCCCGCGTCACATGGACCGTCGCCGGGGTGTGCGGACCGGCGGGGGACTGGGCCGACGGGCTCGCCGGACTGATCGGTGACACCCTCGCGAGCGGGAGGTCGGCGATCCTGGTCGTCCCGGACGCGCGGGACGTGCAGACGGCTCGTGCGGCGGTCACGCGAGTCGTCGAACCCGCCCATGTCGTGACGTTGTCCGCCGACAAGGGGCCGCAGGCCAGGTACAGGGCGTTCCTGGCGGGCGCCCGTGGGCACGCGCGGGTGGTCATCGGAACACGTGCGACCGTGTACGCGCCCGTCCACGACCTCGGTCTGATCGCGGTGTGGGAGGAGGCGGACTCCTCCTTGGCGGAGCCCCATTTCCCGTACCCGAGTCTGCGGGACGTGGTGGCCATCCGGGCGAGCCAGACCCGCGCAGCCGTCGTCTTCGCGTCCTATTCCCGTTCGACCGAGATCCAGAACTGGGTGGACAAGGCATGGTTGCACGAGGTCGCCATGCCCTCCGGCCAGGCGTCCTATGGCGCCCCGTTGGTGAGGATCGCGTCCCAGGTGGACAGAAGCCTCGACAGAGACCCGGCGGCCCACACGTCCCGACTTCCCCACGACGCCTTCACCGTCATCCAGAAGGGGGTCGCGTCGGGGCCGGTGCTCGTGTGGGTGCCCTGGGTCGGGCATCGACGCAACTTCCTGTGCCCCCGCTGCGGCGAGGTGGCCCGGTGCTCCTGCGGCGGCGGCTTCGAGGAGCGCTCCTCGGGCGCCGTGTGCTGCCAGGTGTGCGCCCGTCCCGCCGCCGGATGGCGATGCTCGTGCGGGAGCACGCGCTGGTGGGCGGTGACCACGGGATCGGCACGCACGGCCGACGAGTTGGCGACCTCGTTTCGGACCATCCCGGTCCTGCGCTCGGATTCGACCCATCCCGTCGATGGGGTCGGCGCGGAACCGTGCATCGTCATCTCCACCCCTGGATGCGAGCCCCACGCGGAAGGGGGGTACGCGGCGGCGGTCATCCTCGACGCCTCGGGCTTCTTGTCCCGTCCCGACATCCGGGTCGGCGAAGAGGCGGTCCGTCGATGGATGTCGGTGATGCCGTTGGTCCGCTCGGGTCGCGACGGAGGCACCGTGCTCATCGTGGGTCCGCCCCAGGACAGGGCCGTCCAGGCCGTCGTCCGTCAGGATCCTGCGGGATTCGCCCGTCGCGAGCTTCAGGACCGCCAGGAGGCCGGATTCCCGCCGTCGACGCGGATGGCGACGTTCACCGGCGACGAGGCCGCCTTGACGAACGCGGCGACACAGTTGACCGGGTACGGATACGTGGAACTGATCGGCCCGGTCCAGGAGATCGACTCCGACGATTTCCGGCTGATCGCCCGGGTCCCGGCGAACAGGGGCGAGGACTTCGCGCGTCACCTGGGAGAGATGGCCGCCAAGCGCTCACAGGGCAAGAAGTCGGGGACGTACACCTGGAGGCTCGATCCCGTGTGGTGACGATCACGGGACGTCGTCAGGCGGACCCGTCGTCGACGCGCCCCCTTCCCGACATGATCCTGCCGAGGTCCGAAGAGGGTATGCTCGCCACCAGACGAGAGATGAGGAAGATGAGACTGATTTTCGCGGGGACCCCCAGCACTGCGGTACGGGTGGTCGACACGCTGGCCGAGGTCCACGACGTACGGGCCGTCCTGACACGCCCACCGGCCCCCCGAGGCCGTCATGCGCGCCTGGTCCCCTCCCCGGTGGAAGACTGGGCGCGTGAGCGCGGTATCGAGGTGCTCGCCCCGACGAGCCTGCGTGAGCCCCAGGTCGTCGACCGGATCGCCGAGATCGGCCCCGACTGCTGTCCAGTGGTCGCCTACGGCGGCTTGATCACCCAGGACTTGCTGCGGATCCCGCCACTGGGATGGATCAATCTCCATTACTCCCTGCTCCCCGCGTACCGAGGCGCGGCGCCGGTCCAGCGGGCGGTCCTCGACGGCTGCGAGCGCACGGGCGTCACCGTCTTCCGCCTGGTGCCCGCCCTCGACGCCGGACCGGTCTTCTGCCAGGAACCCGTCGACATCGACCCCGAGGCGACCTCCGGAGACCTCCTCGACCACCTCACGTCGATCGGAGCGTCCGCGATGCTGGACGCCTTGGCGATGGCGCAGGCCGGTCACGCGCCCCGCCCGCAGACCCACGAGGACGTGAGCCTGGCGCCGAAAGTGACCGTCGACGAGGCGCGGCTGGACGTCACCGCCTCCAGCCGGCAGATCGTGAATGTGGTGCGTGCCATGAGCCCCGAACCGGGCGCCTGGGCCTATGTGGGCGCGCAGAGGTTCAAGGTCCTGCGCGCTCGTGTGTGCGAGGAACCTCCCATGGCCACCGACCCGGTCATCGGTGAACTGGTCGCCACGAAGAGGCAGGTGTGCGTCCGAACCGGCGACGGGTGGATCGAGTTGGTCCAGGTCCAAGCGATGGGGAAGAAGCCCATGTCGGGCGCCGACTGGGCGAGAGGGGCGTGGCAGAAGGGGATGTGTCTTGAGTGAGAGAGCCTCCGCCGGTCCCGCCCGTAAAGCCGCCTTGGCGGCGCTGAAACTCGTGCGGGACTCGGGCTATGCCAACCTCGCGGTCAAGACTGTCCAAGCACGGGCGGGGCTCACGCCCACAGACGCCGCCTTCGTCACGGAACTAGTCTTCGGCGTGTGCCGCCACATGGGCACGATCGACACTGTGATCGAGATGGCCGGTGGACGGCCGCTGAAGACCCTCCAACCGGCCGTCGTGGACGTCTTGAGGCTCGGCAGCGAGCAGTTGCTGAAGATGCGTGTGCCGGCCCACGCATGCGTCTCGTCGTCGGTGTCCCTGGCCCAGGACCAGATCGGTTCCCGTGTCACCGGCGTTGTCAACGCGATCTTGCGCCGGGTCGCCGCCCGTACCTGGGACGAGTGGATGGACGAGGCGACCGCGGGGCTGTCTCCCCTGGACGCCCTCGCCATGCGGACATGCCACCCGAGATGGATCGTCGACGCCTACGCCGAGGTCCTGCCGCCAGACGAGGTGTCGGCCGCGTTGGAGGCCAACAACGTCGCCCCGACGCCGACCCTGGTCGCGCGTCCGACCCTGATGACCCGTGAGGAGTTGCTGGAGGCAGGGGCGCAGCCCACGCAGTGGTCGCCGTGGGGAGCACGCAAGTCGGGAGACCCGGCCGCCCTGGAGCAGGTGCGCGATGGACGGGCGGGCGTGCAAGACGAGGGCTCCCAGATCGTCGCGGAGCTGCTGGCGGGGGTGGACGCCCCTCGCGGGACCTGGCTCGACATGTGCGCTGGTCCCGGCGGGAAAGCCGCCCTCCTGACAGGGCTCGCCCTGTCTCGCGGCGAAGGACTCGTGGCGGCGGACGTCCATCCGCACCGGGCCCGTCTCGTCCGCGAATCGCTGAGAGGGTACGAGAGCCAGCCTGTCATGGTCGCCGACGGACGGCGCCCGCCGTGGCGTCCTTCCACGTTCTCACGCATCCTACTGGACGCCCCCTGTACGGGTCTGGGCGCTCTGCGACGCCGCCCGGAGGCCCGATGGCGGAAGACGGAAGGAGACCTGGCCCAACTGACCAGGTTGCAGTCCGAGTTGCTGTATGTGGCGGGAAAGTCCCTGGTGAGCGGGGGAGTGGTGGCCTACGTGACCTGTTCGCCCCACCACGACGAGACCATCGCCGTCGTGAGCCAGGCGGAGCCAGACCTGGAGGTCGTCGACGTGAGATCCCTGTCGACACAGGTCCCCGATTCCTCCGCTCTTCAGGATCCGCGATTCATGCAGTTGTGGCCGCATCGTCACACCACGGATGCCATGTTCTGCGCTCTGTTGCGCAAACGCTGACGTGCCTGGACGGGCGTGGACGGGCCGCTCCCGGACCGCTCGTGGCGCGGGTCATCTGCGCTGGTCCATGCGGGGCTGCCACCAGTGGTCGTCCTCCTCTTGCCAATGCTCAGCGGTCCAGTCGTCACACGGATAGGGGTCCGGAAGCACAGCGGGCAGATGCGGCATGTCCCGCCACCACACCCTCGTCCAGGGGCCGGGCAGTCGCGCGGGGTCGGGACTCGCACGGGTCACGGCGAGAAGACCCAGCAGGGTCGCGACGCGATCATGATCGTCGACGATGTACCAGATCCGGTACGGGTGCCGCGCCAAGGCGGTGACCCTCAGCGCGTCGTGATGGAAGCGACCCAAGTGCGGCAGCACGGAGATCCTCTCCATGGCGGCGTCGACGTCACGCGCGAAAGAGACGACGTGGCGTCTGCCATGGCCGTGGCAGTGCGTCAAGGCGGCCTCAAGGTCGTCGGCGGTCTCCAGGGTCAGGCGGATTTGGTACGGGTCGTCGGGCGCGAGGTGATGTACGCGCGGACTCTTTCCCATTGGATGCACTCGGTCCCTTCCTCTCGCAGCGCGGCGAGACGGGCGTCGA
Source organism: Propionibacteriaceae bacterium (assembly GCA_009780915.1). Lineage (GTDB taxonomy): Bacteria > Actinomycetota > Actinomycetes > Propionibacteriales > Propionibacteriaceae > WQYJ01. Next base: position 215,454 of record WQZD01000002.1, read on the forward strand.
TCAGCACGGTCTCATCGGCTGAGATGAGATCGTCGTCACTTTCGAGGGCTCCCCACAAGTCGTCGATGGCAGGCATGCGGCCCGGTGTCGCTTCGTCCATGTCGCTCATGCCCGATCATAACACGACCATTGCACAAGAGGTGGTCATGCTCTCAGAGTGGACATCCCGATCAGGAGATGGCGGCCACCACCGCTCGGCCGATCTGGTCCGTCGACCTGCTCCCGCCCGGGTTGGCGGCGATGTCGACCTCCACGGCATGACGGACACGGGCGGCGTCCTCTCGATGCCCGAGATGGTCGAGCATCATGGCGCCGGACAAGATGGCGGCCCGCGGATCTGCCAGCCCCTTGCCGGCGATGTCGGGCGCGGACCCATGGACCGGCTCGAACATCGAGGGGTAGGTCCCCGACACATTGAGGTTGGCGCTGGCGGCCAGGCCGATCCCGCCGGTGATCGCGGCCGCTTCGTCGGTGAGGATGTCGCCGAAGAGGTTGTCGGTGACGATCACGTCGAACCGGTCGGGGTTGGTGACCAGGGCGATGGTGGCCGCGTCCACATGCAGATAGTCGGAGGTCACGTCGGGGAACTCCTCGCCCACGGCGGCGACGATCCGGCGCCACAGGCCGCCGGCGTTGACTAAGACGTTGTGCTTGTGCACGAGGGTGAGGCGTCGGCGGCGTGTCGCCGCCAAGGAGAAGGCGTACCGGACCACTCGCTCGACTCCGTACGCGGTGTTGACGCTGACCTCGGTGGCGATCTCCGCGTCGGTGCCTGGGCGCACGACCCCGCCGTTTCCGCAGTACAGGCCCTCGGTGCCTTCCCGCACGACCACGAAATCGACGGTCTTGCCGCTCACGACGGCGTCGGACAGGGGAGTGGGAACCCCCGGGTAGAGCGTGGAGGGGCGCAGGTTGACGGCGTGGTCGAAGGCGAACCTGAGTTTCAGGAGCAATCCCCGTTCGAGAAGGCCGGAGGGGATCGTGGTCGATCCGGGCGCGGCGCCGACGGCGCCCAGCAGGATGGCGTCCGCCTGGGCGAGACGGGACAGCGTGTCGTCGTTCAGGACCTCGCCCGTGGCCTGCCAGTGGTCGGCGCCGAGGTCGAAGGTCTCGTACTCCAGGCCAGGGTGGACATGGTCCAGGACCAACCGGGTCTGTGCCACGACTTCGGGTCCGATGCCATCGCCGGGGATGACTGCGATCTTTTCACTCACGGTCCACCAGCATAGGCGCTGGCGTGGCAGAACCCTGGCTGCGCCTGCGTGTCGAGACGGCCCGCCTCCGACACTCAGGGGGGTTTCCTCGCGTGGTGGACACGGGAGTCCCATGTGGCTATCTGGGGTACGCTGATCGCATGTCGCTACCCTTCGAGCTCCTTCCTGACACCCGCCGTACCGCCCCCGAGCAACGGGCCCAGATGATGCGCGACCCTGGATTCGTGAAGCACTTCTCGGATCACATGGCTGTCGCCACCTGGACCGCCGACCAAGGGTGGCACGACTCGAGAATCGAGAACTACGGGCCGTTGGGGATCATGCCCGGAACGGCCGTCCTCCACTACGGACAGGAGATCTTCGAGGGGTTGAAGGTCTACCAGCACGCGGATCGCAGCACATGGCTCTTCCGTCCCGAGATGAACGCGGCACGGATGATGGCGTCCGCCGAGCGGATGGACCTTCCCCAACTGCCCGTCGAGGACTTCCTCACCTCGGTGCGCAATCTGGCCCGAGTCGACAGGGAATGGGTGCCGTTCGGGGAAGAGATGAGCTACTACATGCGCCCCTTCATGTTCGCCGACGAGGTGTTCCTGGGTGTGCATTCCGCCGCCCGGGCGACGTACGCCGTCATCGGGGGCCCGGCGGCGCCGTACCTGTCCGACGGGATGACGCCGGTGGACATCTGGGTGACGACCACCTACTCCCGTGCGGGGGAGGGCGGCACGGGGGCCGCGAAGTGCGGGGGGAACTACGCCTCCGCGCTGGTGGCCCAGCACGAGGGCGCCCGCAACGGCTGCTCCCAGGTCCTGTTCACCGACGCCGCCACCCACCAATGGGTGGAAGAGCTGGGCGGGATGAACTTCTTCGCCGTGACGTCGGACGGGGTGCTGCTGACTCCTCCCACGTCGGGCAGCATCCTCGCGGGGATCACACGAGATTCCATCCTCGCCCTGGCGCCGACCCTCGGGCTGACTCCCCAGGTGCGCCCCATCTCCTTGTCGGAGTTGTTCGCGGGCATCGTCGAGGGCGACATCTGCGAGGCCTTCGCCTGCGGCACGGCGGCGGTGGTGACCCCCATCGGCCGACTCGTGCACAAGCAGGACCAGGAGGTCGAGGTGATCCCGTTGACCTCGGCCGTGGGAGACGCCACACGGGCCATCCGCACCTCGCTCGTGGACATCCAGATGGGACGAGCCGAGGATCGCTTCGGATGGATGCACAAGGTGGAGGGATGACGATGACGCCATTCACGAGGCTGAGCAGCCCCACCCCTTTCCACGTGTACGACACGACGCTCCGCGACGGCGCACAGCAAGAAGGAATGCATCTCAGTGTGTACGACAAACTGAAGATCGCCACCGTGCTCGACGAGCTGGGGGTGAGCTTCATCGAGGGGGGATGGCCTGGCGCCAGTCCGGCTGACACCGAGTTCTTCGCGGCGGCCTCGCGGGAACTGAGTCTGAAGAACTCCACTCTGGTCGCCTTCGGCGCGACGAGGCGCGTGGGCATGACCGCCGCCACGGATCCCCTGACCCAGGCGCTCCTCGACGCCGACACGGAGGTGGTGTGTCTGGTGGCGAAGTCCCACGACAGGCACGTCACCGACGCCTTGAAGACGACCATGGAAGAGAACCTGGCCATGATCACGGACACCGTCACGTACCTGCGTGCCCACGGGCGTCGTGTGTTCGTGGATTGCGAGCACTTCTTCAACGGCTACCTCGACAACCCGACGTACGCCAAACTGGTCGTCGTGACCGCCGCCGAGGCGGGGGCCGAGGTCGCCGTCCTGTGCGACACGAACGGGGGGATGCTGCCCGGGAAGGTGACGCAGATCGTCTCGGATGTCGTCCGGCTCGGAGTGCCGTTGGGCATCCACTGCCACAACGACACAGGGTGCGCGGTGGCGAACACCATCGCCGGCGTCGACGCCGGGGTCATGCACGTCCAAGGGACCATCAACGGGTACGGGGAACGTACCGGCAACGCGGACCTGACCACCGTGATCGCCAATCTGAAGCTGAAATACGGGTGGGACGTCGTCACCGACGCGGCCCTGGGCGAGTTGACCCGCATCTCGCACGCCGTCGCCGAGATCGCCGATCAGACGCCCGCACCCCGCCAGCCCTACGTGGGGGTGTCCAGTTTCGCCCACAAAGCCGGCCTGCACGCGTCCGCCATCAAGGTCGACGCCAACCTGTACCAGCACATCGATCCCGAACTGGTCGGCAACGGCATGCGGATGCTCATTTCGGACATGGCCGGCAGGGCCAACGTCCAGATCAAGGCCGAGCAGTTGGGCCACGACCTCTCCGATCCGTCATCGGCGTCCCGTCTCGCCGACAGGATCAAGGATCGGGAAGCGGCTGGGTACTCCTATGAGGCCGCTGACGCGTCCTTCGACCTGCTCGTGCGCGCCGAACTCGGGCGACTGCCCGAACCCTTCCGGGTCGAGTCCTGGCGGGTGTTCACCGACCAAGAGGAGGCGAGTCAGGCGGTGGTCCGGGTCGGATTCCCCGGCGAGGACGCCAAGCCGCACGTGGGGGAGGGCAACGGCCCCGTCAACGCCCTCGACCAAGCGCTTCGCGAGGCGCTGATCCCGCACTTCCCGCGTCTGGCCCAGGCCGAGCTCACCGACTACCGGGTCCGTCTGCTCGCTGACGGGCATGGCACGGACGCCACCACGCGCGTCCTGATCGACACACGGATGGGGACGTCGACGTGGACGACGGTCGGAGTCGGCGACAACGTCGTCGAGGCGTCGTGGGAGGCCCTGGTCGAGGCGTACACCTATGCCGTGGCCGTCGTGTCCCCGGCGTGAGACCGCCGCGTCCCTGACACAGAGAAACAGGGATTCACGCTCGGCGTGCCGAGTGAGGGCTTGACGCCGTATTAGGCTTGTCCCATGAGAATTGCGCGGTATTCAGTGGATGATGCGATCCGCTATGGTGTGGTCGAGTTGGAGAGCGACGGATCGGGGAATCCCGATTGCGTCCTCGAGTTGGCGGGAGATCCTTTCTCCGGGCCGGTCAAAGCGTCGGGGGTGCGCCGGGCTCTGGACGAGGTACGTCTCCTCGCGCCCGTGCTGCCCCGCTCCAAGGTGATCGGCATCACGGGCAACTGTGTGCCCGGGAAGGACGTCCCCGACGCTCCCACGGGCTATCCCGGGGTCTTCCTGAAACCCAACACCGGCGTGATCGGTCCGGGTGAGGCCATCCAGATCCCGTCCATCAGCTCCGACACGGCCCTCGAGGCCGAACTGGCCGTGGTCATCGGACGGATATGCCGGTCCGTGCCCGTCGAGCGGGTGCCTGAGGTCGTTTTCGGGTACACCGCGGCCAACGACGTGACCGCCCGGGACTTGATGGTCGACGGAGTGCCCTGGGGGATGGCCAAGTGCTGGGACACCTTCACGCCACTGGGTCCATGGATCGTCACCCACTTGAGCCTGGAGGAGGCCTCCGCCCTCACGGTGGTCGGGGAGGTCGACGAGGCCGCCGTCACCACCGGCTCGACGAAGGGCTTCATCCGCGGGATCGCCGACCTGGTGAGCCTCGTCTCGTCCATGATGACTCTCCTGCCCGGGGACGTGATCCTGACGGGCGCTCCCGGCGGCGCCGCGCCCATCCAGGCCGGACGCTCCGTGTCCATCGACATCGACGAGATCGGCGTGCTGACCAACCCTGTGATCGGCGACGTCGGATGAGTGGGACGGGGAGGGACGGGTCCGGGGCTCGGCCTCGCGCGACGCCGAAGCCTGCGGTTCGCCCCCCGGTCGGCCGCACAGGCCCGGCGACGGGCGGCTGGACGCGCCCTGCCCCAGGGTCCACCTATCCGTTGGGAGGGTTCTTCTCCGGCGCCGACTCGTCCGCGTCCACACGGCTGATGAGCGGGCTGGTGGTGGTCCTCGTGCTGGCCGCGTACATGGTGGTCGTTCCGGCGATCAACACGGGCGTGATCTCCTTCGGGCACCTGCTCGACTCGTCGGGTCAGGACTGGGCGACGTACAGCGCCGACGCGAGCGCGTTCGGCAACATCTGGGGGGTGGTGGCCGCCCATCTGGGGCTGGCGTCCATGGTCCTCGTCGTCTGGGGCTTCTACCGGTTCTTCCATAATCGTCGGCTGGAGTGGCTGTGGTCCGTCTCGCCGGGCGTGCGGTGGAGGTACGCGATCATCTGCCTGGCGGCGTCCGCCATCGTGATGGGGGCTGTGACCGCGTACCACTGGGTGACGGGTCCCGGCTGGGCGCCCATGCCCGGCTGGGGCTGGTACGCCCTGGTGATCGTGGCGACCACGCCGTTCCAGGCGCTCGCCGAGGAGGTGCTCTTCCGGGGGTACATGATGCAGGCCCTCGGAACGATGGTGCGCAACCCGTGGTTCCCGATCGTGGTGACCGCTGTGGTCTTCGCGCTCTTCCACGGGGTTCAGAACCCGTGGCTGTTCTCGTCCCGCCTCGTCTTCGGCGTCCTCGCGGGGATCTTGGTGTGGAGGACGGGTGGTCTGGAGGCGGCTGTCGCCATCCACGTGGTCAACAACCTGTGCGCGTTCGGCCTGGCGATCCTCACGGGGACCCTGTCGCAGGTGCGCGTCACGACATCCGTCGGGTGGGCGCAGTCCGTGTCCGACGTGGTCATGTTCGCCGTGTGCGCCCTCGCGTGTTGGGGCGTGGCCCGAGGCTTGAGGGTGCCCATGCGAGCACCCGAACAGACGCGGTGACCCGACGGCGACGACGTCGCTTCGTCGGGTGTGCCCGCCGTGTGGAGCGTCGTCCCCCGGCCCATTGACAGGCGGAAGTTTCCTAGATAGCATCAAGGCATCACCCATCTGACAACGTTGTAGAAATAGCATGGATTGAAACGTTTCAGATGGTGGATGTGCCCGGCGGAGTAGCCGGGAAGAGGTCTATCACAGGAGATATGTACATGATACACCAACCATTGCCCCATGCTCGTACAACGGGCACGGGCGCTCGGACGCGCCGTCCTCACCGCTGGGTGATCGCCGGCGTCAGTCTCGCGCTGACCATCGGCATGACTGGGCTGGCGACACCAGCCGCTCAGGCCGCTCCTTCACCCTTCAACGCCATCCATAACGCGGTCACCCCGCTGACGGCTGATAGCTTCACCACCCCCTCGCGGGCTGATATGCCCTGGGCCCGGTGGAACTTCGATCCTGCCTGGGCCACGATCGACGGTCTTCAGGCCGACATCCAGGACGCCTATGACCACAACATCGGCGGTCTGGAGATCGGCCAGGGCGGAATCCCGACCAAAGAGCAACTGACCGCGATCTACACGAAGGCGAACGCGCTGGGGATGACCATCAGTTTGAAGGTCGTTCCCGGTCTGGCCGGCACGACCTTCGCAGGCACCGATGACTACGCCCGTCGCACACTGAACCAGACCAACCAGGTCGTCGACGCCGGCACGGCGGTCGACATGGATGTCACCGGCAACGCCGCTGGCACGATCGTCGCCGTCTTGGCGTACCGCTGCACGAACAGCCCTTGTGAGACGACCGGATCGAAGAGTCTTGAACGCACGAGCGTCGTCGATCTCACGACGACGCTGACCGCCACCAACACATCCGGTTACGAGGGCGGCACCACGACGGGTCACCTCGTATGGACCGCGCCAGCCGCCCCGGCGGACGCCCAGTGGGTCGTCGTCATGCTGCGCGCCGTCGCGATGGGGGCCACGCCTGAGCCGCTGAGCCTCCAGGGGACGAAGCTGCTGACGGACTCCTACGACGCGTATTTCGCCGGCGGGCTCGGCGATCTGGTCAAGGCCAATGGCGGCGACTTCTTCGTCGACTCGCACGCCGGAGATCCGTGGGGCGCGCCCGAGGAGTTGTGGTCCACGAACATCCGCTCCGAGTTCCAGAAGGCGATGGGCTACGACATCGTGCCGAACCTGCCCGCCCTGATGGGCTTCCCGATGGTCGCGTCGGGTTTCAGCGCCGCCCAGCCGGCCCCGCCGTTCACCTTCAGCGACGGCAGCGACTCTCGGATCCAGTCGGACTTCAACCTGGTCCGGACGGACTTGTACACCACGAACCGGCTCGCCGCTTTCCAGACCTGGTCCCACACCTACAACATGTCGTTGCGGGTTCAGCAGGAAGACGGGCCGGCGACCTCGATCGGTGACCAATTGACGACATCGGCCACGCTGGACCAATCCGAGTACGAGTCGCTGACCGGTTCCGATCAGCCCGACATCTACCGCCCGATGGCCTCCGCCGTCCATATGACGGGCAACCAGTGGTTCTCCACCGAGTGCTGCGCCGTGCTCAACGAGAGCTTCGCTGACACGTATCAGGACACGGTCGTGAGGATGAATCGTGAGTTCGCGGGCGGGGTGGACCGGATCGTCTACCACATCCGTCCCTACATCACCGCCTCCAACTCCATCTGGCCGGGCAACGGGTTCTCCGCCACCGCGCGGGTGTCGTTCTCGGGCGCGAACTCGCGGATCGAACCGTCGTGGGAGAACCAAGCCGCCCTGAACAACTACTTCGCCCGCAGCCGTGAGGTCCTGACCCAGGGGCAGGCGAGGATGGATATCGCCGTCTACATGCGCAACTACTCGTCGCCGTCGGCCTTCGCCACAGCGGATTCCTCCAACCGCCACTGGTCGGACACCGGCCTGCAGAACGCGGGTTACACGTGGGACTACCTCAATGAGACCCTCTTCGACCTGCCGAACGCGGTCGTGACGGATGGTGTGCTGGCGGCTGACGGTCCAGGGTACAAGGCTCTGGTCTTCGACCAATACCTCCTGCCGTCCACCAACAGCGCCCAGGGCACCCTGACCACCGAAGCCGCGTCGAAGATCCTGTCGTACGCCCAGGCGGGGCTGCCGGTCATCTTCGTCGGCCAGCCGATTGGCACGGGGTCGCTGTCGGACCCCGACAGCGCGATGCAGGCGATCCTCGCGCAGATCATGGCGTTGCCGAACGTCTACCAAGTGACGTCCGAGGCGGCCGTGCCGGCCAAGCTCGCCAGCTTGGGCATCGAGCCCAATGCGAAGCCGGCGTCCCCGGTGTCGCTGCTGAGTGTCAACCGGGTCGACGCCGCGACTGACACGACGTACTACTGGCTGTACAACAACGCGATCGACTACTGGCCGGGCGACAACTCGAACGCGGGGTACGGAATGAACCCGTCCAACCTGTACGAGACCCCGGACTCATGCGTCGTCACCGACGCCTCCTCCACGGGCAATAACCCGTGCATGAAGTCCAGCACGCCGATCTCGACGACCGTGTCGCTGGTGGGCGACGGCGTGCCGTACCTCCTGGACGCTTTCACCGGGGCCATCACCCCGATCACGGACTACACCCGTGACGGCAACAGGGTCACGGTGACGGTGAATCTGGCGGCCGACGCCTCGATGATCGTCGCCTTGAGCTCGCAACCGAATCGGTTCGGGATCTCGGCCCTGTCCACGTCCGTGATCAGCACCACGGCCGACTTCAGCAAGCAGAAGGGCGACACGATCCAGGTGGGGGCCACCAAGTCTGGCTCGTACATCACGACGCTCAGCGACGGCCAGGCCGTCACCAGTGCGATCGCCGACGTTCCGGACGCCGTCGACCTGACCCAGGCCACCTGGCAGTTGGACGCCGAAGCGTGGACGCCGACCTACGACTACAAGTCCACCGAGGGCACCGGCGACGGCAGCACGGCGACCACCAAGACACCGGTGTCGCTGACGCTGACCGGGCTCAAACCGTGGCCGCAGATCCCCGCGTTGGCGAACGCGTCCGGCGTGGGGACGTACACGACGACGGTGACTCTGCCCCCGACCTGGGACTCCAGCATGGGCGCGATCCTCAGCCTGGGCGAGGTCATGGACATGTTCACCATCACGGTGAACGGCACGACGCTGCCGCTCACGGACCAGGTGACGGCGACCGCTGACATCAGTCCGTACCTCCAGGCGGGGGAGAACACGATCAGCGTCCGCGTGACGACCAACTTCAACAACCAGTTGTACGCGTTGGATACCTCCGTCCAGGCCCGTGGCATCATCGAGAACTATGGTCTGGTGGGTCCGGTCGTCCTGACGTACTACCGCACGGCGACGGTGCTCGGCGAGATCGTGCCGCCCACCAACCCGTCCGAGCCTGGCGGTGTCCAGGTGAGCACGGGCGGATCCGTCGTGGGCGGCTCGTCCGGTCTGGCGCCGCTCGCGCTGGTGCTCGTCGGGGCGCTCGCGTTCGGCCTGTGGAGGTGGCGTCGCCGCCTGACTGACTGATCCTGAGGGAACACCGCCGCGGTGGCTCCCGTCCGCGTGACGGGGCCACCGCGGCCCTGCGTGAACCGGGGGGTTCGATGTCGGCCAGACCCGGGCGCCCGACATGAGTGTCGTCCCGCATTTGAGATGAGAGCCCGAGTCAGATAAGGTTAACCCTTGGCAACACCACCCTGGGGTATGGGGTAATTGGCAGCCCAACGGATTCTGGTTCCGTTAGTCTAGGTTCGAGTCCTAGTACCCCAACGCAGGCCGAAAGTAGAGCGAGCTTGCTCGATCTACTGAGGCCAAGGAAGGGGTTCGCGGCGCGAAGCGGCGTGACACCCCAACGCAGGTCGAGAGACTCACGAGCAAGCTCGTGAGTCCGAGGTCGAGGAGGGATTATTTTCAACGCGATGCGTTGAAAATAATCCCGACGAAGACCGAGTGACCTACGAGCTTGCTCGTAGGTCCGAGACCAAGGCCGGGGTTGACGACGCGAAGCGTCGGAAACCCCACAATGGATTGGTTGGATCACGAGGAAACTCGCGGGTCACATCCCGATCCAGGGACTGAAAAGCGCCGAGCGCTTGAAGACCCGGAAGAGTCTGGTAGACTCTTCCTTCGTGCGTTTAGCGCATTGGCCCCGTTGTGTAGCGGTCAAGCACGCCGCCCTCTCACGGCGGTAGCGAGGGTTCGAATCCCTTCGGGGCTACGACATGATGTCGCAAGACATCGCAGGCCCGTGAATCTTCCTTGTGGAGATTCACGGGCCTGTTTGTTTTTTTGAAGGTCTGAAGTGCGCCCACCCGGTATGGTCATGTACGGCGGTGCCGATCGCAGAGTATGCCCGACCTCAAGACATTCAAGAATTGTTAAATGAAGACGTGCCGGCCCAGAATGCTTATGACGTCTTCTGTGTCAACCAGTCGACGTTCAACCAAATGTTCGGGCTCGTCACCGTCACCCAATCCCACATGGGACGTGAACGACAGGCACGGCTATGTATAGTCGTATTCACATCAGCGAGAGGACGACAGTGACCAGATGTAGGGCGATATGCGGTCGGCATAGTGCGGCGCTAGCCCGACGATTCAGGGGTCTGGCACTGTTGATGATATCGACCTTCATGCTGGCTGGTTGCGGTTACTCGTTGGCAGGGCCGTCTATCCATGTCAGTTCGTCAGTGCCACCTTCAGTGGCTGCACAGGGTGTCTCCGATGAGCTGCTCGATCGATGGAGTGGGCATGGTGACGCTCGTGTCGATCAACTCAGGTCTGGGTGGGTCGACGGTCGAGGTGATCGTCAATCTAAACAACTGACTGATCGTGTGCACATCCCTCTGGGTCGGGTGGATATGGTACTATCACAACAATTATGGCGTGGGTCGTGTGCGGGGATCTGCCGAGAAACGGGAAGGGTTCGTCCGTGGGGAGAGTGCGCGGCTGGTTGTATGGCGCCGACGCTGGAGTGACGGATCGTCGTGCGGATATTCAGGGTCTTCGGGCACTGGCCGTCACAGCTGTGCTGGTGAACCATGTCTGGCCCGCGCAACTGCCAGGTGGGTACGTCGGGGTCGACGTCTTCTTCGTCGTCTCGGGTTTCCTCATCACGTCTCATCTACTGAAGGAGCTCACACGGTCGGACAGGATCGATCTGAGACAGTTCTACGCCCGCCGGATCCGGCGCTTGCTGCCGGCTGCCTTCCTCGTCCTGATCGTGTCTGGGGTGATGGTACGGCTCGTCCTCCAGTACCCCCGATGGGTACGCAATGGGGCGGAGATCGCCGCGAGCGCCCTCTATGTGGAGAACTGGTTCCTCGCCGCTCGATCGGTGAACTACTCTGCCCTCAACGACGCGGCCAGCGTCAGTCAGCACTACTGGTCCCTGTCTGTCGAGGAGCAGTTCTATCTTCTCTGGCCGGTGCTGTTGCTCGCCCTGTGGTGGTTGGCTCGGAAGACGAGCCTGTCTCGGATCGGAACGACGGTGGCGGGCATGGCCGTCGTCGTGGTGGGCAGTATGGGCCTGTCCGTGTGGTGGACGGCCTGGAACCCGGCTTCGGCGTATTTCGCCACCCCTGTGCGCTTCTGGGAATTCGGCCTCGGGGCGCTGTTGGCCCTCGTGATGGTGGTGGTCGCGGCGTCGACACGACGAAGTGGTCCAGCAGAGGTGCTTTGTCAGCTCCTGGCCATCATCGGATTCGCCATGGTCGTCTGGTCCGCATGGTCCTACTCGGCGGTGACGGCCTTTCCCGGGTGGAGAGCGCTCGTCCCCGCGCTGGGGACGGCTCTCGTCATCCTCACAGGCGGTCTCGGGACGACGATGTGGCACTCGGTCGTGACGTCCCTACGCCCCGTTCAATACGTGGGAGACATCTCGTACTCCCTGTACTTGTGGCATTGGCCCATCGTCGTGCTCGCTCCCTTCGTCCTGGGAAAGACTGTGGGGCCGTGGGACAAGGTCGGGATTGCGCTCCTCGCCGTCGTCCTGGCTGGCCTGACGAAGGCATTCGTCGAGGACCCCTGTCGCCGTCTCCCATGGCTGCAGGAGCGCTCACGGCGCACCTACGTGTCCATGCTCGCTGGCATGGCCCTCATCGGTGTCGCCTGCTCGGCCCTGGTGGTCAACGAGCGCATGATCGAATCTGCGCCCGTGGTGAACCTGTCGGCGGACACCGTTCCGACGTGCGTGGGTCCGTACGCCCTCCTCGACGCTGATCAGTGTCCCGACGTCGTGGGTCCGTCCGACGACCCGATCATGACTGAGTCTGCGAACGCCTACTGGGCCGTTCCCGACGACCCTCAGTGCAGTGACGTCACGCGGGTTCTCGGCCGTACGGACAGGGTCTGCGACTACTCCACGGGCGCCGACCCGGTCAAGGTCCTTCTCATCGGCGACTCGCACGCTCAACAGTGGCAGTACGCCATCCTCCCTCTGGCGAAGAAGTATCAGTGGAACCTCGTCATGACGTATGACGGCGCCTGTCCCACAGTGGACTCAGGCTATGTGGGATATCGTGGCACGCCCGCCACGGCGGACAAGGTGACGGAATGCACCACATGGCGTGAGGCGGAGCGCGACTACGCCGCTCAGGATGGGACCAGCATCGTCTTCATCTCCTTCTTCGGTCGCGAAGAACAGATCGACGACGGCACCGGGCGCCCTCAGATGGATCAGTACGTCGACGGCCTGACGTCCTATGCCCAACCCTTTCTCGCATCAGGGGCGGACGTCTATGTCCTGGGAGATCCGCCGATGAACTCGGCGGTGAGGGATCCTGACTGCGTCATCCTGCATCAGCGGGATCCGGCTTTCTGCGCTGTGCCCCGCGACATCGCACAGCCGCCAGATCCCATGCTTGAGGCCGCCGACGCCAGTCAGGGAACGATAGTGGGCATCGACACCACCGACTTGTTCTGCGACCAAGCCAGGTGTTATGCGGTGGTGGGAGGAGTCACGGTGTACTACGACGCCGACCATCTCAACAGGCAGTACGTCGCCCTCTTGAGCCCCGCCATCGAGGATCAGCTTCGGCGACGATGACGGACACGCCCCTCCGAAGGATGTGGCCTGTCGGACACGAGGTCGGCGATATCGACCACCTCACCGTCGCCTGAGGACCCAGCGGGAGAGCCCGTTGCCGATCAGTTGCACGCATTGGACGAGGACGATCATGGCGGCGACGGCGACCCAGGTGACGAGGTCGTTGAATTTGCGGTAGCCGTCGGACAGGGCGAACTGGCCAAGACCGCCGCCGGAGACGACACCGGCCATGGCCGACAGGTCGACCACGCCGACGAAGAGGAAGGTGTAGCCGAGGATGAGGGGGGCGAGCGCCTCAGGGACGAGGATGCGGAAGAGGATGTGGGTACGAGAGGCGCCCATCGCCCGGCCCGCCTCGATGATCGAGGGGTCGGTGGCGATCAGGGACTGCTCCACGATGCGGGAGGTCGCCACCGTGCACACGATCACCATGGGGAAGATCGCGGGGATCGTGCCGATGGACGAGCCCATGATGGCGATGGTCGCAGGTCTCACAGCGGTGATGAAGATCACGAAGGGGATGGGGCGCACGACGTTCACGATCACCGAGAGGACGGCGTACACCGGACGGTTCTCGATCAGGCCGCCTCGGCGGGTGCCGAAGAGGGTCAGTCCGAGGGCCAGGCCGAGCAGGCCGCCGATCAGCAAGGTCGCGGACACCATCGACAGGGTCTCGCCGAGGCGTGTCCAAAAGGTTTGGGTCAGCCAGTCGTTCCAGGTGTTCTCCAGCGGGGTCATCGCAGGTCCTCCTTCTGGTCGAGGTCGGTCCAGGAGGGGTCGTCCAGGGGGTGGTCGGCGGTGCCTAGATCCGTCCAGGAGATCCCGTCACGGCTCAGGCGCTCCAGCAGGGCGTCGATGGCGCGTTCCCCATCGCCTGCTGGAAGGGCGGAGGTCATCTCGACCACCACGTTGCCCAGGGGACGATTCGCGACTTCCGTGATCGACCCATGGACGATGGAGGAGGACACGTCCAGGGACTGGGCGATCCGGGCGAGGTTGAACGCCTCGGAGTCCAAGGAGTCGGACGTGACGGTCATCACGACCAGCCGGCCGGGGTGGGCGCTGTGGAGGCGGCCGACCGTGTCCGGTGATGGACGCGAGCGAAGGGCCGTCTGGATGAACCTGCGTGTCACCGGATCAGCGGGACGAGCGAAGACGTCGTAGGTGTCCCCGGTCTCGACGATTCGTCCCTGTTCCATCACAGCGACCCGATCGCAGATGTGCTGCACCACGCCCATCTCATGGGTGATGACGACGATGGTGGTCCCCAGAACCTGGTTGGCCCGCTTCAGCAGGTCGAGCACCTCCTCGGTGGTGTGAGGGTCGAGGGCGGAGGTGGCCTCGTCCGCGAGAAGGATCTCGGGGGAGTGGGCGAGGGCCCTGGCGATGCCCACCCTCTGTTTCTGCCCGCCAGACAGGTGGGACGGGTACGCCTGCGCCTTGTCGGCGATCCCGACGAAGTCCAGCATCTGTTCGACACGGGCCTGTTTCCTCTTCTTGTCCCATCCGGCCAAGGTCAACGGGTAGCCGACGTTGTCGGCCACGCTGCGAGAGGAGAACAGGGCGAAATGCTGGAAGACCATGCCGATGCCGGCGCGAAGATCCCTCAGCCCCTTCTCGCCCAGTCCGGCGAGGTCGGTGCCGTTGACGGTGATGCGTCCGGAATCGGCACGCTCGAGCGCGTTGATCAGTCTCACCAGGGTGGACTTTCCAGCGCCCGAGTACCCGATGACTCCGAAGATCTCTCCTCGTCCGATGTCGAGACTCACGTCGTCGACCGCGTGCACGGTGACGCCTTTCGCTCGGAAGTCTTTCGTGACGTGGTCGAGACGGATGATGGGGTCGCGTGTCATGGCTGCTCCTCGGTTGTCCAGTTCGTGGGCCTGAAGGTCGGGGAGGGTCCTGGTCGCAGGGCCCTCCCCGGACCGGGTCAGGATGCGGTCAGCTGGGCGGTGACGTCGGCCAGGACGGACTGCAGACGGGAGGGTGTCTCGTTGACGAGGACCCCGGTTCCGCCCGAGTTGGCCAGAAGCGCCTGGTCCCAGGCGTCAGTGTGGGCCAGGCGGACGATCTCGGCGTACACAGGCAGGTCTGCCTCGTCGGGACGGGCGACCCACACATTGATGTACGGGGCGGAACCGTCTGAGCTGGGATCGTCCTGGGCGATGGCGCTCGTCGCGGACAAGCCCGTGTCGGCAATGTAATCATTGTTGATGATCGCCCCGGCGATGGACGGGTCGTCCAACGACCGAGCCGTCTGGTCGGCGCTGATGGCGATGACCTTCACGGACGAGGCGGAGGCGTCGATGTCCGAGACCTGCCCGAACAGGCTGGGGGTGCCGGGCTTCAGCTGGATCAAACCGGCCGACTGGAGGACCTGGAGTCCGCGGGCCTGGTTGGTCTGGTCGTCAGGGATGGCGACGGTGGCCCCGGCGGGGATGTCCGCGACGGACGCGTACTTCTTCGAGTACAGCCCCAGCGGGTAAATGGCCGTCGATCCGATCGGGAGCAGGTTCTCATGGGAATTGACGTTGTACTTGGCCAGGTAGCTGATGTGCTGGAACTGGTTCAGGTCGAGTTCCTTGGACGTGAGGGACGGGTTGAGCAGGACGTAGTCGGTGAAGTCCAGGAACGTGAGGTGGATCCCCTCGGCGAGGGCTTCCTGGGTGAGGATCTGGAACTGCTGATTGCCCGCTCCGACGACCCCGATCTTGACGGGATTCTTCTGGCCCCCCTTGTCTGTGGCGCCCGGCACGGTGAAACCGGCGACGGCGTCCGACGGGAGGGTGATGGTGGCGGGAGCGTCTGCCCCCGGTGAGGCGCCCCCCGGTGACGAGCAACCGGTCAGGGCTGTGAGGGCTGCGACCGCGACGGCGGCCAGCGCGATATGACGACGAGTGGACATGAGGTTCTCCTTGGGTGACGGCGATGGTGGTCGAGGTGCCAGGGTCGGGCTCATGGAACCGATCTCTCGGCCATAGTTCCAAGCCGACGCCAACAGGTCGGGAGCGGACGCAGAGAGACAACCTATGGTAGCTGTGTCGCGGGCGACAGTGTCTCTGCGTCTACAACATTCGCATGGACATGCCACAGGAGCGCATGACGCGCATCGATACTGTGGCAAAACTCATGGGGACCACCCTAAGGCACCCCGATGAGGGGTGTCAATCTCATGGCTGCGGCACGGGGAGGCAGGGTCGGCCTTGCCGTACTCAGGCCCCTGTCGGATAGACTCGGCTGTCATGCGCGGAGAGTACAAGGTCCCTGGCGGGAAACTCGTGACGGTGGTCATCGAGGTGGCGGATGATCATATTCAGCACGCACAAGTGGCGGGTGACTTCTTCTTAGAGCCCGACGAGGCGTTGGATCGCATCAACTCTGCTGTGGTCGGTCTGCCCACCAGCAGCCTCGTGTCGCAGATCGCCACGGCCATCGAGTCTCGGCTCGATCCGGGGGACACCTTGGTCGGTTTCACTCCCCGCGACGTGGGGTTCGCTGTGCGCCGCGCGCTCGGAGCGTCGACCACATGGGCCGATCATGTCTTCCAACTGATCGAGGACGGCCCTCGCAGCCCGGTCATGCAGATGGCCCTCGACCAGGTCTACGCCGAGGCGCTGTCGCGCGGCACGCGCGGCCCGACCCTGCGAATCTGGGAGTGGGGCGCGCCCGCCGTGGTGATCGGCTCCTTCCAGTCCCTGTCCAACGAGGTCGATCCCGAGGGCGCCGCCCGCCACGGGATCACGGTGGTGCGACGGGTGTCCGGGGGAGGGGCGATGTTCATCGAGCCCGGCAACACGATCACGTACTCCCTCGTCGTCCCAGGTTCTCTGGTCGACGGGATGAGCTTCGAGCAGTCCTACGAGTTCCTGGACTCCTGGGTGCTGACCGCGCTGAAGGCGGTGGGGGTCGAGGCGACCTACGTGCCCATCAACGACATCACGTCCCCTGCCGGGAAGATCGCCGGCGCGGCCCAGAAGCGCCTCGTCGACGGCACGGTGCTGCACCACGTGACCATGGCCTACGACATCGACGCGGACAAGATGCTCGAGGTCCTGCGCATCGGGCGGGAGAAGATGTCCGACAAGGGCACGAAATCGGCGAACAAGCGCGTTGATCCGCTGCGCTCGCAGACGCACATGTCGAGGGAGGACATCGTCGCCTCGTTCGTGGACTCCTTCGCATCGATGCACACCCTGGAACGCAGCCGCGTCACCGAGACGGAAGAGGACGCCGCACGCGCCTTGGTCGACTCGAAGTTCGGCACACGGGAATGGCTGGCACGGGTCCCCTGAGCGGTCCATCGTCGCCACATACGGGCAACTCACGGAAAATCTCCTTGCGGGCGTCGGTGATTCTGGAAGGGTGAAGCCATGACCTGGTTCCAGCACACGGCCGACGTGATCACCCGTGATCAGATCGAGACGCTTCTCGACCGCGCTGTGGCGGAAGCGCGTGAGCGTCTGGAGATTCCCGCCCTGAGAAGGGTCCTCCTCCTTCCTCCGGATCTGACGCGCGCCCATTGCGGTGCCGGATGGATGACGGAGCACCTGTTCCAGCGGCTGAGCGATCAGGGGGCCGAGGTCCATGTCATCCCGACCCTGGGCCAGCACCAGCCCCACACCGACGAGGTGAACCGGTGGATGTTCGGGTCCATCCCCCCCGACCGCATCCACGTCCACGACTGGCGGAACGGCGTGGTCCATGTCGGCGCCGTCCCCGCCGACATGGTGGCTCGGGAGACCGGCGGCGCGGCCGACTGGGAGATGCCCATCGACCTGAACGCGATGCTCATGACCGAGGCCTGGGACCTGATCATCACGATCGGCCATGTCGTGCCCCACGAAGTGCTGGGCTTCGCCAACCACAACAAGAACTACTTCATAGGGCTGGGCGGGAAGCGCACTCTGGGCGCGGCGCACATGGCGTCGGCCGTCTACGGGATCGAGAGGAACCTGGGCGCCATGCTGACGCCGGTGAGACGGTGCTTCAACTGGGCGGAGGAGCAGTTCCTCGCCGACCTGCCGGACATGTACATCCAGGTGGTCATGGACTACGCCCCCGACGGGAGCCTCCACCACACGGGGGTGTTCGTGGGCGACGACCTCGACACATACCTGGACGCGGCGGCCCTCTCACGCGACCAGAACATCACGGTCTTCGACGCGCCTGTGCCGAAGATCGTGGCCGTCATGCAGGCCGACGAGTTCCACGCCACCTGGGTCGCCAACAAGGCGATCTACCGCACGCGTATGGCCATGGCCGACGGGGGAGAACTGCTGGTCATCGCGCCGGGGGTGCGACGCTTCGGGGAACAGCCGGACGTGGACGCGCTGATCCGTCGGTACGGGTACATCAGCGCCCAGGAGGTCCTGGCCCTCTACCCCGTCAGCGAGGACATGCGCGAGATCCCCCACGGCACGGCGCACCTGATCCACGGGTGCCCGGAAGGGCGGTTCACGGTCACCTATGCCCCCGGAGGGCTCACTAGGGAGGAGATCGAGTCTGTGGGGTATCAGTACATGGACCTCGACCAGGCCCTGGCGCGGTACGACCCCGCGGTCATGGCCAATGGGTGGAATGTCATGCCCGACGGCGAGGTGGTCTACTACATCTCCACACCGTCGGCGGGCCTGTGGGCGTGGAAGGACCGTCTGGCCTCACGAGCCTAAGTCGCCGGGCCTCTCCTGAGGGGAAAGTCGATCGGTGAGGTCACTCAGCGATGTCGCAGCAGGCGTCGGTCGGGGGTACGTCGGCCGGGGGAGTGGCGGTCGAAGGGGCGGCGGTGATCTGGGCGGCCAGATGACCGGCGCCGTACCCATTGTCGATATTGACCACCGCCACGCCGGGGGCGCAGGCGTTGAGCATGGACAGCAGGGCGGCCAAGCCGTCGAAGGAGGCCCCGTACCCCACCGATGTCGGGACCGCGACCACGGGGCAGGAGACCAGTCCGGCCACCACCGACGGCAGGGCGCCGTCCATCCCGGCGACCACGACGATGGCGCCCGCGTCCCGAAGGAGGTCGAGGTGGGCGAGGATCCGGTGCAACCCGGCCACGCCGACGTCGACGATCAGACGCGCGTCGCGACCGAGGAATCGGGCGGTCAGCCAGGCCTCCCTCGCCACCGGCAGGTCGGAGGTCCCGGCACAGGCCACGACGACCAGGGCGCCCGAGGGGTCAGGGACGTCTCTCGGCCACCAGGCGAGGCGCGCCGACTCGTCGTGACCGGCGTCGGGAAGGCAGGACAGCACGCCCGCAAGGGTGTCGGGCGTCGTGCGGGTGAACAGGGCAGGCGCCTGACGGCGAGCCAGTTCTTGGGCTATACGGGCGACCTGGTCGGCGGTCTTGCCCTCACAGAAGACGGCCTCGGGATATCCGCGTCGACGTGCACGGTCCAGGTCGAGGGTGGCGATGTCGGCCAGGGGATCGAGTCCTCCAGGCCCGGCAGGACTCGCGTGATCGATCGGGGAGTCAGTCATGGGCCGCCACCGACATGGTGAAGCGGCCCGACTGCATGCCGGCCAGATCGAGGGTCACGTACGCGAAGCCTGCGGCGCCAACCCCGGCGAGGAGGTCGTCGCGCACGGACAAGGCGCGGGGGAAGTCCTCCAGGGGGATCTCGATGCGGGCGACGTCCCCATGGTGGCGCACTCTGGCGTCGCGGAAACCGGCGGCGCGCACCGCCTGCTCGGCGAGGTCCACCTGACGCAGGTTCTCGGCGCTGATGGCGGTGAAATGGGGGATGCGAGAGGCCAGACACGGGGACGCGGGTTTCTCGGACACGTCCAGGTGGAGGTCCCGGGCCAGGCTGCGGACCATCTCCTTGGTCAACCCGGCCTCGGCCAACGGTCGAAGGATGTGGTGGTCCGTGGCCGCACGGGCGCCGGGACGGTCGAGGCGGAGCGCATCGTCCGCGTTCTCGCCGTACGCGACGGCGTCCAGCCCCCAGGGCTCGGCGATGTCGTCGACGATCTGGGCGAACAGCGCGGACTTGCAGTGGTAGCAGCGGTCGGGGCCATTGGCTCGGTACGCGGGGTCGTCCAACTCACGTGTGGGGACCTCGACCACGGTGGCGCCCAGGGAGGAGGCTGTCCTGTGGGCGGCCTGGCGTTCCTCGGCGGGGAGGGAGTCCGACACGGCCAGGAGCGCCACGACATTGTCGTGGCCCAGGTGTCTCAGCGCGACGGCGAGCAGCACGGTGGAGTCCACACCGCCGGAGTAGCACACCCCCAGACGGCGGGGATGGCCGATCTGATGTGCGACGCGGGATTCCCACGCCGCACACTGCTCGCTGAGCGACTGGGTCATGGCTGGGTCTTGACGACCTTCCGGCGACGCCGACGCCGGGGCTGGGATTCTCCCGCCTCGGCCGCATGGGCGGTCTTGGCCGACCCGTGCTCGGTCTTCTCGCGGATGACCACGCCGTTGCTGCGACGTTGCCGACGGCCCGGCTTGCGGGCCGCGTCGGGAGCTTCGCCGGCGCCATGGTGGTGGGGCTTCTTCTTCTCCCGCGGGGCCTGTGCCTCGGGGGCGCGAGGAGCGCTCACGCGTCCGGTCGTCCCCTCGGGGATGCCCAGGTCTTCCAACAGCTGCGGGGTGGTGGAGTACGCCTCCATCGGGTTGGCGAAGTCGAGTTCGAGGGCTCGGTTGATCACCTTCCAGCGGGGGATGTCCTTCCAGTCCACGAGGGTCACGGCGGTGCCGGTACGCCCGGCGCGGGCCGTACGCCCGATGCGGTGGACGTAGGTCTTCTCGTCGTCGGGGCAGTCGTAGTTGATCACATGGGTGACGTTGTCGACGTCGATGCCGCGGGCAGCGACGTCCGTGCACACGATGGCCTGCGCCTTCCCGGCCTTGAACTTGGCCAGGGACTTCTCCCTCACGACCTGGCTCAGATCGCCATGGATGCAGGTGACCTTGAAACCACGCTCATCCAAGTCGTCGGCGAGACGCTGGACTTCGCGCTTGGTCGTGCAGAAGATCATGACACGATTCGCCTCAGGGGTCGCCAGGAGCTTGCCGACGATGGAGGGCTTGTCCAAGTCGTGGGCTTGGTAGACGAACTGGGTCGTCAACGGCACGGTGGTCGCCTGGTCGTGCGCCTCGGCTCGGATGTTGATCGGCTGCGTGAGGTGGGTGCGCGCTAGGGAGACGATGGCGGTCGGCATGGTGGCCGAGAACAGCAGGGTCTGACGGTCGCGGGGGGTGGCGGCGATCAGCTTCTCCACGTCGGGGAGGAAGCCCAGGTCCAGCATCTCGTCGGCCTCGTCGAGCACGAGGACGCAGATCGCGCCCAGGTCGAGGTCGCGGCGGTTCTTCAGGTCGAGGAGGCGTCCGGGCGTGCCCACGACGATGTCGACGCCCTTGGCCAGTTGCTCCAACTGGGGCTCGTACCCCACTCCGCCGTAGACGGTCAGCACGCGCACGTTCATGCCGCGAGAAGCCGTCGCGATGTCGTCGGCGACTTGGAGGGCGAGTTCACGGGTGGGGCACATGACCAGGGCCTGGGGGCGAAGGTCGTCACGTTCCCGATTGATCCTCTCCAGGATGGGCAGCCCGAAAGCGAGGGTCTTCCCCGTGCCCGTGCGCGCCTGGCCGATGAGGTCGACGCCTTTCATGGCGATGGGGATGGCCTGCTCCTGGATGGGGAAGGGGTGTGTGATGCCCGCTTCGGCGAGAGCGGTCACGCAGGCTGGGTTGATGCCGAGGTCGGCGAAGGTCGTCAATGAGTCGGTCAGGGTACTGCCTTACTGGAGGCCCGCGGTGGCGCGGGGACAATGTTCATGGGTTTGCCAGGCGCTGGGCCTCGGCTACCGGCAGTCAGTCTACCGTGATATGCCAACGTCGCGCGCCGGTGTCGGGGTGAAACGCCGTAACCAGAGGGAATTCTGCAGGACGAAGACCGAGGAGAAGGCCATCGCCGCGCCGGCCACCATCGGGTTCAGCAGCCCCAGGACGGCCAGCGGGATCGCGGCGACGTTGTAGGCGAAAGCCCAGAAGAGGTTCATGTGGATGCGTCCCAGTGTCGCCCGGGACAAACGGATGGCGTCCACCGCCGAGAGCAGGTCGTCGCGGACCAGGGTGATGTCGCTGGCCTCGATGGCGACGTCCGAGCCCGCCCCCATGGCGATGCCCAGGTCGGCCTGGCTCAGAGCGGCCGCGTCGTTGATCCCGTCGGCGACCATGGCCACCACATGCCCCTGCGCCTGAAGCTCGGCG
Organism: Propionibacteriaceae bacterium; assembly: GCA_009780915.1. Classification (GTDB taxonomy): domain Bacteria; phylum Actinomycetota; class Actinomycetes; order Propionibacteriales; family Propionibacteriaceae; genus WQYJ01. The sequence continues at coordinate 237,665 of WQZD01000002.1, forward strand.
ACCACGGCCACCTTGCCCTCGGGCAGGACGGAGGCGATCACATGCTGGATGCCGACCTGGGAGGCGACGCTGTGGGCCACGGTGGCGTTGTCCCCGGTGAGCAGGCACGGGGTCGTCCCCAAGGCGATCAGGTCGGCCACCGCCTGAGCGGACGTGGCACGGACGGTGTCGGCCAGCGCGATTAGTCCCCGCACACGACCGTCCCATGCGACGGCGACCACCGTACGGCCCCGGGACTCGTGGTCGATGCGTGCGGACTCCAACAGCGGGCTGATCGTGGCGGACTCGGCGACCCAGGAGACCCGGCCCACCGACACCGTCGATCCCGCTCCCGACCCGTCGTCGACCTGGGCGGTCATGCCCAGTCCGGCGTGGGAAGCGACATGGGACAGGGCTGGGAGGGCGAGGGGGGCGTCGTGCGAGAGGGCATGCGACGCGATCGCTTGGGCGAGAGGATGGGTGGAGTTGGACTCCACGGCCACAGCCACGCTCAACACGGTGAACGGATCGGCGCCATCGTCCACGATGAGGTCGACGACGCTCAGGCGGCCGCTGGTGACGGTGCCGGTCTTGTCCAGGACGACCGTGTCGATGCGGCGCGTGGACTCCAGGATCTGCGGACCGCGGATGAGGATGCCCAGGCTCGCCCCCCGACCGGTGCCCACCATGATCGCGGCCGGCGTCGCCAGACCCAGGGCGCAGGGGCACGCGATCACCAGGACCGCCACGGCGGCGGCGAAGGCCTGCGCGGCCGGGTGGCCGGTGAGCGACCATCCGATCCAGGTCAGCACGGCGATGGTGATGACCACGGGGACGAACACGGAGGAGATCGTGTCGGCGAGGCGTTGGACGGGGGCCTTGCCCGTCTGCGCCTGCTCGATGAGCCGGCCGATCTGGGCCAACTGCGTGTCGGCCCCCACTCGGGTGGCGCGCACCACGAGGCGGCCCTGGGCGTTCATCGTCGCCCCGACCACCGGATCGCCGGGACCCCGGTCGCAGGGGATCGACTCCCCGGTGAGCATGGACTCGTCCACGGCGGAGTGCCCGTCCACGACGACGCCGTCGGTGGGGATCTTCTCTCCGGGCAGGACGAGGCAGAGGTCTCCGACCGCCACCTGGTCGATGGGGATCGGCGTGGGCGTCCCATCGACGAGGACGGTGGCGTCCTTGGCGCCTAGGTCGAGCAGGGCTCGGATGGCCGCGGAGGATCGGCGCGACGCGCCAGCCTCCAGGTGACGGCCCAGCAAGATGAGGACGGTGAGGACGCATCCCACTTCGAGGTACAGGGTCATCGTCGCCGATTCGCGCGAGGGGAACCACTCGAGGGGCATCCTCATACCCATAACCCCGGCGGGCGTCCAGCACAGCGCGTACACGCTCCACAGGAAACTGACGAGGACTCCCAAGGAGACGAGGGTGTCCATCGTGGCGGACCGATGCCGCAGGTTGACCGCCATCGCCCGATGGAAGGGCCAGGCGCCCCACGACACGACGGGAAGGGCCAGGACGAGGCTCACCCACTGCCAGCCCGGGAACTGGGCGGGGGGGATCATCGCCATGGCGGCCACGGGAAGGGTCAGGCAGGCGCTCACCACCAGTCGGGACCCCACGGCAGGTGCGTCAGGCGACGGCTCGGGGTCGGGTTGGTGCAGGCTGGCCCCGTACCCTGCCGCCTCGATCACGGCGACCACGGCTTCCGTCGAGGTGGAGTCGGGCGTGACGACCCTCGCACGCCCGGTGGCGAGGTTGACCGATGCCGACACCGAGTCCATCTTGCCCAGTTTCTTCTCGATCCTGGCCACACAGGACGCGCAGGTCATCCCGGTGATGTCGAGGTCAAGGGTGCGTGTCACGGCATCCATTCTTCCATGGCTGGGCACAGGCGTGCAGTCCCCTGCGTCGCGCTGGCGGCAGGGGCGAGGCCACGCCCAGCGACCGCCGTCCCCCTGTCGTTCTGATATCCGGCAGGGGCCGAACATGGGAGAATGGGTCGAAGCGAGAGGAGACGAGATGAGACTAGGTCTTGTTGCTCACGACGATAAAAAAGGCGAACTCATGGAATGGTGCGCTTTCAACCGGGGAACACTGTCACACCACGATCTGTGGGCCACCGGCACGACGGGAACCTTGCTGGAACACGAGATCGGCTTGAAGGTCCATCGGCTGTTGTCCGGTCCCATGGGCGGTGACCAGCAGATCGGGGCCATGATCGCCACCGGGACCTTGGACGTGCTGTTCTTCTTCTGGGACCCAGAATCCCCCCAACCCCACGACCCGGATGTCAAAGCCCTGCTGCGACTGGCGACGCTGTGGAACGCGCCGACGGCGTGCAACACCGCGACAGCAGACATGATCATTTCATCCCCGCTGTTCCACGGAGAGTACAAGCCGCGCCGCCCCGACGTCTCGGACCGTCTGGTGACGGTGGACTCGGACGGCCGGATCCTCATCGACATGTGAGGCGACCCGTCGGCGCGGGCGGCGCCGGGCGGCGCCGGGCGGCGCCCAGGGCTGGAGGAGCGAGGCGCTAGAAGCGCTGGTTCCACATGTCCAGGCGCCACCTGTCACCCGATCGGGTCAGGACGGACATGGCGCAGTTGGCCATCACCCTCAGCGCCCGGGACTGGGGGTACGACCATCCCAACAGGTTGCCCACCCCCATCTGCAGGGCGAACCCGTGGGAGACCACCAAGGTCGTCAGTCCGTCGTGGGCGCACTCACGCAACGCGGCCCCGATCCGAGCCCCGACCTCCATGCCGGTCTCGCCGGTCACGCCGTGCCGGTAGTCGAGCCCGTAATGCCGCGCCTCCGCGTACTGCGGGTCGAGGGCCATGGCCTGGTTGACCGTGAGACCCGACCACGAGCCCACGTCGAGTTCTTTCAAGCGATCGTCGATGTCGACCTGCGCGTCGAGGATCGACTCCACGGCGGCGGACGTCTGACGGGCCCTCACCAGGGGCGAGCAGACGATCGTGTCGGGCTTCCACACGGCCACGTGCTGGGCGGACATGGCGACTTGGGCCTGGCCCTCCGCGTTCAACGGCGGGTCGGCGTTAGAGCCTTGGAAGCGGTGCAGGACGTTCCAGTCGGTCGTGCCGTGGCGCCACAGGACCAGGGTCGCCACCTGGTCCAGGCCCGGCGTGGACCATTCCATGACGTAGTCGTCCATGAAGAAGCCGCCCCCGATGTCGGTGACGATGGCTTTGACGGTCCTGAAGCCGAGCTTCTCGTAGGCCGCGATCGAGCCGGCGTTGGTCTTGTTGACGGTCAGTTGGATGGTGGGCAGTTCCGCGGCCACGCGCCAGTGCTCGAGAAGGTTGAGGAACTGGCGGGACAAGCCATGGGCACGATAGGAGTTGAGGACGTACAACTTCGACAGGAACAGCCGATTGGCCTCCTGGACCGCCCCGCAGTATCCGACGGGACGCCCCGTCTCCTCGTCCTCGGCGATCCAATAGCGGTAACCACGCTGCTCGATGTCCTCGGCGATGCGCTGGGGGGACTGGACGGTCGACAGCATGTACGCCACCTGGTCCGCCCCGATGAGAGGGGTGTAGTGCTCGGTCCAAATCTCCTTGGCGAGGGCGGCGATGACGCGCCCCTCCTCGCCTGCGTGTTCGGCGTCCGCCTCACGTATGCGAATCTCCATGACACTCCTTTCCCCTGCATGATAGCTGGCGGACATGCCTCGACTCCACTTGTTTCACCGATCCATGCCATATCCTTTTCTCTATGGTTGCTCACACGCCCCTTCGTTCCGTCTTCGGCAGTCGTCCTCTGATCGCCGATGGCGGCATGGGCACGATGCTGCAAGGCTTCGCTCTGACGGAGGCGGACTTCGGCGGGTACGACGGGTGCAACGAGATGCTCAACCTCACCCGTCCCGACGTCGTGGCGCAGATCCACCGGGCATACTTCCTGGCCGGGGCGGACATGGTCACGACCAACACGTTCGGCGCCAATCTCACGGCGTTGTCGGAGTACGGTCTGCTCGACTCGCTGGAGGACCTGGCCGGGGCCGGGGCACGGATCGCACGGGAGGTGGCGGACGAGGTCGCGAGCGACGGCCGCCCTCGCTGGGTCCTCGGGTCCATCGGCCCCGGGACGAAGTTGCCAACCCTGGGACAGGTCTCGTACGCCGACCTGCGCGACGCGACCGTCCGGCAGGTCACAGCCATGATCGCTGAAGGGATCGACGCGGTCCTCATCGAGACCTGCCAAGACCTCCTGGCCGTACGGGCGTGCGTGGCCGGCGCCACCCGGGCCGTCGCCACGTCCGGGGTGGACGTCCCGATCTTCGTGTCCGTCACGATGGAGACCACGGGGACGATGCTGGTCGGCTCCGACCTGAGCGCCGTGGTCGCGACGCTGATCCCCCTCGGGGTGGACACCATCGGGATCAACTGCGCCACGGGCCCGGAGGCCATGGGCCCTCACCTGCGACATCTGGCGGGCCTGTGCCCGGTTCCTCTGACCTGCATGCCGAACGCCGGGCTGCCCCAGCTGACCGCGGACGGCGCCACGTACCCCCTGTCACCGGAGGACTTCGCCGACGCGCTGGCGGGGTTCACGTCGAGCTTCCCGCTCGGCCTGGTCGGGGGATGCTGTGGGACCACCCCGGCCCACATCGCGGCGCTGAAGGCCCGGATCGACGATCTGCCGCCACGTGACGTCGCCGACCCGTCCCGTCCCGCGGGCGACACGGGATGGGTGGCCTCCCTCTACTCGGCGGTCAGCCTTCGTCAGGACGTCTCCTACTTGTCCATGGGGGAGCGCGCCAACGCCTCGGGGTCTAAAGCGTTCCGTGACGCCATGCTCGCGTCCGACTGGGACCGCTGCGTCGAGATCGCCAAAGGACAGGTCGCGGAGGGCGCCCACGTCCTCGACCTGTGCGTGGACTACGTGGGCCGCGACGGCCCGGCGGACATGGCCGAACTGGCGTCGCGGATATCCCGCGAGGTGGACATCCCCCTGCAGTTGGACTCGTCGAATCCGCAGGTGATCCAGGCGGGCCTGGAGGTGTGCCCGGGCCGGGCGATCGTCAACTCGGTCAACTTCAGCTCAGGGACGGGACCCGAGTCGAAGTTCGCCCAAGCCATGGCGTGCGTCCAGGAGCACGGCGCGGCCGTGGTGGCCTTGTGCATCGACGAGGAGGGGCAGGCGCGCACGGTCGAGCACAAAGTGGCTCTGGCACGCCGATTCGTGTCCGTCTTGACCACGCAGCACGGCATGAATCCGTGCGACATCATCATCGACGCCCTGACGTACCCCATCGCCACCGGGCAGGAAGACACCCGGCGCGACGGCATCCACACGATCGAGGCCGTGCGCCAGATCCATGCCGAGTTCCCCGAGGTCCACACCGTGCTGGGGATCTCCAACGTGTCCTTCGGGCTCAAACCCGCCGCCCGCACTGCGCTCAACTCCGTGTTCTTGGACGAGTGCCGACGAGCCGGCCTCGACTGCGCCATCGTGCATCCGTCCAAGATCCTGCCGCTGTCAGCGCTGGCGCCCGAGGTGGTTCAGGCCGCGCGCGACCTCATCTGGGACCGCAGGGACGGCGACCGGGACCCCCTGGACTCCTACCTGGGGTTGTTCGAGGACGCCAGCCAGACCGCACGCGAACCCGTGGAGACGGATCGTCCCGTGCTGGAGCGCCTGTTCCACCGCATCCTGGACGGTTCCTCCACCGGCGTCGAGGAGGACATCACCGAAGCGCTGACTCTCAAACCCGCCCTGGCGATCATCAACGAGGATCTCCTCGGCGCGATGAAAGAGGTCGGCGAGAGGTTCGGCTCGGGTCGGATGCAGTTGCCGTTCGTCCTGAAGTCGGCGGAGGTGATGAAGAAGGCCGTCACCTTCTTGCAGCCCCACCTTGACAAAGTGCAGGGGCCGGACAAGGGAACCTTGGTCCTGGCCACCGTGAGGGGGGACGTCCACGACATCGGGAAGAACCTCGTCGACATCATCATCACGAACAACGGCTACCGTGTCGTGAATCTGGGGATCAAGATCCCCATCGCCCAGATCATCGACGCCGCCGAGGAGGCGGGCGCCGACGCCATCGGCATGTCGGGGCTCCTGGTGAAGTCCACTCAGATCATGAGGGAGAACCTGGAGGAGCTCAACCACCGGGGCCTGGGCTCGAAGTACCCCGTCCTGCTGGGCGGAGCGGCCCTCACCAGGGCGTATGTGGAGTCCGATCTGGATCAGGTCTACGAGGGCCAGGTGCGATACGCCCGCGACGCCTTCGAGGGGTTGGCGCTCATGGACGCCGTCATGGCCCACAAGGCTGGCACCGGGGATCTGCCGCAGGTGACGCCACGGGCGGCTCAGCCCGCTCCCGTGGTCGACCACACCGCCGGGCGTTCGGGCGTGACACGCCCCGTGCCCGGTCAGGTCGAGGTCCCGCACGCGCCGTTCACGGGGCGTCGAGAGGGCAGGGCGACGCTGGACGAGGTGGCGCCCTGGCTGGACGAGCGAGCTCTGTTCGCGGGTCAGTGGGGGCTCACCCCCGGGAAAGAAGGGCCCAGCTACGAGGAGTTGTCCGCCGAGGTGGGCGTCCCCCGTCTGCGGTACTGGATGGATCGGGTGGCCGAAGAGGGCCTGGCCGACTTCCGGGTGGTGTGGGGGTACTGGCCCTGCCATGGCGACGGAGACGACCTCGTCCTCGACACTGATCACGGGCAGCGTCGGTTCTCCTTCCCCCGTCAGGCCTCTCGCACACGACTGTGCGTGGCCGACTACTTCCGCGACGAGGAGGAGGCCAGGACGTACGGCCCCGACGTGGTGGCGCTTCAGGTCGTCACCGCCGGGCCTCGCCTGAGCGAGCGAACGGCCCAGTTGTTCGCCGCTGACTCCTACCGAGACTATTTCGAGTTGCACGGCCTGTCCGTGCAGTTGGCGGAGGCCTTCGCGGAGATGTGGCACGCCCGTGTGCGCGACGAATGGGGGCTGGCACCCCTGACCGACGACAAGGCCGCCATGGTGTCGAAGGCGACCTATCGGGGCGCGAGGTTCTCGTTCGGATATCCCGCATGCCCGGATTTGAGCCAACGCGGTACGATGACGGCCTTGTTGGGTCCGGAATCGATCGGCGTGACCCTGTCTGAGGGCTACCAGCTCCACCCCGAGCAGTCCACGGACGCGCTGATCGTCCACCACCCCCAAGCCCACTATTTCTCTGTGAGGTGAGACGATGACTGACCCATCCGCCCTGATCGGTGACGACGACCAGGACCTGCGTCCCGCGTGGTCGGGAGTGCGTCGCGGCCCGCTCGTCGAAGGGGAGCGCGTCAGCGTGACGGATCCCAAGGGACGCCGCCACAACGTGAAACTGGCCCACGGCGCCCAGTTCCACTCGACGAACGGCCTGATCGACCATGACCTGCTGATCGGCGGGCCCGAGGGCGTGGTGGTTCCCACCACTCTCGGCGTGCCCCACATCGTGATGCGGCCCATTCTGGAGGAGTACACCGTCTCCATGCCGCGTGGCGCCACGGTGATCTACCCGAAGGACGCCTCGTACATCCTGATGTTCACGGACATCTTCCCCGGAGCGCGGGTCCTGGAGGCTGGCGCCGGGTCGGGCGGCATGTCGGTGTCGATCCTGCGCGCCATCGGCGAGCAGGGGCAGTTGTACTCCTACGAGCGTCGCGAGGACTTCGCCGAGACGGCGAAGAAGAACGTCGAGCAGTTCTTCTCTGGCGAGCACCCCGGGTGGAGCCTGCGCGTCGGCGATCTGGTCAGCACGTACGGCGGTGAGAAGGTGGACCGGGTCGTCTTGGACATGCTCGCACCCTGGGAGTGCGTCGATGTCGCGCATCAGGCGCTGGAACCAGGCGGCTGGCTGTGCGTGTACGTGGCGACGACGACCCAGTTGGGCCGCACGATGGACACCATCCGTGCCCATGAAGGATGGGTCGAGCCGCGTGCGGTCGAGGTGAACGTCCGTGAGTGGCACGCCGAGGGCCTGGCCATTCGGCCGGGTCATGCGGGCAGGGGCCACACGGGTTTCATCATCCACGCGCGACGTCTGGCGGACGGGGTCACAGCGCCCCTGAAGCGGCGTCGTCCCGCGCCGGGCGCGTACGGCGACGACTACGACGGTCCCCGTCCCCGAGGCGTCACGATGCCCGAAACAAGGGACGTGGATCAGGACTGACAGGGCGCGTGTGTGCACATGCCATCTTTGTCACAGGGACCGAGTAAGCTTGACCCGATGAATACCGACGAGATGACACGGGCCTTCCTGGCGGACCCGACGAGTTCTTTCACCCGGTTCGTGGGCCGTACGTCCCCCGACCTGCTGCCGTCCGCTGCCGCGGGACGTCCCAACCAGGATTTGTCCCCGACGGCGACCACCATCGTGGCGGTGGCCACATCCGACGGGGTGGTGTTGGCGGGTGACCGACGGGCGACCATGGGGTCGATGATCGCTCAGCGCGACATCCAGAAAGTCTTCACGGCCGACGACTACTCGGCCATCGGCATCGCCGGATCGGCCGGGCTGGCCATCGACGTCGTCAAGCTGTTCCGCGTCGAGTTGGAGCACTACGAGAAGATCGAGGGCGCCCCTCTGACACTGGACGGAAAGGCCAACCGGCTGGCGTCCATGATCCGGGGGAACCTCGGCATGGCCCTGCAGGGGTTCATCGTGATCCCGTTGTTCGTGGGGTGGGACGCTGACCATGGGCGTGCCCGGATCTTCTCCTATGACGCCACGGGCGGCTGTTATGAGGAGACCGGTTACCATGCCGTCGGATCCGGGTCCCTGTTCGCCCGAGGCTCGTTGAAGAAGCTCTACTCGCCGGCGGCCGACATCCACGATGCGGTGGTCATGTGCATCCAGGCGCTCTTCGACGCCGCGGACGACGATTCCGCCACAGGCGGTCCGGACGTGGCGCGCAATATCTACCCTGTCGTCGTCCGCGTGACCGCGCAGGGCGCCACCCAGATTCCCGAGGCTGAGATCGCCGAGGTCACCCGAGGCGTCCTCGCCTCGCGGTCGATTCGCCCTGATGGACCGGAGGCACGTCTGTGAGCCAGCCTACTTTCTACGTCTCGCCCGAACAGCAGGTCAAGGACCGCGCCGAGTTCGCCCGGGCAGGCATCGCCAAGGGGCGTTCGGTCGTCGTGGCCAGGTACGCCGACGGCATCGTGTGCATCGGGGAGAACCGCTCCAAGTCCTTGCACAAGATCTCCGAGATCTACGACCGGATCGGGTTCGCCGCCGTGGGGCGCTACAACGAGTTCGAGAACCTGCGCGTGGCGGGGATCCGTCATGCGGACGTGCGAGGGTACGCCTACGACCGGCGCGACGTGACGGGACGGATGCTGGCCGGGGCGTACGCCCAACTGCTCGGCGCCATCTTCTCCTCTGTCATGGAGAAACCCTACGAGGTGGAGATGGTGGTCGCCGAGGTCGGCCCCACCCCCGAGAAGGACGAGATCTACCGGCTGAGCTTCGACGGCTCGATCACCGACGAAGCCGAGTTCGCCGTCATCGGCGGCGCCTCGGAGGCCGTGGGCGACGCCTTGCGGGGGACGCATTCCTCAACGTCGTCGGCCGCCGACTGTGTGCGGGCGGCCATCCAGGCCCTGGGCGCCGATCCTCGGGGAGGCACAGACCTGACCCCGGACTCCTTGGAAGTGGCGCTCTTGGACCGCACGCGTCCTCAAGTGCGCAAGTTCCGTCGGCTGACGCCCGAGCAGATCGCCGACATGATCCGCGAGCCCGAACCGACCAAGCCGACCCGCCGACGCAAGGCCGCGGCGACCGCCGCCCCGGAGGCCGCTTCGGCGACTCCCGCGCCCGAATCGACGCCCAAGCCGGTCAGGAAGCGTCGCGCGTCCACGGAACAGTCCGGTGACTGACCCCACGCCCACGGGTGTGGCGACGGGCGACACCGTGCTCGTCATCGGCGCAGGGCTCGTCGGGACGAGTCTGGGATTGGCCCTCACCGAGCACGGTTATCGCGTCTTCCTGCAGGATCTCACGTCCAGCCACGCCCTCGTCGCAGCCGGGCTGGGTGCGGGGTCGGTCGAGTCACCCGACCATGTCGACATCGTCGTGGTGGCCGTGCCTCCCACCATGACGGGTCCGGTCGTCGTGGACGCCCTCCGTGCGCACCCTGGCGCGACCGTGACCGATGTGGCGTCGGTGAAGGCGCCGATCATGGCGCATGTGCGCCATGCGGGGGCGGATGTGTCTCGGTACATCGGATCCCATCCCATGGCGGGCTCCCAGCGCAGCGGACCGCTGACCGCCCGGTCCGACCTGTTCGTGGACCGCACCTGGGTGATCATCGTCGACGAGGACCAGGAACCCGCCCGTCGCGCCCAGGTCGAGCGGATGGCGCTTGTGTCCGGCGCCCATGTGGAGCACATGGATTCCCTGGAGCACGACCAGGCGGTCGCGGAGGTCTCCCACGTCCCCCAGATCCTCAGTTCGCTGATGGCGGGCAATCTGCGCGGCGTCCTTCCGTCCCACCTGAGGCTGGCGGGACAGGGCGTGCGAGACGTGACCCGGATCGCGGCCAGCGATGTCGCCATGTGGACGCAGATCATCACCGCCAACCATGAGGCGATCAGCGCCCAACTGGCGATCCTGAACGAGGCGTGGGACCGGGTACGCACCCATCTGGACTCGCCCGACGCCGTGGCGGCGTTCCTCGCCTCGGGCAATGACGGCGCACGGGCGCTCCCCGGCAAACACGGGCGCACGCCTCACGACTATCAGTTCGTCGTCGTGGAGATCCCCGACTCGCCCGGCGCCTTGGCGCGCCTGTTCGCGGACATCGACGCCGTGGGGGTCAACGTCGAAGACTTGAGGATCGAGCACGACCGTGCGCGCGAAGTCGGGTACATGTCCATCGCCGTCGATCCTGAGCGGGTCGACGGGCTGGAACAGGCGATCCGAGACGCCGGATGGACGCTGAGAGCCTAGAAGACACGAGAAGGGAAATAACAATGTTCACCATTGCCATCGATGGGCCGTCGGGCTCGGGGAAGTCCACGGCGGCCAAGGCGACCGCGAGGCGTCTGGGGTGCCGCTACCTCGACACGGGCGCCATGTACAGGGCCGCGGCCGTCGGCTGCATGAGCGCGGGACTCACCGAGCCCGCCGACGTGGCGCAGTTCTGCTGCGACATGGACCTCGACATCTCCACAGACCCTGATCGTGCTGGTGTGACGCTCGGGGGCGTCGACGTCACTGACGCCATCCGGGACCCCGAGGTCTCCGCGTGGGTGAGCAGGATCGCGGTCAACCCCGACTGTCGTACGGAACTGGTCCGGCGTCAGCGGGAACTCCTCGCCTCGGACTCCTTCGTCGTGGAGGGTCGCGACATCACCACCGTGGTCGCGCCCGACGCCGATGTGCGTGTCTTGTTGACGGCTGACGAAGCGGAGCGGATGGCTCGGCGGGGCGCCGAGTTGGGCGGTCGGGTCGACGAGGCCGGACTGCGCGACCAAGTGGTGCGCCGTGACAAGGATGACTCCACCCTGGTCAACTTCACCGTCGCCGCGGACGGGGTGGCCACCATCGACTCCACCTTCCTCACCCCTGGCGAGGTCGTGGATCAGATCCTCATGTTGGCTCGGAGCGCGGGAATCACTGTGCGCTGACGCCGTGCGCGCGGGCGGCGTGCACGACGTCGTGCCACTGCCCGTCGCGCAGTCGCTCGACCGGTGTGCGCCCGTCACCGTCAGGGGTGATGAGCCACACCGCCCAACGCCATGGGTCATCGGTCGTCTTGTCGAGCGCGTCGAGCACATCGGACAGGTGGGGGAGTCGCTTGCCGTGCGCGTCGAACTGGAAGGCGGGGAAGACGTTGACACCGGAGGCGTCGGTCAGATGCAAGACGCGGCGACGCTCGATCAAGTGGCACAGGGTCTGGCGAGAGATCCCCAGATAATCGACAAGTCTGCTCGTCGTGTACACTCCACCGACATCCGGAAGGTCCCCCACCGCCGGCTGAGGCAGGGCGGCGACCATCCGATCAGCCAGCACATCCAGGGGGCCGAGGGTGCTCAGATGACGACCAGCGAGGCGCTGCGCCACAAGATCAAGCAACTCACGTTCAATATCTGTGAGGACTGTGGCCCACGATTCCTGTTCCGCGCTGAGTGTCATGGCTGTCCTTGTGTCGAATGTGCAGCATGCAGTCTGCCCCGCCGATGCTGGGGATGTCAAGGGGCTGCGTTCGGTCTGGTTTCCGATGGCCGGGTATGATTGATCAGTTGAAGGAGTTGGTATGAAGCCTGTGGTCGCAGTCGTCGGTCGGCCCAACGTGGGCAAGTCCACATTGGTCAATCGTATTTTGGGGCGCCGTGAGGCCGTGGTTCAAGACGTGCCCGGCGTGACCCGCGACAGGGTCAGCTATGACGCGGAGTGGAACGGTCGCGAGTTCGTGATCGTGGACACCGGGGGGTGGGTGCCCGACGCGAAGGGGATGGCCGCCCAGATCGCGGAGCAAGCCGAACTGGCCGTCGACATGGCGGACGCGGTGGTGTTCGTCGTGGACGCCATGATCGGGGCGACCACGGAGGACGAAGCCGTCATCCGCGTCCTGCGCAAGGCCAAGAAGCCTGTCGTCCTGGCTGCCAACAAGGTGGACGACATGCGCCAGGAGCCTGAGGTGGCGTCGATGTGGAACTTGGGGCTGGGGGAGCCGTACGCGGTGTCCGCCCTGCACGGGCGGGGATCGGGGGACCTCCTCGACGCGATCTTGGCCGAGTTGCCGGACATGGACGGCATCCCCGAACCTGAGGGCGGTCCCCGCCGGGTGGCCATCGTCGGGAAGCCGAACGTCGGGAAGTCGTCCCTGCTCAATCAGTTGTCCGGGCAGCAACGCTCCGTGGTGGACAACGTCGCAGGCACCACCGTCGACCCGGTCGATGAGATCGTCGAGATCGGCGAGGAGACCTACCGCATGATCGACACCGCCGGCATCCGCCGCCGGGTCAAAGAGGCGTCCGGCCACGAGTACTACGCCTGGCTGCGCACGCAGAGCGCCATCGAGCGCGCCGAGGTGTGCGTGGTCGTGATCGACGCGTCCGCGCCTGTGACCGAACAGGACTTGCGCATCTTGGCGATGGTCGAGGAGGCGGGTCGTGCCATGGTGATCGCCTTCAACAAGTGGGACCTGGTGGACGAGGAGCGCCGACGGTACCTGGATCGTGAGATCGAGCGCGACCTTCCGCACCTCGCCTGGGCGCCCAGCGTGAACATCTCCGCCCTGACCGGGCGCAACACGTCGAAGCTGTCCCGCGCCATCGAGGCCGCCCTCCTCGGCTGGGAGACCAGGGTGTCCACGGGACGCCTCAACGCCCTCCTCGGGGTCACGGTGGCCGCGCATCCGCACCCGGTTCGTGGCGGCAAGCAGCCGCGTATCCTCTTCGGCACGCAACCGCAGTCGTGTCCTCCGACGTTCGTGCTGTTCACCACAGGTGATCTGGACGCGCCGTACGTACGCTTCATCGAGCGTCGTCTGCGCGAGGAGATCGGCTTCGTGGGGACTCCCATCCACATCCAGGTCAAGCCCCGCGCGAAACGTTCCTGACGCGACACGCACATCGATGGAGGCCCCCATGGCTGCACAGGGCACGTCGCCCCTCCCGTCAGATGTGCCGGCCATGCGCGCTGGATGGCAGGGCCGTGTCGGTCTGGCTCTTCGGTCGATGCTGGCCACCATGGTCGTCGTCCTCCCGGTCTTCTGGACCATGGGCCAACTGGGACGCTGGTGGACGCCGCCGCTGATGGCCGTGGTGATGGCGGTCATGCTGGGGGTGAGTCTGCCCCGCGTCGTCGACTCCATCCGACGTGTGCGATGGGCGCAGGCATGCGTGGCATTGATCGTATGTGTCCTGGTGGCCGGTATGGCGGGCGTCGGGTCCGTCGCGGGCGGCTGGTGGCGTGTCCTCGGTGGCGGGATCTTCGCCCTCCTGGCAGCGTGGGCGACATGGGTACGCCGATGGGGCGCTGCGTGGAGGTCTGTGGGCTTGGTCGCCAGCGTGGCTGTGATATCTGTCCTGGTGTCCCCGATGCCGTCACAGGCGTCGTGGACGACCATAGGGTGGATGGCGCTGGCGGGGCTCGTCGCCTGTGTGTGGACCGTGGCTGTCGCCTTCCTGAGCCGATCGACGGATCCCAGCGACCCCCCGCCTCCCGCGCTGGCCCGTGGACGGCGGCTGTTGTCCAGCACTCGCATGGCGGTCCAACTCCTCATCGCCGTCGGCGCGGCCTTCGTCGCAGCCGACCTCATCGACAGCGCCCACCTGGTGTGGCCCGTCCTGACCGCTGTCATCGTCCTCACCAACAACCGGGGGAGAGGGGACGTGCTGTGGAAAGGCGCCCAGCGACTCGTGGGGGCCCTGATCGGCACGGTCGCCGCCACCCTCCTCGTGGGGGCGTGGCCGGCGGGTGACTCACGCTCGGTCGTCGCCATTTTCGTCGTGATCGCCGTGGCGGCCGCGGTGAGGGTCTTCGGGTATGTGTACTGGGCCGCCTGCGTCACCGCCGGTCTGGCGTTCCTGTACGGGTACATGGGTCAAGGCGGCGTGCACCTCCTCGGCCACCGCGTGCTCGGCATCGTGGTGGGAGGCGTCATCGCCGCCGTGGCGGCCTGGTTCGTCCTGCCGGTACGCACGACCGACGTCGTACGGTCCAGGATGGGTGCCGTACGCTCAGCCATGGGGGTCGTCGCCTCCGAGCGATCCACAGGAGTCGTGTCCCAGCAATCGCTGACCGCGCTGAGAGAGGCCCGGCGCCAGTTGGCCGTGATGCTCCCCACCGTCAAAGCCGCCAAGGCTGTCGGCATCGGCTCTGTGCGGCGGCTATCCGTGGACGTCAAGAAGATCCTCAGCGCAGCCGACACCGTCCTGGACGGATCATCGTGAGGAGAGAATCCTCACATCCCTGCCGGGGGGATTCTGGAGACATGACCGGTAGGAAGAACACCTAGGTCGGATCAGTCGGTATCCCCTGTGAAGATACGCACGAAGGATCGGAGGCCGCCTGGCATGTCCCGGATATCGGTGAAGCCAAGGGAGGTGTAGAACGCGGTCTGACCGGGCTCAGAATCTGTCAGTAAGACATGCTGGCGAACATCGGCGAACGGGGAGAAGACTTCCCTCACCAAAGCACGGCCGATACCTTTGCGTTGGTGGGAGGGGTGGACGAGCACGTCTTGCATGTAGATGATCGAGACCGCGTCGCCGACGACACGGGCTAGGCCGACGAGTCGGTCGTCCTCCCAGGCGGTCGCTGTGAGGAGAGACCGTCGCACAGCTTCCTGGAGGCGGGATGGATCCTGGGTGTACGCCGACCATCCGACGGAGGAGTACAGGTCGACGAGGTCCGTGCTTCCAGGGGTGATCCCGGCTTTGATCATGATCTGGGTCATTGTCGAAGCATAGCAAGCATAGGTCGGGTGTCGGCCCGGTGACGGGCACTCAGAACTCGCTGCCTTGTGCCTCGACAACTGCTCGCCAGTTCTCGAAAACAGTGGTGTACGCCTCAGCGGCGGTGACTTGCACGACACACTGGTGGTCGAGCGCATCGTGCCAGGTTTGCTCGGTTGGCTGATGAGCTGGCATGGACCAATGACGGGGGTAGCCGCTCGTCTGGTCGGTATTTACCCCAAAGTGGGTTTGCCATTGCTCAAGGTCAGCAGCAATCAAGCCAAAGGGATCAACGTGCCCTACACCCAGGCCAGGCTTACCACGACTGGGCACGTCAGCTCGGGAAACGTCGTCATTGTGTGACATGTCATGGCTCCTTCAGCACCGCGTGGACTCTCCGTGTAACGGTTGCGGGCTGGCGCTCCAACAACTGCTCAAGCTGCCCGGCATCAACTTGTGGAATGATCTGCGTGGCCGCCTGGATCGCTTGCTCAGGCATGCCCCCCAACTGCGGCCACGCCACCAGGTCGACCAGTGTCTGCTCCGGCGTCGTGACGCGCATCAAACCGACAACCGTGTCGACAGGCTGGGAGTCAAGTAGGCTGACACTGCGCACCGTGAACTCAACCCGGCCACCAGTGTGTAGAACGACGGGCCGATGCGGGCGAGGCACGGCCACAATAGCGACGCCGATGGCTCGTGGGATGGCGTGCCAGTGGCGGGCGGCGCTGATGCCGTACAGCACCGGCGTGTCCGGATGGTAGGCCGCCGTGGCGTACGCCATCGCGGCCACTTCCAGCGGCGGAGCCCAAGCCTGGGTGGTTGGCACAGTGTCTGGTTTGACGAGATACGTCCCGCGCGCAAGTTGGACGAGATAGCCCTGATTACAGAGCCGGGCCAGCTCCTTGTCGGGGTTAGCGTAGACGTTGCGCAGCATCATCGGCCGCACAGTCCGCAGCGGTGCTTGTGTCATCAACCGTAATGCATCCACGGTCGCCTCCTATTTGCAGTATCTTACCATCCAGGTGAGATTCTGCAAAAAATATCGCAAATACACGGCCAACAAACCTTCACGCGCAAACTCACCTCGCAATACGCCGCGCCAAGCACGGCAACGGATACGCCGGACATGTCAGACCCGGCTTCGAGGATACTTGAGATGCAAGGAACCAAGATGGCTGACGACGATCATGATGCGTATCCCCTGATAGGTGGGGCCGATGGATCAGCTATGACGCCGAGTGGCCGAAGCTCGATTAACGAATCCGGCGGCCGAAGAGATGTCGGAAAAGACCTGCGAGCACTGCGGGCAGCCCGGTTCAGTTCGCGAGCGGGATGTGAACCTGCGACCCCTTGGCGGGTCGGTGCCCAATTCGGTTGGTGGTGAACAGCGCCGGTTATCGGCGGTTTCCTGGTTTGACAAGGGAATACCGTCTCTTCCGTGGTGAGCGGCTCACCGTATGTTGGTGGTTGGCAGCGGTTGATTTCCGGGGCAATTGCAGGGTATCCGGGGTGTGGGCGGCTATCCGAGATTACGGGGGCCCGCGACGGCGGCTGACCCGCTTGAAGGGACAAGACTATACCGAAAATGGGATAGTTTTGTCCGGCACCGGACATCCGATGCCACGCGAGCACCTGGCCACATGATGGCTTCTATTGGACGGCGGCGACCTCGGCGATCCAGGCGTTGATTTCCGTAACGGCTTCTTCGAACGTCAAGTCGATGCCAGTCGATTCGGCGGCACGACGGTAGTCGTCTTGCCAATGCGCGTGCCCGGTGACGACGGGCGGCCAGTGCCGGGCCGGATAACCGAGCTGAGTGGCTTCTGCTGCGCGTGCCTCGAACACGGCAATCCCCGCGTTCTTGATCTCGGCGAGAGTCGGCGCGCCGGTTTCGCGGGCCAGGTCGCGTAGCAGCAACAGATCGGGGACATCGCGGGCACGATCATTCAAGAATCGGGGTGGATCGTGCGGGTCGGAGGCGGCGTGTAGTTTCTGGGCGATCTGGAACCGCATCGCAATGCCGACGAGCACGTCAGGATCGGGCAGGCCGAACCTGTCTAGCGGGGTTGGCTCAACAGCTTCGGATGTGTCCCCAATGCCTGCCTCGTCTGGCGAGATCTCGACTTGGATGCGACGCCAGGTGACGCCGCGCAGCTCCATGATGATGTCGAACCGACGTGGTTTGATGATCCTGTTCGGCACGTCGATCACCTCGACAGGACCGCGACGCAACGTCACCGGTCCCCATGGCTCGGTCAACACCTGCTCCAAGACGCGCAGGAATACGTCAATGTCGCCGCGCACCAAACCGTCAATGTCCCTCGTTGTGCGAGCGTTGGCTGGTAAGCGATGCTGCAGCCATGTTCCACCCTTCAAGAGAAATAGTCGCCGCCCGTCCTCGTCAACGGCACGCTGGATCGCGGCGATGGCCACCGACGAGGCGACCAACCAGCCGAGCCGCCCACCTTTGCCCTCCAAACCGACCTGACTTTCAGCCTTGGCGATCCAGTTCGACAACACCGCCGCCGATACCGGCTGCTTGGTCTTCGGCGCCAGCCTGCCAATCAGCGTCGCGATCCGTGACGGAATGACGTGTTCAGCGGGCATGGCGGGCCTCCAATGCTTGGGCCAAACGGTCGCGATTGTCGCTGGTCAGGTAGCCGTCACGGTGGCCGCGTTCCAGCGCTTGGCGCAGCAGGTAAGTGGGCGTCCCATAGTCGATGCACTGGGTGATTGCAGCGGCTGCCGTGACGGTCGGGACTTCCTGCCACCAGCCGATTTGGTTGGGGGTTAGATCCTCGTGGTGGATGGCGTACCCGTCCGGTTTGGCACGGCGCAGACGGCGCTGCTTGGCGACGGTGATGTGGATGACGTTCGGGTTGATGTCGCTGATCTCGTAGGCCGCGAGCGCCGTCTCATGGCTCAGGCACGCCTCGCCGGCGCGAGTCCATAACACGGCCAGCATGAACGGGTCGTACTGACTGACTGGGAATTGCGGGAAGCGGTACACGCCATGGGCGACCCGCGCAACTGTGCCGCGTGCAACGAGCATCTGCAGACTGTGCTTGTCGATATCTAATCCAGCAGCCTGTTTCGCAGTTATGAAGCCATGCTGCGTCTCAGCAACATCCCACAACACGTTGCGCGCAAGCTGATCACCGATCATGCCAATAGTATAACGGAACCGTTACACTATTGCCGAGCCGCTCATGTCCCATAACTCGTCTCGAATTGTCATGGACAACTCTTTACCAACATTGGTAAAGAGTTGTCCGTTCCCATACTCCGCGCGACACGTCAGACAGGCCAGACCCTTGAGGCACGCACGAGTCTTGAGGCTGCTAGGCGGTTCAACGACACGTTCTGCTCAGCTGCCTCGATCACCAACTGGCGATGTACCTCTGGTGGCACCCGGACCATGAACTTCCCGGAGTACTCCCGGTCGGCCAACGCCGGTGGCACAGGGTCACCGTCGGCCTCGATATCAGACACCGTCTCCCGTGCCGCGCGCTGGATGCCCGCGAACGCCGCGCTCTGGTCAGACGCCAGCCACGACAGCGACGGCAGTTCGGCGACCGTCCCGACATAGAGATCGTCCTCGGGTGACCAGTGCACTCGGTACGTGTAGTGATCCGCGACGTTGTTCACTTCTCGTCCTCCTTCAGCCTGTCGATTGCGGCCAGGACTTGCCTGACTTGGTACGGCTTGGCCTCGCCGTGGAAGTCTTGGATGCTCACCCGAGGGTCACCCGCCCATGGCATTGTGTAAGCCCTGTGCGAGCCGCCTGATCGTCTGGTTTCGCCGAAGAAGGCGTGGTAGACGCGCTCCAGATCCGCGAAACGAACACTCTTTGGGTTGGTCTGCATCTGGGCGAGGAGAGCGGCGACGCTTGGCATGATCATCCAGTATCAATAATGATACTATAGCAGTGTAGGGGAGCGAGTTGTGCCAGAACCAGACAGTGTGACGGAACACCCCCCATTACGGGAGTGTCAGATTAACGGTGGGCGGGCGGTTGGCGGTTTTCATTTTAGTTGTCCTCCGATGGGGCAAGGCGTCCTTCGAAGGTGATGGCGAAAGCGTTCAAAGCTGCGTTCCACCGGTTGATCCAACGGACTCGTCCTTTGCCGGTCGGATCGAGGCTGCGCGTCACCATGTAGAGACACTTTAGTGCAGCCTGGTCATTGGGGAAATGTCCCCGGGCGTTGACGGCGCGC